>NZ_CAXAQF010000002.1:0-338181 GCF_963970735.1 Pseudomonas sp. RA_35y_Pfl2_P32
ATAATCTTTTTGACTATCAGTCTGACAGCACAAGCACCCACACGAATTGCTTGATTCAGTTGTTAAAGAGCGGTTGGTTAAGATCTTTCGTCTCAACCGAGGCGCGCATTCTACAGCAGCCTCATTTACTGTCAAGTGGTATTTTTCAGAAGCTTTCGAAGATTTCTTCAACAACTTCAACCACTTGCGCTTCCGATCACTCGGTAGCGGGAGGCGAATTCTACAGCGTTACACGCTGCTGTCAACACCTCTTTTTCAACTCCTTTCGCGCTTCGATGAACTGAAGCAACCTGCTGCCGAAAACTGCTTAACTCATTGTTTTCCAAGGAGTTTTCCGTTTCGACTGCGCCGGAAGTGGGGCGAATTATAGACCGTTACAATTCGCCGTCAAGCCCTTATTTCAGCATTACTCGGATTTGAGCGTAATACGCGCAAATGCCTTCTTGCCAGCCTGGCAAACATGGGTGGCACCCAATACATATATAAAGGAACGATCAACGACTTCACCATCAATGCGCACGCCACCCGAACCAAGCAGATCACGAGCAACTGCCGAGTTCTTTACCAGCCCTGCCTTATTAAGGACGGCTGCGATCGGCATATCTTCAGTGGCCGTCAGCTCGATTTCCGGCAAGTCGTCCGGCAGCTCGCCTTCTTTCATGCGATTGCCCGCAGCACGGTGAGCATTGGCCGCAGCCTCTTCACCATGGAAACGCGCGACGATCTCTTCGGCCAGCTTGATCTTGATATCCCGCGGGTTGGCACCCGCCTCGACATCAGCACGCAACGCATCGATCTCTGCCATGGAACGGAAGCTGAGCAACTCGAAGTAACGCCACATCAGCGCGTCCGGAATCGAAACCAGTTTGCCGTACATGACGCCCGGTGCTTCCTGAATCCCGACGTAGTTCCCCAGGGACTTGGACATCTTCTTCACGCCGTCCAGACCTTCAAGCAGCGGCATGGTCAGAATGCACTGAGCCTCCTGACCATATCCACGCTGCAGCTCACGCCCCATCAGCAGGTTGAATTTCTGGTCGGTACCGCCCAGCTCGACGTCGGCGCGTAAAGCCACCGAGTCATAACCCTGGACCAGCGGATAGAGGAACTCGTGAATAGCGATAGGCTGATTGGTCGAGTAGCGCTTGTCGAAGTCGTCGCGCTCGAGCATCCGCGCCACGGTGTACTGCGACGTCAGGCGAATGAAGTCCGCCGGCCCCATCTGATCCATCCAGGTGGAGTTGAACGCCACTTCGGCCTTGGCCGGATCGAGGATCTTGAACACCTGAGTCTTATAGGTCTCGGCATTCTCGAGGACCTGCTCACGAGTCAGGGGCGGACGAGTCGCGCTCTTGCCGCTTGGATCGCCGATCATCCCAGTGAAGTCACCAATCAGGAAGATTACCTGGTGACCCAGATCCTGGAACTGGCGCAGCTTATTAATAAGCACCGTGTGACCCAGGTGCAAATCCGGGGCAGTCGGGTCGAAGCCAGCCTTAATACGCAGCGGCTGGCCACGCTTGAGCTTCTCGATCAGCTCGGACTCGACCAACAGTTCTTCCGCACCACGTTTGATCAGCGCTAGCTGCTCTTCAACCGACTTCATAACCAACCTGCAAGGCTCAGATTCAAAGGGACCCAACCATACAAGATCGCGCACCAAATACAAGTTTTGCCCGGCGCACGGCCAGCAATCCACGAACAGAGCACTCGCGGCTTGCTTAAGAGATGATTTGGTTATATTTTATACAGTTATTTCATCTTCATCATGTCATTCATCTTTTCCAATTCATCTTTTCCAAAGTCAAATTACCTATGACCACAGAACCGCCTAAAGCGCCGCCGCTTTATCCGAAGACCCACCTGCTCGCTGCGAGCGGCATTGCCGCCTTGCTCAGCCTGGCGCTCCTGGTGTTTCCATCCAGTGACGTCGAAGCCAAAAAGACAACCCTGAGCCTTGAGCTGGAAAGCCCCGTAGAACAACTGACACAAGATCAAGACGCTGCCGACGCCGCTCAAGCCACAAGCGAACCCGTAGAATCTCCCTTCGCCAAGATTGAAAACAGCACCGAAGACACCCCGCAAACCGCTGAAGCGGCTCCCGCACCAGTGGTTGAAGAGAACAAGGCACCGAGCCACCGCGAAGTGATTGTTGCCAAGGGTGACACGCTATCCACGCTGTTCGAGAAGGTCGGACTGCCCTCCACTTCAGTCAGCGAGATCCTTGCCAGCGACAAGCAAGCCAAGCTCTTCACCCAGCTCAAGCGCGGCCAGAAGCTTGAGTTCGAGCTAGGCCCGGACGGCCAACTGAAGACGCTGCACAGCAAGATCAGCGACCTCGAAAGCATTAGCCTGAGCAAGAATGCCAAGGGTTATGCCTTCAGTCGCACTACCGCCAAGCCGACCGTACGGACCGCTTACGCCCATGGCGTGATCAACAGTTCGCTGTCCCAGTCTGCAGCCCGTGCCGGCCTGTCCCACAGCCTGACCATGGACATGGCCAGCGTATTTGGCTACGACGTCGACTTCGCCCAGGACATTCGCCAGGGTGACGAATTCGACGTGATCTACGAACAGAAAGTGGTCAACGGCAAGGCTGTCGGCAATGGCCCAATCCTCTCCGCCCGCTTCACTAACCGCGGCAAAACCTACACCGCCGTGCGCTATACCAACAAGCAAGGCAACAGCAGCTACTACACCGCTGACGGCAACAGCATGCGCAAGGCGTTCATCCGTACACCAGTGGACTTCGCTCGTATTAGCTCGCGTTTCTCCATGGGCCGCAAGCATCCAATTCTGAACAAAATCCGCGCCCACAAAGGCGTCGACTACGCCGCCCCCCGTGGTACGCCGATCAAGGCTGCCGGCGACGGCAAGGTCCTGCTGGCAGGCCGCCGCGGTGGCTACGGCAACACCGTAATCATTCAGCACGGCAACGCCTACCGCACCCTGTACGGCCACATGCAAGGCTTCGCCAAAGGCGTGAAGACCGGTGGCAGCGTCAAGCAGGGCCAGGTCATCGGCTACATCGGCACCACCGGCCTGTCGACCGGGCCGCACTTGCACTATGAGTTCCAGGTCAACGGCGTCCACGTCGACCCGCTGGGCCAGAAACTGCCCATGGCCGATCCGATCGCCAAGGCTGAGCGTGCACGCTTCCTGCAGCAGAGCCAGCCGCTAATGGCGCGCATGGCGCAAGAGAAAGCCACCCTGCTCGCGTCGAGCAAACGCTAAGCCATGGCGCTCTATATCGGCCTGATGTCCGGGACCAGCCTGGATGGCCTGGACATAGCGCTGATCGAGTACGAGGGGGCGATCAAGCTGATCGCCACCCACTACATTCCCATGCCTGAATCCCTGCGCACCGAGCTGCTTGGTTTGTGCGCCAGCGGCCCGGACGAGATCGCCCGATCCGCGATTGCCCAGCACAACTGGGTCACCTTGGCGGCCCAGGGAATCAACGCCCTGCTCGCCGCGCAACAGCTCAAAGCCGTCGACATCCGTGCGATAGGCAGCCACGGCCAGACCATTCGCCACGAACCCGCACGCGGCTTCACCGTGCAAATCGGCAATCCGGCCCTGCTCAGCGAACTGACCGGCATCAGCGTCGTCAGCGACTTCCGCAGCCGTGATGTCGCGGCCGGCGGCCAAGGCGCACCGCTGGTGCCGGCCTTCCATGAGGCCTTGTTTGGCCAGCATCACGGCAATCGTGCGGTGTTGAACGTGGGCGGCTTCAGCAATCTGAGTTTGATTGAAACGGGCAAGCCGGTCTCGGGGTTCGACTGCGGCCCCGGTAACGTCCTGCTGGATGCCTGGATTCATCAGCAACGCGGGGAAACCTTCGACCGCGATGGCCTATGGGCGGCTAGCGGCCGTGTCGAGCCGGCCTTGCTGAACGCCTTGCTCAGCGACCCCTTCTTCCTGACCAAGGGCCCGAAAAGCACTGGCCGGGAAGTGTTCAACCTGCCCTGGCTGACCCAGCACCTGGCGCGCCTGCCAGCATTCGCCGCCCAAGACGTACAGGCCACGCTGCTTGAGCTGACCGCGCTGACCATTGTCGAATCACTGCAAGCTGCGCAAGTCGACACCCAGACCCTGCTGGTGTGTGGGGGTGGCGCCCACAATGCGGCACTGATGGCTCGCCTCGCCAGCCTGCTGCCCAATGCAGGCGTCGACAGCACCGCAGCTTACGGTGTCGACCCAGACTGGGTCGAAGCCATGGCCTTTGCCTGGCTGGCCCATTGCTGCCTCGAAGGCATCCCGGCCAATCGCCCCAGCGTCACCGGCGCCCGCGGCCTGCGAGTCCTCGGCGCCATCTACCCCGCCTGAACACCAGACAGCAAAACGCCGCAAAAGCCTTGGGCCATGCGGCGTCGAGTACAGCGGATACTGCGTGTAGCGATCAGATCGAGAACGAAGAACCACAACCGCAGGTGGTGGTTGCATTCGGGTTCTTGATCACAAACCGCGAACCTTCCAGACCCTCCTGATAATCCACCTCGGCACCGGCCAAGTACTGGTAACTCATCGGGTCGACCACCAGGCTGACGCCTTCGCGCTCGACGATGGTGTCGTCATCGGCGACTTCTTCATCGAAGGTAAAGCCGTATTGAAACCCTGAACAACCGCCGCCCGTAACAAATACGCGCAGCTTCAAGCGATCATTACCCTCTTCATCGACCAGGCTCTTCACCTTGTGCGCGGCACTGTGGGTGAATTGCAAAGCCGTGGGGGTGAAGGATTCGACGCTCATGCTGACTATCTCCCGGCGTTACGCCGCCATAATGCGTGATGACGGGCATTATCCGCTTCTCCCAGAAAATCGGTCAACTATTGTTATGGTATAGCAATCAACCCAACTCGTTTCCCAGACAACAAAAAGGCCCGTTGACGGGCCTTTTTGTTCGACGCTGCGACGCTTAAGGCAGCATGCCCGCATGGGACAGCCCCAGGCGTTCGTCCAGGCCAAACAGGATGTTCAGGTTCTGTACCGCCTGGCCCGAGGCGCCTTTGACCAGGTTGTCGATCACCGACAACACCACCACCAGGTCGCCATCCTGCGGGCGGTGTACCGCAATCCGGCAGACGTTGGCACCACGCACGCTGCGGGTTTCCGGGTGGCTGCCAGCCGGCATGACATCGACGAACGGTTCGTTGGCATAGCGCTTCTCGAACAACGCCTGCAGGTCCACGGAACGATCGACCACTGTGGCGTACAGCGTGGAGTGAATGCCACGAATCATCGGGGTCAAGTGCGGCACGAAGGTCAAGCCAACGTCCTGGCCAGCGGCGCGACGCAGGCCCTGGCGAATTTCTGGCAGGTGACGGTGACCTTTGACCGCGTAGGCCTTCATGCTTTCCGATGTTTCCGAGTACAGCGAACCGACAGCCGCGCCGCGACCCGCACCGCTGACCCCGGACTTGCAGTCAGCGATCAGGCGCGACGTATCGGCCAGACCCGCTTCCAGCAGCGGCAGGAAGCCCAGTTGAGTGGCCGTTGGGTAGCAGCCCGGCACAGCGATCAGGCGAGCCTGTTTGATTTGCTCGCGATTGACTTCCGGCAGGCCGTAAACCGCCTCCTCCAACAACTCGGGCGCACCGTGCGGTTGGTTGTACCACTTGGCCCACTCATCCGCGTCCTGCAGACGGAAGTCGGCGGACAGGTCGATGACCTTGGTCCCGGCCGCGAGCAGCTCGCCAGCCAAGGCGTGGGCAACGCCGTGAGGGGTGGCGAAGAATACGACATCGCAGGCCCCCAGGGTCTTGATGTCCGGAACGCTGAACGCCAGGCCATCGTAGTGGCCACGCAGGTTCGGGTACAGATCAGCCACGGCCAGACCGGCCTCGGATCGGGAAGTGATCACTGCCACTTCTGCTTGCGGATGCTGTGCCAACAGACGCAGCAATTCGACACCGGTGTAACCCGTGCCGCCGACGATACCGACCTTGACCATAAACCTGCCCTCAACGAACCCACTGGAAAGCCGTCGATAATAGGGGCCGCGCGCCCCTGCGACAACCGTCAAGGTGACGTGCGGGCGCTCAAGCCTCTACTATTCGGGCTACCGTGAACCTGGGAATAACTAAAAATGCTTTATTTGTGGCTCAAAGCTTTTCATATCATCAGCGTCGTGTGCTGGTTTGCCGGCCTGTTTTACCTGCCGCGCCTGTTCGTCTACCACGCCCAAAGCGAAGACAGCATCAGCAAGGAGCGCTTCAGCCTCATGGAGCGCAAGCTGTACCGGGGCATCATGGGCCCGGCAATGATCGCCACGCTGATCTTTGGCGGCTGGCTGATCAGCCTCAACCCCAGCGCCTACTTCACCCAGGGCGGCTGGATGCACGCGAAGCTGACGCTGGTGGTGCTGCTGATTGGCTACCACCACATGTGCGGCGCCCAGGTGAAGCGTTTCGCCCGTGGCGAAAACACCCGCAGCCATGTCTTTTATCGCTGGTTCAATGAAGTGCCGGTTCTGATATTGCTGGCTATTGTAATTTTGGTCGTCGTACGGCCGTTCTAATCCTACTGAACGCTTTCCATCGGGGTACTTCCAATGTCGCTGCCCGCTTTGCTAGAACAACACCTGCGCCTGCCCGTCGTGGCGGCGCCGATGTTCCTGATCTCCAATCCACAACTGGTGCTGGCGTGCTGTCGCAATGGCGTGGTCGGCAGCTTTCCGGCCCTGAACCAGCGCGAAAGCAGCGGCTTCAAGGCCTGGCTGGAGGAGATCGAAGCGGGTCTGGCGCAGCTGAAGAACCCCGCGCCCTATGCTGTGAACCTGATTGTGCACAACAGCAATCCACGGCTGCAGGCCGACCTGGCGATCTGCATCGAGCATAAAGTGCCGATCGTGATCACCAGCCTGGGGGCAGTGAAAGAAGTGGTTGATGCGGTGCATAGCTACGGTGGTCTGGTGTTCCACGACGTGACAACCCGCCGGCATGCCGAAAAAGCCGCCGAAGCCGGCGTCGATGGCTTGATCGCCGTTGCCGCCGGTGCCGGTGGTCACGCCGGCACCTGGAGCCCCTTCTCGCTGATTGCCGAAATCCGTCAGTTCTTCGACAAGACCCTGCTGCTGGCCGGCTGCCTGAACCACGGCCATGAAATTCTCGCCGCGCAACTGCTCGGCGCCGACCTGGCCTACTTCGGCACACGGTTTATCGGCACCACTGAAAGCCATGCACCTGAGGCCTACAAAGAGATGTTGCTGACGTCCAGAGCGGCGGACATCGTTCATACGCCAGCGGTCTCGGGCGTACCGGCAAGTTTCATGCGCCAAAGCCTGCTCAACGCCGGTTTTGATCTCGACGCCTTGCAAGGCAAGGGCGAAATCAACTTCGGCGCCAAGCTCAAGCCGATCAGCGATGAAGCCAAAGCCTGGAAAACCGTGTGGTCTGCCGGTCAGGGCGTCGGTGAAATCGACGACCTGCCCAGCGTAGACGAACTGGTCGCCCGGTTGGATGCCGAGTACCGTAAAGCGCAGGAACTGGCGGCCCAACTGCCCAAACGCTGGCCGCGTTAAGCCACCGACCTGGGTCAGCCGGATTTGGCTGCCCCAGGTAACGCGCACACCCCGATCAATCGCGACAAGGAAGTACTGGCATGAGCGAAAACCGTTTCAAGATTGTCTTCGACGGCGCCCTGCTGCCAGGGGTCGAGATCACCACGGCGAAACTCAACCTCGCCGAATTGTTCAAGTGTGATGTCAGTGCCATCGAACGGCTGTTCAGTGGCGAACTCGTCGCTCTCAAGCACAACCTTTCCCAGGCCGATGCGCACACCTATCTCTCGGCCCTGACAAAGACCGGCGTTGATGCGCGGATCGAGGCCGAGCCTTCGATCGAGCTCAATCTGAGTGACGTCAAACCCGCCACAGCGCCCCTGCCCGAGCCCGATACCTCGCCCTATGCCCCGCCCCGCGCGCCAGTGGGTGAGGTCAACACAACGTTTTCCGAACTCAAGGTGTTCAGTGTCCAGGGACGCATCGGTCGCTTGCGGTATCTGGCCTGGTCGCTGGCTGCACTGCTGATCATAGGTGGTGTCGCCGGTACACTGGGGCTGGGCCTGTTGGCGGGCGATAACAGGGTGTTGGGGGCAATTGTTTGTGTCGTCGGCCTGCTTGCCTACTTCTATGTGAATATCACCATCAGCGTACAGCGCCTGCATGACCTGGGCTGGTCCGGCTGGCTGTGGTTCCTGAACCTGGTGCCCATTGTGGGCAGCCTGTTTCCCATCGCATTGGCGGTCATCCCGGGCATCCCCGGCGCCAACCGCTACGGCGCACCGCAACCGCCCAATAGCACTGCGGTGAACGTATTGGCCGGCCTTTGGCTGGTGGTGATTGCCGTGGTGTTTGTCGGCGCGCTGGCTGGCGGCCTCAGTGCCGTCACCGAAGAATACGAAAGCACCATGAGCAGCGGCTACGAGATCGACGAGTCGGCTGAAAACGTTGAGGCAGACGATGCGGCGCAAGCCGCCCAGCCCCCTGTAGACTATGAGAAAGAATAAACGCGCTGGCGACCTGTGAACCCTCTGTCCACAGGCCTCGAGCCGTTGCGATGGAGAACTGCATGACCCGTTACGCACTGATCACTGGCGCTTCCAGCGGCATCGGCTTGGCCATGGCCGAAGCCCTGGCGCGCCGAGGCCGCAGCCTGATTCTGGTGGCTCGTCAACGTGATCAGTTGGAAAGCATCGCCATCGAGTTGACCCAGCGCTTTGGCGTCGAAGTGCTGTTTCGCGCCTGCGACCTGGGTGAACCGCTGCGCCTGTCCGGCTTCTTGCTGGAGCTCGAAGAGGGCGAGCGGCAGATCGACCTACTGGTCAATTGCGCTGGCATCGGCACCTGCGGCCCCTTCCTGGCCCAGGACTGGATGACCGAACAAGACCTGATTGAAGTCAACATCCTCGCCCTCACGCGCCTGTGTCATGCCATTGGCAACAGCATGGCCCTGCAGGGTGGCGGGCAGATTCTCAACGTAGCTTCCGTGGCGGCCTTCAATCCAGGCCCCTGGATGAGCACCTACTACGCCAGCAAGGCCTATGTGCTGCACTTTTCCGAAGGCCTGCGGGTGGAGCTGAAAAAATGTGCGGTCAAGGTTTCGGTGCTGTGCCCCGGCCCGACCCGGACCGCCTTCTTTCGTACCGCACAGTTGGACGACAGCAAACTGAACGCCAGCAAGTTGTTGATGAGCCCCGAGGAAGTGGCGCTGTACACCGTGCGGGCACTGGATAAGAATCGTGCAATCATCATCCCCGGACGGCGCAATCGCTGGTTCGCCTTCCTGCCGCGCCTGGGCTCGCGCTGGTTGACCCGAACCATCGTCGGCATGGTCAACAAGGCCTATTGCCCGCGCTGAGCACCAACGCAATAAAAGGTCGGGCACCAGCGTGGTCTCTTCAGTACACTCAGAGCGGCCCATCAACATGGAGAAACAGCTGTGGATACTCTGTTCACCAAGATCATCAACAGAGAAATACCTGCCAAGATCATTTACGAGGATGACCAGGTCCTGGCCTTCCACGACATTGCCCCCCAGGCCCCCGTGCACTTCCTGGTCATTCCGAAAAAGCCGGTGCGCACCCTCAACGACCTCACCGAGGACGACAAGGCGCTGGCCGGGCATATCCTGTTCACCGCACAACGCCTGGCGCTGGAGCTGGGCTGTGAAGAAGGCTTTCGGGTGGTGATGAACTGCAATGAACTGGGTGGGCAGACCGTCTACCACATTCATATGCACGTCCTGGGTCAACGCCAGATGCACTGGCCACCGGGCTGATCCCCCTGTTGCTCCGGGTTGTGTCGTCAATCGCCATGACCCAGGGCAAACCTTCCCCTACCGATTGCGGTAAACTGGCCGCCGAGATTCTTCCCGGAGGTCAGCATGACTACCCAACGTCACTACTCGCCCATTGACCGTCTTCTGTTGCAAGCCGATACCGCGATGCGCACCTTGCTGCCCTTCAGTGGCCAGCCTTATCGCCCGTCGCCGGCCATCCTGCAGCCAGAAAGCAAAATGAGCGACGAGGACACCCGTCACGTCGCCGGCCTGATGCGCATCAACCATACCGGTGAAGTCTGTGCCCAGGCGCTGTATCAAGGCCAGGCCCTGACCGCCAAACTGCCGCAGGTGCGGGCGGCGATGGAGCATGCGGCCGAGGAAGAAATCGATCATCTGGTCTGGTGCGAACAACGCATCCGCCAACTGGGCAGCCATACCAGCATCCTCAACCCGTTGTTCTACGGTATGTCGTTCGGCATCGGTGCGGTGGCCGGATTGATCAGCGACAAAGTCAGCCTGGGTTTCGTCGCCGCGACCGAAGATCAGGTCTGCAAACACCTGAACGAACACCTGGAGCAACTGCCGGCCGAGGACGAGAAGTCGCGGGCCATTCTTGAGCAGATGCGCATTGACGAAGAACAACACGCCGAAAGTGCGCTGGATGCCGGCGGTTTCCGCTTCCCGGCCCCGGTGAAGTTCGGCATGAGCCTGTTGGCCAAGGTGATGACCAAAAGCACCTACCGCATTTGACACACCTCAATCACCGAGACAAAAAAAGGGCGCTGACATCAGCGCCCTTTTTTGTGCCCGCGTCCACCGCATAAAAAGGCCTAGCCCTCTTCGCGATGACGAAATCGACTCAACCCAACTCGATGATTTCGTAGTCGTGGGTGATGGCCACGCCCGCGGCCCCCAGCATGATCGATGCGGAGCAGTACTTCTCAGCTGACAACTCGATGGCGCGCTTGACCTGGGCTTCCTTGAGCGCCCGGCCCTTGACTACAAAATGCATGTGGATCTTGGTGAACACCTTGGGATCTTCAGTCGCACGCTCGGCTTCCAGGAAGGCTTCGCAGCTTTCCACTGCCTGGCGCGACTTCTTGAGGATGCTGACCACGTCGAAATTGCTGCAACCGCCCACACCGAGCAGGAGCATTTCCATCGGCCGAACCCCCAGGTTGCGACCACCGGCCTCAGGCGGACCGTCCATGACCACAACGTGACCACTGCCGGATTCACCGAGGAACATGGCTTCGCCAGCCCATTGGATGCGTGCCTTCATCGCCAAGTCTCCACTGTAAAAAAAGGGTCGCCAGCTTAGCACAGGGCCTTCGATTGACAGCGTGCCGCTGCAGCGTAAGCCGGCGACGGGCATCATTGATAATTTCTCTAATGACGACAGAATGTGTCTGTTAAGCTGGCGCCAATTCACTGGCGCGACACCCACCCTAGAGCACACGCGTTGCAGCGCCTCATAAAAACAACCACGTCAGACCGTGCAGTCTTTTCGGGATTCAACCATGGTTGCAATTGCCCCAACCCCCAAGATCAAGAACCTCGACAAGTTACTGATGCATTGCCAGCGCCGTCGCTACCAGGCCAAGAGCAACATCATTTGCGCAGGTGACCGTTCCGACACACTGTTTTTCATGATCAAGGGCTCAGTCACCATTCTCATCGAGGATGACGATGGCCGGGAAATGATCATCGCCTACCTCAACCCCGGGGATTTTTTTGGCGAGCTGGGCTTGTTCGAACAAGCAGGCCAAGAGCAAGAACGCAGTGCCTGGGTGCGCGCCAAGGTCGAGTGCGAAGTGGCCGAGATCACCTACAGCAAGTTCCGTGAGCTGTCCCAACAAGATCCGGACATTCTCTACGTGCTCAGCGGGCAGATTGCCCAGCGCCTGCGCAACACCACCCGCAAAGTCGGTGACCTGGCGTTCTTCGACGTCACCGGCCGGGTCGCGCGCTGCCTGCTGGAGCTGTGCAAACAGCCCGACGCCATGACCCACCCCGACGGCATGCAGATCAAGGTCACCCGTCAAGAAATCGGCCGGATCGTTGGCTGCTCGCGGGAAATGGTCGGGCGCGTACTCAAGGACCTGGAAGAGCGCAACCTGGTGAACGTCAAGGGTAAGACCATGGTGGTGTTCGGCACCCGCTAAGGCGCCAGCACCTCGGCCAGCATCTGCCGATACAACGTGTCCAGGCGCTCGATGGCCTGGGGAGCGGCGAATTGCTCATGCAGGGCGATATGGCTAGACGCCCGCACCCGCTGCTCAAGGCCGCACACTTCGTTAAAACGGTTGACCGCCTGCACCATCGATTCGCGCTCATCGTCCAGCAGCAATGCGCCATGCACCAGCCCTACCGGGCGCTGCCCACCTTTGCTCTGGCGCCAGCGCTGAGCGGTGCCAACCAGCTTGCGACCCTCGAGATTGACGTTGAAGCGCCCATCACAGAACGCACCTGCCACTTCCCCCAAAGACGCCTTGCCGCCCAGCTCGGCCAGCAATGTGCATATCGGATCGCACAGACGCCGATAAGCGGTTTCGATGCGTCCGTGATCACCTTCGCTGCGCGGCGGTGCGTAGACCAGCGCAATGTTGATGGTCGCCGCCGACTGCGGCACCGGCTCGCCCCCGGTTTCACGCAACAACACCGGCCAGCCATTCTCCGCCGACGCCGCACAGGCAGCGTCGAACCCCGGCAAACGACTCAAGCGCCGGGGCATGACCAGCGCACGATCGCTTGGCTGCCAGAACAACAGAGCAAAATCCTGGTCACCGGCACACACAGTCGCCAGCAAATCCTGCTCAGCTTGCAGGCCCGCTTCGACGGTCAAGGCAATGGGTTGGGTCATGGCAGGCAAATCCTTGGCTGTGGATACAAAAAAGCCGGCATCGCCGGCTTCTTGATTAAATCAGGTTCAGTCGAGTGTAGAACCGCTGACTGGCACGCCGCGCTCCGGAAAGAACAGACGCTGCAGCTCCGTCCCCGGATTCTCGGCCCGCATGAAGGCTTCACCCACCAGGAACGAATACACCTCACTGATTTCCATCAGCTCGACGTCCGCGCGGTTGAGAATGCCACTTTCGGTGATCACCAGGCGATCGCGAGGGATGCGCGGCAACAGATCGAGGGTGGTTTCCAGATTCACTTCAAACGTATGCAGGTTACGGTTGTTAACCCCGACCAGTGGCGTGTCGAGGGTTTTTAAGGCCCGCTCCAGCTCGTCACCGTCGTGAACTTCCACCAGTACGTCGAGGCCAACGCCTTTGGCAACGGCGGCCAGCTCAGCCATCTTGACGTCGTCCAGCGCGGAGACGATCAGCAACACACAATCGGCGCCCAATGCACGGGCTTCAACGATCTGGTACGGATCAATCATGAAGTCCTTGCGAATCACCGGCAGGTTGCACGCCGCGCGAGCCTGTTGCAGGTAGCTGTCCGCACCCTGAAAGTAGTCGACATCGGTCAGCACTGAAAGGCAGGTCGCCCCGCCCTTCTCGTAGCTGGTCGCGATCTCGGCGGGAACAAAGTGCTCGCGGATCACCCCTTTGCTCGGCGAAGCTTTCTTGATTTCGGCGATGACCGCCGGCTGTTTGAGCTTGGCCTGGGAGATCAACGCTTGGGCGAAGCCGCGAGGTGCGTTCGCCACCTTGGCCAGGGCTTCCAGTTCAGCCAGTGTCACACGAGCGCTACGCTCGGCGACCTCCTCAACTTTGCGGGCGAGAATTTTCTCGAGCACCGTCGGTACACTCATGCTTCATTCTCCACTTTGAATACCGCAGTAAATGCACCCAACTCTTCGAGCTTCTCGCGCGCAAGGCCGGTGTGCAACGCGTCATGAGCCAGGGCAACCCCCTCTTTCAGACTGCTCGCATGATCAGCGGCATACAGCGCAGCACCCGCGTTGAGCACAATCATTTCGGCCGCTTTCTGGCCGTTTTCGGTTTTACGGCGACCCAGTGCGTCGCGAATCAGTTCCAGCGAAGCCGCCGGGCTGTCCACTGCCAGACCGTGCAAGCTCTGGCTCTTCATGCCCAGGTCCTCAGGTTCGACCCAATACTCAGTGACCTGATCGTTCTTCAGTTCGGCAACAAACGTCGGCGCCGCCAGACTGAACTCATCCAGGCCATCCTTGGAATGCACGACCAGCACGTGTTTGCTGCCCAGACGCTGCAATACTTCGGCCAACGGCCGGCACAACGCCTGACTGAAAACACCCACTACCTGATGTTTCACACCGGCCGGATTCGTAAGCGGGCCAAGCATGTTGAACAGTGTGCGCAAACCCAGGTCCCGCCGTGGACCTGCCGCGTATTTCATCGCACGGTGGTGGGATTGGGCAAACATAAAACCAATACCAACGTTGTCGATGCAGCGAGCCACTTGCACCGGCGTCAGGTTCAGGTAGATCCCGGCGGCTTCCAGCAAGTCGGCGCTGCCACTCTTGCCCGAGACGGCGCGGTTACCGTGTTTGGCCACCGTGCAGCCGGCAGCCGCCACCACAAAAGAAGAAGCAGTCGAGACGTTGAAGATATTTGCACCGTCGCCGCCGGTGCCCACCACATCCACCACGCCATCGAGGGTATTGAGCTCGACCCGGTCCGCCAACTCGCGCATCACCGACACGGCGCCGACGATTTCGTCGATGCTCTCGCTCTTCATGCGCATGGCCATCATGAACGCGCCAATCTGCGCGTCCGTGCATTGCCCGGTCATGATTTCGCGCATCACATCGCGCATTTCCTCAGTGCTCAGGTCCAGGTGGCCGACGATACGGCTCAGGGCAGTCTTGATATCCATGGAAAGTCCTTAGCGCGTGCCGCCGGTTTGTTTGAGGAAGTTGGCGAACAGTTCGTGGCCCTGCTCGGTCAGGATCGACTCGGGGTGAAATTGCACCCCCTCGATGTTCAATGTCTTGTGGCGCAGCCCCATGATCTCATCGACCGAGCCGTCTTCGAGCTGGGTCCAGGCGGTCAGCTCCAGGCACTCGGGCAGGGTTTCGCGTTTCACAATCAGGGAGTGATAGCGAGTGACCGTCAGCGGATGGTTCAGACCTGCAAACACGCCCTTGTCCTCGTGGAATACCGGACTAGTCTTACCGTGCATGACTTGGCGGGCACGCACCACATCGCCACCAAACGCCTGACCGATCGACTGGTGTCCCAGGCAGACGCCGAGAATCGGCAGTTTACCGGCGAAGTACTTGATGGCTTCGATCGACACACCGGCTTCGGTCGGCGTGCACGGGCCGGGGGAAACGACGATGCGCTCGGGGTTGAGTGCTTCGATCTGGGCGATGGTCAGCTCATCGTTGCGCACTACCTTGACCTCTGAGCCCAGCTCGCCGAGGTACTGCACAACGTTGTAGGTAAAGGAGTCGTAGTTATCAATCATCAGCAACATGGGTTCAAACCTCTTGAATTCACTGACTTTTAAAACAGCCTTCGAATGATTGACCCGCACAGTGGCGTCGCTCGGTCAGATGCTGGAAGTGGAGCCAGCAACAGCGGCAGTTCATACGGGTATAGAAGGCAAACGGGGACAGGTCCGGCCGAGCCGGCAGAGACAGTTCAGGCGCGCCAACGCCAACGGGCGTGTGCCTTGACGACTTGATCCAAGAGTTTGCTGACGATCAACACGGGGAAGGTCTCATTCATACATTCCAGCACAGTAACTTAGCTGAGCAGAGGGTGCAATATGGCGTAGCGCTAGCGGGTGATACGGCCTTTAGCCATAGCTAAAGCGCAAAAGTTTTTGGTACTGTCGTTTCGTTCAACACAACAATAAATAAACGGACTTGATCATGATCAGACAGACGCTGTTTGTACCGCTGGCAGGAGGCCTTCTCGCGATGGCTTGCGCCCAAGCGATCGCTGCACCGACGCCTTACTCGAACTTTGTGGTCTTTGGCGACAGTCTCAACGATGCCGGCCAGTTCGCTGACCCAGGCGGTCCGGCAGGCGCGACGCAGCGCTTCACCAACCGGGTGGGGCCAACCTACCGGGATGGCAGCGGGGAAGTCCGTTCCGCCAACTCGACTCAACTGCTGGGGGGCAAACTGGGGTTCTCGGATGATCAGACCGCCGCCTCGACCTCGGCGACCCGCGCCAGCCAGGGCCTGGTCGATGGTAACAACTGGGCGGTAGGCGGTTATCGCACCGACCAGATTCTCGACTCCATCACCACCACCTCAGCCACCGGCGAGCGCACACGCCCAGGCTATCTGCCCAGCAATGGCTTGCGCGCCGATCCCAACGCCCTCTATTACCTCTCCGGTGGCGGCAACGACTTCCTCCAGGGCCGCATCCTCAACCTCGCCCAGGCCGATGCGGCTGCCGGCCGGCTGGTCGATAGCGTGCAAACCCTGCAGCAGGCGGGCGCCAAATACATCATGGTCTGGCTGCTCCCGGACATCGGCCTGACACCGGCAATCAACGGCAGTCCGCTGCAAGGCTTCGTCTCTCAACTCAGCACCCAGTTCAACACCGAACTGGTGCGGCAACTGCAGACCGTTGACGCGGAAATCATCCCGCTGAACATTCCGGTGTTGCTCAACGAAGCCTTCGCCAACCCGGCGCAATTCGGCCTGGCCGCCGACCAGAACCTCACCGCCACCTGCTTCAGTGGCAGTGGCTGCACGGAAAACGCCCGGTACGGCATCAACAGCGCCACCCCCGACCCGAGCAAGCTGATCTACAACGACTCGGTCCACCCCACCGAAGCCGGCCAGCGCCTGATCGCCGACTACGCCTACTCCTTGCTGGCCGCGCCATGGGAAGCCTCACTGTTGCCAGAAATGGCCCACGGCACCCTGCGTGCGCACCAGGATGAACTGCGCAACCAATGGCAAGCCGACTGGGAAAATTGGCAGGGCGTCGGCCAATGGCGAGCCATTGTCGCTGGCGGTGGCCAGCACCTGGACTTCGACGGCCAGAACAGTGCCGCCAGCGCAGATGGCACTGGCTACAACTTGAACATCGGTGGCAGCTACCGCCTCAACGATGCCTGGCGTGTCGGCGTCGCAGCCGGGTTCTATCGTCAAAGCCTGGAAGCCGGGCACAACGATTCGGACTACAAACTCAATACCTACATGGGCACCGCCTTTGCGCAGTACCAGGAAAATCGTTGGTGGGCGGACGGTGCGCTGACAGCCGGGCACCTGGACTACGACAGCCTCAAGCGCAAGTTCGACCTGGGCGTCAACGAACGCGGCGAAAAAGGCGATACCAGCGGCACCGTGCTGGCAGCCAGCGGCCGGATCGGCTACGACATCGCGCAACAGGCGAGCAGCCCGTGGCACCTATCACCGTTCCTCAGCGCGGACTTCGCCAAGGTCAAAGTCGACGGTTACTCCGAGGACGACAACACCGCCACTGCGCTGACCTACGACGACCAGACCCGCAACTCACGCCGCCTGGGTATCGGTCTGCAGGGCAAGTACCTGTTCACCCCGCAAACCCAGGTGTATGGCGAATACGCCCACGAACGCGAGTACGAAGACGATACCCAAGACGTGACCATGAACCTCAACACCCTGCCCGGCAACCCGTACACCCTGGCCGGCTACACCCCGCAGTCCCACACAAACCGCCTAAACCTGGGCGTCAGCCACAAACTGACAGCCGACCTGGCGTTGCGGGCTGGCTACAACATCCGCAAGGACGATGACTTCACCCAGCAAGGGGTGAATGTCGGCGTGGTGCTGGACTTCTAAAACACGGCGCCAAAAAAAACGCTGCCTCCTCACGGGGGCAGCGTTTTTTTGTGTCGCGCTACAGCATCAATCCTGGGGTGTTTGCTCAGCCAGGGCCACAGCACGGAACATCGCGCGGCGCTTGTTCAGGGTTTCTTCCCATTCCAGCGCCGGCACCGAGTCGGCAACGATGCCGCCGCCGGCCTGTACGTGCAATTCGCCGTTCTTGATCACTGCCGTGCGGATCGCAATCGCCGTGTCCATATTGCCATTCCAGGCGAAGTAACCCACCGCCCCACCGTACACACCGCGCTTGACCGGCTCCAGCTCGTCGATGATTTCCATCGCGCGAATCTTCGGCGCGCCCGACAAGGTGCCCGCTGGCAGGATCGCCCGCAATGCGTCCATCGCGGTCAGGCCAGCTTTCAACTGGCCCGTGACGTTGGAGACAATGTGCATCACGTTGGAATAACGCTCAATGACCATTTTTTCGGTCAGCTTCACCGAACCGATTTCCGAAACCCGCCCGGTGTCGTTGCGGCCCAGGTCGATCAGCATCAGGTGTTCGGCGATCTCCTTGTCGTCCGACAGCAGATCCTCTTCCAGCGCCAGGTCGGCCTCTTCGTTGGCACCACGAGGACGAGTACCGGCAATCGGGCGCACGGTGATCAGGTTGTCTTCCACCCGTACCAGCACTTCCGGCGAACTGCCCACCACATGGAAGTCGCCGAAGTTGAAGAAGTACATGTACGGCGTCGGATTGAAGCAACGCAGGGCACGGTACAGATCGATGGGCGCCGCCTGGAAGTCGATGGACATCCGCTGCGACGGCACCACCTGCATGCAGTCACCCGCCAGGATGTACTCCTTGATAGTGTCGACAGCACGCTCGTAATCGGCCTGGGTAAAACTGGAACGGAACACCGGGTCCGCCGCCTGCTGCTGGCTGAAATCCAGGCCACGGCGCGGGGTAATCGGCTGGCGCAGTTGCTCCAGCAACTGCGCCAGGCGCGCCTGCCCGTGCTCAAAGGCGTTTTCCTGCGCCGGATCGGCCAGCACAATGGCGTGCATCTTGCCCGCCAGGTTATCGAACACGACCACCGCATCGGAAACCATCAGCAGGATGTCCGGCACGCCCAGCGGGTCGGGGTTCGGGCACTTGCCCAGACGCTTCTCCACATAACGCACGCAGTCATAACCGAAGTACCCCACCAGGCCACCGTTGAAGCGCGGCAATCCGGCGATGGTCGGCACGTTGTAGCGCGCCTTGAAGGTCTCGACGAAGGCCAGCGGGTCTTCGACATCGTGGCTTTCCACCTCGACCCCATCGACGGTCACACTCACGTGCAGGTCATGCACCCGCAGGACCGTGCGGCACGGCAGGCCAATGATCGAATAACGCCCCCACTTCTCCCCGCCCTGCACCGACTCCAACAGGTAGGAGTTGGGTTGATCGGCCAGTTTCAGGTAGATCGACAGCGGCGTGTCGAAGTCGGCAAGGGTTTCGCAGGCAAGCGGAATGCGGTTGTAGCCGGCAGCGGCCAAACGCAGGAATTCTTCGCGGATCATGAGGTGCCTCGTGGCGTGAGGGTCAAACGGTCAGGTGTGCAAACGCGCCGGCTAGCCGGCCAGGATCACGTCAGGCGCGCCAACGCCAGCGGGCCAGGGCCTTGATGACTTTCATCCAGAGTTTGCGGGTAACCACCACGATGGCATTTCCAGGAGGGGATTGGACAGCGTCGGGCAACGTTATCCCAGCGGCTGAATCCAGGCAACCGGGAATTAGCTTGCGCAGATCGTCGATCACCAGCGCCGGTGACTCTTCGGCAATCGGCCGGCCATGGTTATAGCCGTAGCTCAGGGCCACACACTTGACGCCCGCCGCCTTGGCCGCCAGGACGTCGCTGCGTGAGTCGCCGACGAACAATGACTGCGACGCCGGCACGTTGGCCATTTTCATTACGAAGAACAGCGCCGCCGGGTCAGGTTTTTTCTGCGGCAGGGTATCGCCGCCGATGATCCACCTGAAGTAGCGGCCGATCTTCATCTGATCCAGCAAGGGTGCGACAAAGCGCTCTGGCTTGTTGGTGATCAGCGCCATCTCGACACCCTGCTTGTGCAACCACTTGAGGGTGTCGCGCACGCCGGGGTAGACCACGGTCAGCTCATGGCCGTCCGCGTAGGCTTCCATGAAAATCTCCAGCGCCTGTTCGGCCTCGCCATCATCGACCCGGCTGTGGTCGATACCACCCGCCAGGGCACGGCGCACCAGCACCGGCGCACCGTTGCCGACCCACTCGCGCACGGCGACCAGGCCGGCCGGCGCCCGCCCCAGCGTGAGCAGCATGTTATCCACAGCCACTGCCAGGTCCGGTACCGAATCGATCAGGGTGCCATCCAGATCGAACATCACCAGCCGCGGCAATTGCCCCGGGAACAGCTGCTCAAAACCACTCATGGACGAGCCAGGGCCAGTTCGGCACGCATTTTTTCAATCACTTCCTGATAGTTCGGCGCGTTGAAGATCGCCGAGCCGGCCACGAAGGTGTCAGCGCCGGCCGCGGCGATTTCACGGATATTGTTGACGTTGACCCCACCGTCGATTTCCAGGCGGATGTCTCGGCCCGAGGCATCGATCAGCGCGCGCGCTTCACGCAGTTTGTCGAGGGTCGCCGGAATGAACTTCTGACCACCAAACCCCGGGTTGACACTCATCAGCAGGATCATGTCGACCTTGTCCATCACGTACTTGAGTACGTCCAGCGGGGTCGCCGGATTGAACACCAGGCCGGCCTTGCAACCGCCTTCGCGGATCATCTGCAGGGAGCGATCGACGTGAATCGTGGCGTCCGGGTGGAAGGTGATGTAGGTGGCGCCGGCCTCGATGAAGTCACCGATGATGCGGTCGACCGGAGACACCATCAGGTGTGCGTCAATCGGCGCGGTAACGCCGTACTTGCGCAGTGCCGAGCAGACCATCGGGCCGATGGTCAGGTTGGGCACATAGTGATTGTCCATCACATCGAAGTGGACGATGTCCGCACCCGCGGCCAGAACATTGTCCACTTCTTCGCCCAGGCGGGCGAAGTCGGCGGAGAGAATCGACGGAGCAATAGCGAAGGGCTGCATGACGCACCTTTTTTGAGCAGGATCACGATGGCGCGCATTGTATACCTCATGCTCTGACGCGCGCACCGTGGCTGTGACGATCAGCAAGCGGCTCGATAGACCTTCTCGATATCAAGAGCCGTCAACTGGCGCGGGTCGTTGCGCATCAAACCCTCGATTCCCGCGGCCTCCAGCGCCATGGTTGGGATGGCGATCAGGCCGTCATGCCGCTGCCCCCCTGTGGGAACGAGCCTGCTCGCCCACAGGTTAGATGTCAGGCTTCAGACCTGGGCAGTACGCAATTTCTCACTGCGCCCACGCAACCACTCCAGGGTCAGCAGCAGGATCACCGAGAAGGCAATCAGCAGCGTCGCGGCGGCGGCGATGGTCGGGCTGAGGTTTTCGCGGATGCCGCTGAACATCTGCCGCGGCAAAGTCGCTTGCTCGGGGCCCGCAAGGAACAGGGTCACCACCACTTCATCGAACGAGGTGGCAAAGGCAAACAGCGCACCGGAAATCACCCCTGGGGCGATCAACGGCAGGGTCACCCGGCGGAACGCCGTCAGGGGCGAGGCTCCGAGGCTGGCCGCCGCGCGCACCAGGTTGTGGTTGAAGCCTTGCAGGGTCGCCGAGACCGTGATGATCACGAACGGCACGCCCAGTACCGCGTGTACCACGATCAGCGAGAAGAAGCTGTTACCCAGGCCCAGCGGGGCGAAGAACAGGTAACTGGCCACCCCGATGATCACTACGGGCACCACCATTGGCGAAATCACCAGGGCCATCACCAGCGCCTTGCCCGGGAAATCACCGCGGGTCAGGCCAATGGCCGCCAGCGTCCCGAAGATCATCGCCAATACGGTCGCGGCCGGGGCCACGATGATGCTGTTCCTCAACGCGCGCATCCACTCGGCCGAGGCGAAGAAGTCCTGGTACCAGTGCAGCGAGAAGCCTTGCAGCGGATAGACCAGGAAACTGCCCGAGTTGAACGACAGCGGGATGATCACCAGCACCGGCAAAATCAGGAACAACAGAATCAAGCCGCAGAGAATCCGCAGGCTGTAGAACCACACCCGCTCAACGGGGGACATATAAGGACTCAGCATTTTCGATTCTCCCCTTAGCTCAGGCGCAGGCGGCTGGCGCCCACCAGCCAGCTGTAGATCAGATAAAGCACGATGGTCGCCAACAGCAGCAGCCCGCCAAGCGCCGTCGCCATGCCCCAGTTGATGCTGGTGTTGGTGTAGAAGGCGACAAAGTAGCTGACCATCTGATCGTTCGGACTGCCCAGCAACGCCGGAGTGATGTAGTAACCAATCGCCAGGATGAACACCAACAGGCACCCGGCGCCGACACCGGCATAGGTCTGCGGGAAGTACACCCGCCAGAAGCTGGCGAACGGATGGCAACCCAGGGAAATCGCCGCCCGCATGTAGGTCGGCGAGATGCCCTTCATCACGCTGTAGATCGGCAGGATCATGAACGGCAGCAGAATGTGCACCATCGAGATGTACACCCCGGTGCGGTTGAACACCAACTCCAGGGGCTTATCGATAATGCCCACGGCCATCATCGCGCTGTTGATCAACCCGCCCGATTGCAGCAACACGATCCACGCCGCCACCCGCACCAGGATCGAGGTCCAGAACGGTAGCAACACCAGGATCATCAGCAGGTTGCTCTGCCGGGACGGCAAGTTGGCCAGCAGGTAAGCCAGGGGATAGGCCAATACCAGGCAGATGGCCGTGATCACCAGGCCCATCCAGAAGGTGCGGGCGAAGATATCGAGATAGATCGCCTGGTCAGGGGTGGCCGGGGCGATTTCGCCAAGGTCGTCGATCCGGTGGTCAACCGCCGCCAACAGGTAGTAAGGCGTGAGGCTGCTGGTGTTGCGGCGCACGGCCTGCCAATAGGCCGGGTCGCCCCAGCGCTCGTCCATCGCTTCGAGTGCGTCTTTGTAAGACGCCGGCTCGCTCTTGAACGGCAGCGCGCGGGCGGTCTTGGTCAGCAGGCTGCGGTAGCCGGCCAACTCCATGTTCAGTCGCTTGGACAGGTCGCCCAAGGTTTGATTCTTGCGGGCTTCGGCCAAGTCTTCACTGGCGGCCTTGTACACCGGGTCCGCTGGCAGGCCTCGGCCATCCCAGGCAGCAATGGCTGCCACGGTGCGCGGCATGCCGCCGATCACTTCCGGGTTACCGACGCTTTTGTAGAGCAGCGCCACAATCGGCACCAGAAACACCAGCAACAGAAACAGCACCAGCGGCGCAATCAGGGCTTGAGCCTTCCAGCGATTGACCCGCTCGGCACGCGCCAGGCGCTGCTTCAAGGTGCGGTGGGTGCCCTCGTTCAGGGGAACGGCGATGGCCATGGCGAACTCCGAAAATCTTTGATCGTTACAGAGGCAGACAAACAACCTGTGGGAGCGAGCAAGCTCGCTCCCACATGGATTACGCTGTCAAACCTCTAACTGACTGGCATTGGGCAAGCTCTCTACCACAGGGTCGTGCTTACTTCGCGGCCCAGGAGTTGAAGCGCTGCTCCAGTTGCTCGCCGTTGTCCGCCCAGAAGCTGACGTCGATCTGCACCTGATTGGCGATGTTTTCCGGGGTTGTCGGCATATCTTTCAGAATTTCCGGATTCAACAGCGGTACCGCCTGGGTATTGGCCGGGCCGTAGGCGATGTTTTCCGAATAGGTTTTCTGCTGTTGTGGCATGACCGAGAACGCGATGAATTTCTTCGCCGCTTCAGCACGGGCCTTGTCCAGGCCTTTAGGAATGGCCCAGGCGTCGAAGTCGTAGATGCCGCCGTTCCACACCACCTTCAGGTTGCTTTCCTTTTGCACGGCAGCGATCCGGCCGTTGTACGCCGAGCTCATGACCACGTCACCGGACGCCAGGTACTGCGGCGGTTGGGCGCCGGCTTCCCACCACTGGATGCTCGGCTTGAGTTCGTCGAGTTTCTTGAAGGCTCGGTCCTGGCCATCTTTACCGGCCAGCACTGTGTAGACATCTTTTGGCGCCACGCCGTCGGCCATCAAGGCGAATTCGAGGGTGTACTTGGCGCCTTTACGCAGGCCGCGCTTGCCCGGGAAGGTCTTGGTGTCCCAGAAGTCGGCCCAACTGGTTGGCGCGGTTTTCAGCTTGTCGGCGTTGTAGGCCAGCACGGTCGACCAGACAAAAAAGCCCACCCCACATGGCTGGATTGCACCCTTGACGTAATCCTCGGTTTTGCCGAACAGCGCGGGGTCAAGTTGCTCGAACATGTCCTCGTCGCAACCGCGGGACAGCTCTGGCGATTCGACTTCCACCAGGTCCCAGGACACGCTCTTGGTGTCGACCATGGCCTTGACCTTGGCCATTTCACCGTTGTATTCGCCAGCGACGATCTTGCCGTTACCCGCGGCTTCCCAAGGGGCATAGAAGGCCTTGGCCTGTGCGGCTTTGTTCGCGCCGCCAAACGACACCACGGTCAGGTCCGGGCCCGCAGCCATCGCGTGTGCCGCACCCATCATGCCCAGAGCCAGGGCGGTGAATTTCAGGGATTTCAACATTTATTGTTCTCTCCACGTGCAGGGTTGGTGAAGCAGGGGGGCGATCAATTCGCCTCTAGAAGGGGGTCGAGTGCGCGGACGTGCTCGACCTGCCAGCCAAGCGGCACCACGTCTCCGACGGCCAGCGCCGGATCCAGCTCGGCGATCGGCTGTTTCACGAAGAAGTCGGTCTTGCCGCAAACCTCCAGGCGCACACGGACGTGGTCGCCCAGATAGATGAATTCCGCCACCCGCCCGGAGAATCGGTTGACGCACGACTCACTGGAACCGTTGAGGCTGACCCGCTCCGGACGAATGGACAGGGTCACCGGCTCGCCGGTCTTGCCGACATTCACCGCCAGTGCCTCGACCTTCTCCCCGCGCCCAAGCTCGACAATGCAACGCTCGCCGCTCTGGCTGTGCAGACGGCCGTTGAGGCGGTTGTTTTCGCCAATGAAGTTGGCCACGAAGGTATTTTTCGGTTCTTCGTACAAGGTGCGTGGTGGGGCGATCTGCTGGATTTCGCCTTGATGGAACACCGCTACCCGGTCGGACATGGTCAGGGCTTCGCCCTGGTCGTGGGTCACGTAGACCACGGTCACACCCAGGCGCTGGTGCAGGTGCTTGATCTCCATCTGCATGTGTTCACGCAGCTGTTTATCGAGAGCGCCCAGCGGTTCGTCCATCAGCACCAGTTGCGGTTCGAACACCAGCGCCCGGGCCAGGGCCACCCGCTGTTGCTGACCACCGGAAAGCTGGGCCGGGTAACGCTGGGCGAAGGCATCGAGCTGGACCATGCTCAGGACACGCTTGACCCGGTCACTGACGTCGCTCTTGTTCAGGCCACGCACGGTCAGCGGGAACGCCAGGTTCTCCGCCACCGTCATGTGCGGGAACAGGGCGTAGTTCTGGAACACCATGCCGATGTCGCGCTTGTGCGGCGGCACGTTGTTGATCGAACGCCCGCCCAGCAGGATCTCGCCGGCGGTCGGGGTTTCGAAACCGGCGAGCATCATCAGGCTGGTGGTCTTGCCGGAGCCCGAAGGCCCGAGCAAGGTGAGGAACTCGCCCTTGCGAATATCCAGGTTGAGGTCTTTGACGATCAGGTTCTCGCCGTCGTAGCTCTTCTGCACGCCACGAAAGCTGACCAGTACATCATTGGCCCCCGCGCTTGAATCGACCTCGCTCATACCCACACCTTTATTGTTGATGACTGCCGTGGATTAAGCCTAGTGGCTACGGACAGCCGCGCAAATCGGGGCGCAGGAGAGAATCGCCTCAGCCGGATGGAAGGTTGGGGGTAGGGATTGCCCTACAAGGATGGCGTGATTGGACAGGTCGGCGGCGAGTTTTCAGCCACAAGCCACAAGAACAGACAAAAGCGGGTTGGCAGGATGTCGTAAATGGATATGCCGACACGGCCCCCTGTAGGCGCGAGGCTTGCCCGCGCCTACAGGGGAACGCGTTTTGTTCAGAGCAACTTGTGTTCCATGGCGTACTTCACCAGCTCCGCCAGGGAGGTGATGTTGAGCTTCTGCATCAGGCGCGCCTTGTGGGTGCTGATGGTCTTGCTGCTCAACGCCAGTTGCTGGGCGATGTCGTTGACGTTGGCGCCCTGGGCGAGGCGTTCGAACACCGAGAACTCACGCTCCGAGAGCAGCGAATGCAAGGGCCGTGAATCCGTCAGGCCGACCTCGAAGACCATTCGATCGGCGAGTTCCGGATCGATGTAGCGCCCACCAGCAGCCACTTTGCGAATCGCCGTCAGCAACAGTGCCGGGTCGCTGTCCTTGGTGGCATATCCGGCGGCCCCGACCTTCAAGGCGCGGGCGGCCATCTGCGCCTCGTCGTGCATCGACAGCACCAGAATCGCCGGTGGATTGTTCAGGGCGCGAATCCGCGGGATCGCCTCCAGGCCATTGACCCCGGGCATGGAAATATCCAGCAGCACCACCTCACAGGGCACGTGACGCAAGGTTTCGAGCAACTGTTCGCCATTGCTCGCCTCCCCTACCACCAGCAGATCCTTGGCCAGGCCGATCAATTGCTTGATGCCTTCGCGCACGATGGTGTGGTCTTCGGCTACCAGTACACGGATCACAGACTTCTCCAGATAAATCAGCTGCACGCTTCACGCAAAGGCACACGGACCTCAAGGGTGGTGCCCTCGCCTGGCTCGCTGTCGAGCAGCAGTGTGCCACCCATGATCAACACTCGCTCGCGCATGCCCACTACCCCAAAGGACGTCGGCCTACCAGTTTGAGCGACAAAACCTACACCGTCGTCGCTGACAGTCAGGCACAACTGCCCGTCTTCCAGCACCAGCGTCAGCTCCACAGTATGCGCCTGGGCGTGGCGCATGACATTGGTCAGTGCCTCCTGGAGGATCCGGAACAGGCCAATGGCCTTGGCATCACTGAGCACCGGCAGGTTGTCAGGTACCTGTACCAGGCAAGGAATTTGGGTACGCGCCTCGAAACGCCGGGCCTGCCACTCGATGGCCGAGGCAATGCCGGCGTCGAGAATCGGCGGCCGTAGCGCCGTGGCCACGTCCCGCACCAGCTGGAACAACTGGGCGATCAGGCGCTTCATGCTGTTGAGCCGATCACTCAGTCCAGGGTCCAGTTCGGCGTAGGCCAGTTCGCACATCGAGGTTTCCAACTTGAGCACCGTCAGCATCTGCCCCAACTCATCGTGGACTTCCCGTGCAATCCGCGCCTTTTCCTCCTCGCGCACACTCTCCAGGTGCGCCGACAGCTCACGCAATTGTTCACGGGAGCTGGCCAGCTCCAGCTCGATGCGCTTGCTCTCGCTGATGTCCCAGACGATCCCGTCCCAGACAAAGGCGCCATCGTCCAGGCGCCGGGTGATGGCCTTGATCTCGGCCCAGCGCTGCTGCCCCTGGCGGGTGAGGATGCGACCTTGCCACGACCAGTCACTGTCGGTGTCCAGCGCGTGATCCTGGGTGCGGTGATAACTGGCCCTGTCCTCCGGATGTACCAGGCTGCGCAGGCCCATGTCGCGATGGCTCAAGGTGGCGGGCGAGTACCCCACCAGGCTTTCACTGCCTTCGCTGATGTAGGCAAAGTCGATTTGCCCGGTCACCGGCGCGCGCTCAAGACGAAACACCAGGCCGGGCACGTTGGCGGCAATCCCCTGCAGCCGCGCCTCGCTTTCGCGCAAGGCCGCCAGGGCGCGCCGGCGCTCGGTGACGTCATTGAGGTAGACCACCAGGTACTCGCTGTCGCGAAAGCGCAGAAAACTCAAGGTCACGTCAGTCGGCAAAATGCTGCCATCGGCACGCCGGCAATGGGTCTCGAAGCTTTGGGGTCCCTCCTCACTGGCCCGCGCGCGTTTCCACAGGTTCAACCAACGGTCCATGTGCAAGTTGGGTTCGAAGTCGATCAGCGGGCGGTCGATCACCCCGCCGGGGGCGTACCCGAGCATGTCTTCGGCCGCCCGGTTGGCGTAGCGCACGTGGCTGTCCCAATTGACCCAGAGGATCCCGACGGTGCTTTGATCGATGGAAAACTGTGTCAGGCGCAACGCTTCTTCGCTGGCCGCGCGCAGGGCAATGTCTTCCCGGGCGGCGAGCAAGCGCTGCTCGAGGGAATGTTGCTGGCGGCGCTGCCAGATCACGATGGTCATGGCGCTCAGCAACAGCACCCCCAGTAACAGGCAGAGGTTCTGCCAGAACCCCGGGGACTCCGACAACCGTGGGTACTTGGGTTGCAACCAACGTGCGTGCAACTGCTCCAGGTCCTTGGCCGGGATCGCATGCAAGGCGTTTTCGACGATGCCGGCCAACGCCGGCCAGTCGCGGCGGGTCGCCACCCGCAGCAGTTGCGGCAGGCCGATGTCCCCCACAACGGCCAACCCGGCAAACTCGGGCTCTGCCGACAGCCGGCTGAGCTGGGCCTCATCGATGACCGCGTACCGCGCTTGCTGGGACAGCAACAGTTGCAGGGCCTGGCGCTCCAGGGGCACACCCTGCAAATTGAGGTTGGGGTAGTTGCTGCGCAGGTAATCGGCGATCGCACTTGGCATCCGCACCGCGACGCGAGACTGATCGTCGAGCTTCTCCAGGTCCACCGCGCCGGCGCCCTTCTGTTGCCCCACCACCAATTGCGGCACGCGCATGTAGGGGTCAGTGAATCTCCACAGGCGCAGGCCAGCAGGGGTTTGGGTCAGACCTGGGGCCATGTCGACTTCCCCCTCACGCACCGCCTGCTCCAACCGCGCGAGATCGGGGAAATTGCGCCAGGTCAGCTCGATCTTCAGCGCACTGGCCAGCCACTGCATCAATTCGACGTTGGCCCCGGACAAGCGCTGAAGACGCCGGTCGTACTGCGCGTAAGGCGCCTGCAGCACCACGCCGACCCGCAGTTCAGGGTGGTCGGCCAGCCATTGCCGTTGTTCACTGCTCAATTGCGCCACGCGCGCAGGCGGCGTGGCAGCCGCCCAGGCCATCAAGGGAAGCCAGAAACAGCCGATAAGCAACAGGCAGCAAAGACGTTTCATGCGAGCTCTCACACACTGACAAATACTGACCAACCCATTAGGCTGCCGGGAATACTTCTGGCCTGGAATATCCGATGCCCCCTGTCTACCGCCTGGCACTGCCAGTATTGTGCCTGTCGTTGATCTTGCCTGGCGCCTTTTCCGCCCAGGCTACCGAGCCAACGGAGCCTGCCGCCAGCGAACCTTCCGAGCAACGCCAAGCCCTGCCTGAGCGCAGCCAGGAAGAAGCCGCGGCCCTGCAACGCAGCCTGCCCACCGGCGAGCAGCAACAGTTGCCGGTGGGCAGCGAGACCTTCCTGGCCCTGTGGCAACCGGCCAACACCAGCGAACCCCACGGCATAGTGATTATCATCCCGGGCACGGGCGAAACCGCTGACTGGCCTCAAGCAATTGCGCCTTTGCGGCAAAAATTGCCCGACAACGACTGGAGCAGCCTGAGTCTTACCCTGCCGGACCTGCAAAGCAATGCCCCACAGCCGCGCATCCTCGAAAGTGCACCGGCACCGGTCAGCACCGAGCCCCCAAGTAAAGGCGCCAGCACCGCAGCCCCGATCGAGCAGGTGGCCGGTGATGAAGGCGAGGTGGTTGATCAGCCGGTGGTGCAGACCCACGATGAACCGTTCAAGGCCGATGCCCAGCGGATCTTCTTGCGCATCGACGCCGCCCTGGCCTTTGCCGAGCAACAGAACGCCCGCAGTATCGTCCTGCTCGGCCACGGCACCGGGGCCTACTGGGCGGCCCGTTACCTGAGCGAAAAACAGCCTGCTCAAGTGGCGAAGCTGGTGATGGTCGCCGCCCAGGTTCCCGCCTCCAGCACACCCGGGCTGGCGGAACTGAGCACCGGCCTGAAATTGCCGACCCTGGATCTGTACTACAACGACAAACCTTTGCTGCAACGCGCGGCCCAGGAACGCTTGCAGGCCAGCAAGCGGCTGAAGGATTCGAGTTTTCGGCAGATTTCCCTGAACGCCCTGCCGGGCAACAGCGCCGCCCAACAGGAACAATTGGTGCGCCGGGTGCGGGGCTGGTTGAGTCCGCAGAACAACGCTGCGCCGTTGCCCTAGGTAGGGCAACGGCGTCCTAGCGAAAGTCGCGCCGCTGACGGATCAATGCATAGGCGCTGTGCAACTCCCGGGTCTTCTCCGTCGCTTCGCGCACCTGGGACGGCGAAGCCCCGCTGCCAGCAATCTTGTCCGGGTGATGGCGACTGAGCAGCCGACGGTAGGCCCGCTTGATCTGGCTCGGTTCGCTGCTCACCGTCACCCCCAGCAGGCGCATGGCGTGCTGGTAGGCCTCGCCACTGTTGGCCAAGGGTCGCTTGTGCGGCTCGTAATCCTGGGCCAGGGCTTGGATCTGCTCCGGCGTCCAGTCCAGCCATTTACCCCACTGGTCCAGCAATTCGCGCTCGGCACGTCCTGCACGCCCGTCTGCCCAGACCATCCGCCAGCACGCCCGCAGCACCCCTTCGGCGGCATGGGGCTGGGCACGCAGACGACGCAGGTAGCCGCGCAACCGATCATGCCCGCTCTTGCCACGATTGAACGCCGCAATTGCACGCTTCTGGGCAAACTCGTTCATCTCCAGTGCGCGCATTTCCTGGCGCGCCTGGTAGATATGGCCGTCACCCACCCGGCCATCACTCTTGGCCAGGCGTCCGAGCAACACAAACAGCAATTCATCGTTGCGCAACATCGCACGCCCTCCCAGGCGCTCGCGCAGATGCCCCAGGCTTTGCAGTTGCAGGCGCCGATCCAGCGCCTGCCCCAACAATGCACCGAGCATGGCCCCCGGAATGCTGGCGATGGCAAAACCCGCCCCGGCTCCGATCAGAGTCCCTGGCCACAGCATCTCAGCGGCTCGCTTGCAGCAAGTGTTCGGCCTCGGCCAGACGCTCGTGGGTGCCGACATCCACCCACCGCCCTGACAGTCGCTCGCCACTCACCCGGCCTTGGGCCATGGCGTTGCGCAACAGCGGCGCCAGTTTGAAAGCACCGTCCGTGCAACCGGCAAACAGCTTGGGGTCGAGCACGGCGATGCCACTGTAGGTCAGGGTCGGTGCATCGGCCTGGCCGTCCAAGACCTGTCCATCGACCAGGGTGAAGTCTCCGCCAGGGTGATGAGCCGGGTTATCCGCCAGCACCAGGTGGACCAACCCGGCCAGTGGCCGGCGCAGCGCACTGAAGTCGTAGTCCGTCCAGATGTCACCATTGACCACCACAAAGGCGCCATCACCCAACAAGCCCAGGGCACGGAAGATCCCGCCCCCGGTTTCCAGTGGCTCGCCTTCCGGCGAGTACTGAATGCTCAGGCCGTACCGCGAGCCATCCCCCAGGTAGTCTTCAATCTGCTGTCCCAACCAGGCATGGTTGATCACCACTTCAGTGAAGCCCGCCGCGGCCAGGGCCTTGAGGTGGTGCTCGATCAACGGTACGCCGCCGACTGGCACCAGAGGCTTGGGCGTGGTCAGCGTCAAGGGGCGCATGCGCTCGCCCTTGCCGGCCGCCAGAATCATCGCCTTCATACACAAGCTCCGAGCGCCGGGCGCAGACTGGCCAGTAGCTCACCCAACTCCGCCAGCTCTGGCCGACGGGCCAGAACTGCTTCTATATAGGTAAAGAACCGCGGCACATCCGTCAGGTAGCGCGGCTTGCCGTCACGGTGGCAGATACGGGCGAAGATCCCGATCACCTTCAGATGCCGTTGCACCCCCATCAGATCGCTGGCCCGCAGGAACTCCTGGAAATCCGCCTGGACCGCAATCCCCAGCTCGCCAGCCTGTTGCCAGTAACGCTCCAACCAGCCATGCACGCGGGCTTCGGGCCAACTGAGGAAGGCGTCCTTGAACAGGCAGGTCACGTCGTAGGTCACCGGGCCGTACACCGCGTCCTGGAAATCCAGCACGCCAGGGTTCGGCTGGCTGATCATCAGGTTGCGCGGCATATAGTCGCGATGCACCAGCACTTTCGGCTGGGCCAGGGCGCTGTCGATCAACAGGTCGCTGGCACGCTGCCAGAGGGCTTGCTGGTGCGCGTCGAACTCGATCCCCAGTTCGCGCTTCACGTACCACTCAGGGAACAGTTCCAGCTCGCGACGCAACAGCGCCACGTCATAGCTGGGCAACGGCGCCACCATCGGCAGTTGCTGGAAAGCCAGCAACGCCTGCAGGGCGTCATTGAACAAGTCATCGGCGTTTTCGTCGTTGATCACGTCCAGATAGGTCTGGTTGCCCAGGTCATTGAGCAAAAGAAATCCGCGCTCGAGGTCCTCTGCGTAGATTTTCGGCACGTTGATCCCGGATTTCGCCAGCAAAAAGGCGATATCCACGAACGGTTTGCAGTTTTCCTGGGGCGGTGGCGCATCCATCACCACAAAACTCCTGCCATCGCCTTCCCAGCGGAAATAACGGCGGAAACTCGCGTCGCTGCTGGCCGCAGTCAACGTGGCCTGGGGCACAGCCCCCCGGCCTTGTGCGGCGAACAGGCTGGCCAATTGCTCATCGAGCCAAACTTTCAGGTGTATCAAGCGTACATCTTGATCAGGCATTGCAAGGGTCTCCGACGGCGCTAGCCGTCAAGCGGGTCATGCTTTATTATCCAGCATCTTTTTCAGACCATCGAGAGGCGTGCGGCCCACACCGCGGGCAGATGGCACGCAGGAAGCCCGGACTAATAAGATGGCATTGAAATCCCCCGCGTTTCGTAAAAAATTTCCGTTGTTGGTTACCGGCAGTCTGCTGGCCCTGCAACCTCTAGCCACTTCCTTCGTGGTCGCCGCGGAACAGTATGACTGCTCAGTCTCTGCTTCGGGTGCCTGGGATTGCGCGCCGAAAACCAACGCGGCTCAACTGCCTCCGCGCCCTGTGCATGATGCCAGTGCGGTCAGCTCGGGCAACGAATCGGCAGCAGACACCACCGTTGCCAGCGAAAGCGCCGACAAACCGGCGTTGGTTACCGAAGCCAAGGGCCGCGGCCTGAAGTCGCGCAGCGCCGACTACAGTCACCTCGACTGGGTCCCGCGTGAGCAACTCACCGCTGCGCAATTGGCTGAAACCGGTCCTTACTGCTCCGGCGCCTATGTCGAACCGACTCGTCCTGGCATGAATGACAAGACGGATAAAAGCGACGCGCCGACCTTCATCGGCGCCAAGGCCTCCCGCTACCAGCAGGAACAGCAGATTGCCACCCTCGCCGGTGACGTGGTCATGCGCCAGGGCAGCATGCAGGTCGAGGCCGACGAGGCCAGCCTGTACCAGGCGGAGAACCGTGGCGAGCTCAACGGCAACGTCCGGGTGCGCGACAACGGCGCGCTGATCGTCGGCGACCACGCCGACGTGCAACTGGACACCGGTGAAGCCAAGGTCGACAACGCCGAATACGTGATGCACAAATCCCGTGTGCGCGGTAACGCGCTGTACGCCAAGCGTGCAGAAAACGCGATCATCCGCCTCAAGGACGGTACTTACACCACCTGTGAGCCCAACAGCAACGCCTGGCAGCTCAAGGGCAACAACATCACGCTGAACCCGGCGACCGGCTTCGGTACCGCGACCAACGTGACACTGCGGGTCAAGGACATTCCAGTCCTGTACACGCCGTACATCTACTTCCCGATCGACGACCGCCGCCAGTCCGGCTTCCTGCCGCCGACCATCGGCAGCGGCAGCGATACCGGGATGCTGCTGGTCACGCCGTACTACTTCAACCTGGCGCCGAACTACGACGCCACGTTGTACCCGCGTTACATGAGCAAGCGCGGCATGTTGTTGGAAGGCGAGGCTCGCTACCTGACCAAGTCGAGCGAGGGCCAGTTCGGTGCTGCGTACCTGGATGACCAGGACGATGACCGTGAGCTACAGACCGACTCCGAAAAAACTCGCTACATGTACAACTGGCAACACAAGGGTGGCCTGGACTCGCGGGTATTCACCGAAGTCGACTACACCAAGATCAGCGATCCGTACTACTTCCAGGATCTGCAGACCGACCAGTTGGGCGTTAAAAGCGTTTCCGATTTCGTCAATCAGCAAGGTGCTGTCAGCTACCGTGGCGACACCTACACCGCGCGTATCAACGCCCAGGCCTATGAATTGGCGTCGGTGTCCAATATCACCCCGTATGACCGCCTACCGCAGATCACCTTCAACGGCTTCCTGCCGCAGACACCGGGCGGCCTGAACTTCGCCTATCAGACAGAGCTCGTGCGATTTGATCGTGATTTGCTGACGGGTAACTACTTCGATAAAGATGGTGGTGCTTTTGACACGGCAGGCAATCCGGTTGGTACTCCTCGCCTCGACAATCAAGTTGCTGGCTTAGCGCGATCCAACGGTAATCGTCTCAATCTGGCACCCACCATGAGCCTGCCGCTTAACGCGTCCTACGGTTTCGTGAAACCTACGCTCAAGTACCAATACACCCAGTACGATCTGGATCTTGATCAGAAAGGTAAAAACACGCTGCTTCCCGGTGAAAGCTTCGACAGTTCGCAAAATCGCGGTGTGCCGATCGCCAGCATCGACAGCGGCCTGTACTTCGACCGCAATACCCAATGGTTCGGCAAGAACTACCGCCAGACCCTGGAACCGCGCCTGTACTATCTCTATGTTCCCGAGAAAGACCAGTCCGACATTCCAGTGTTCGACACCAGTGAATCCGTGTTCAGCTACTCCTCGCTATTCCGTGACAACCGGTTCACCGGCTCCGACCGTGTCGGCGACGAAAACAAGCTGTCGCTGGGCGTAACCAACCGCTGGATCGAAGAAAACGGCTTCGAGCGTCAACGCATCAGCGTCGGCCAGGCCGTGTACTTCAAAGACCGTGAAGTCCAGTTACCGGGGATTGATGCGAAAGATCGCAAAGATGCTCAGTCGAGCGTTTCACCGTATGCCCTAGAATACGCATACAACTGGAACCGTGACTGGAGCACCACGGCCGACTACAACTGGGACCCGGACAGCCACAGCCCTCGCTCGGGCAGCGCGATGTTCCACTACCAGCCTGAAGACAACCCGAACAAGGTTATCAACGCCGGTTATCGTTATCGCAATGACCAAGTGATCTACAACCAGAACACTGGTAAATGGCAGTTCGGCGGCGACTACGGCACCGCGGGCGAGCCTGGCTACGTCAAGGATTACTACAAGATCCAACAGCACGACTTCTCGGTCATCTGGCCGGTCGTGCCGCAGTGGAACGCCATCAGCCGCTGGCAGTACGACTACAACCGCAACCGTACGCTGGAAGCCTTCGGTGGTTTCGAATACGACAACTGCTGCTGGAAACTGCGCCTGATCAACCGTTACTGGGTGTCCTATGACGAATTCAGTCAGGAAGCCCCGCAAAACGAAAAAGGCGACCACGGCATCTTCCTCCAAATCGTTCTGAAAGGTCTCGGTGGCGTTGTTGGCACCAAAGTAGAGAGCTTCCTCGACAAAGGCATCCAAGGTTATCGTGAACGTGAAGACCAAGCTTTCTGATTGTCTGCGCCCGCTGATGCTGGGCGCGCTGTTCCTGAGTACCGCGGCCAGCGCCGCGGTGCAGTCCATCGACAAAGTGGTGGCCATCGTCGACAACGACGTGGTCATGCAAAGCCAACTGGACCAACGGGTTCACGAAGTCCAGCAAACCATCGCCAAGCGTGGCTCGGCCGTTCCACCGGCCGGCGTACTGGAACAACAAGTACTTGAGCGCCTGATCGTCGAAAACCTGCAACTGCAGATCGGCGAGCGCTCCGGCATCCGCATTACCGATGAAGAGCTGAACCAGGCAATCGGCACCATTGCCCAGCGCAACAACATGAGCGTGGATCAATTCCGCGCCGCCCTGTCCCGCGACGGCCTGTCTTATGAAGACGCTCGCGAGCAGGTGCGCCGTGAAATGATCATCAGCCGTGTGCGTCAGCGTCGGGTCGCCGAGCGCATCCAGGTGACCGAGCAGGAAGTGAAGAACTTCCTCGCCTCCGACCTGGGCAAAATGCAGCTGTCGGAAGAACTGCACCTGGCCAACATCCTGATTCCTACCCCGGAAAGCGCCAACTCCGAAGCGATTCAGGGTGCGTACCGCCAGGCAATGGAGGTTTACCAGCAACTCAAGCAGGGCGCGGACTTCACCCAACTGGCGATTGCCAAATCCGGCAGCGACAACGCCCTGGAAGGCGGCGACATGGGCTGGCGTAAAGCGGCTCAACTGCCACCGCCGTTCGACCGCGAACTGAGTGCCATGCCCGTCGGCGAGATCACCCAGCCAGCACGTACCCCTGGCGGTTTCATCATCCTCAAGCTGCTGGAAAAACGCGGCGGTGGTAGTCAGACCCGTGACGAAGTCCACGTTCGCCACATCCTGATCAAGCCGAGCGAAATCCGCAGCGAAGCAGAAACCAAGCGTCTGGCACAGAAGCTCTACGAGCGCATCGAATCGGGTGAAGACTTCGCCGAACTGGCAAAGACCTACTCCGAAGACCCAGGCTCGGCCCTCAACGGCGGCGACCTGAACTGGATCGATCCGAACGCGCTGGTACCGGAGTTCCGTACCGTGATGAACAACACCCCGCAAGGTCAGTTGTCCAAGCCGTTCAAGAGCCCGTATGGCTGGCACGTCCTGGAAGTCCTTGGCCGTCGCGCCACCGACAGCACCAGCCAGGCTCGCGAGCAACAAGCAATGACCGTGTTGCGTAACCGCAAGTACGACGAAGAGCTGCAAACCTGGTTGCGTCAGATCCGTGACGAAGCCTACGTTGAAATCAAGCTCCCTGGCGTCGACCAGGCGGCGAAGTGAAACCCAGACGCTTCGCTTTGACACCCGGCGAACCAGCCGGCATAGGCCCCGACCTGTGCCTGCTGCTCGCCTCGCACGCCCAGCCATACCCCCTGATAGCCATCACCAGCCGCGACCTGCTCCTCGAGCGGGCCGCGCAGCTGGGTGTGGTCGTTGATCTGCTGAGCGTCAGCCCCGGGCACTGGCCGGACGTTCCCGCGCCCGCCAACAGCCTGTACGTCTGGGATACGCCACTCAAGGCCCCGGTCATCGCAGGTCAACTGGACCCGGCCAATGCCGCCTTTGTCTTGCAAACCCTGACCCGCGCGGGCCAGGGCTGCCTGGATGGCGACTTTGCCGGAATGATCACCGCCCCGGTGCACAAGGGCGTGATCAACGAATCCGGAATGGCCTTTTCCGGGCATACCGAGTTCCTGGCTGACCTGACTCACACCCCCCAAGTGGTGATGATGCTTGCCACCCGTGGCTTGCGCGTCGCCCTGGTGACCACTCACCTGCCGCTGCGGGAGATTGCCGACGCAATCACCCCGGAGCGCCTGGAGCGGGTCACGCGGATCCTGCACGCCGACCTGCAACACAAATTCGGCATCGCCCAGCCCCGCATCCTCGTCTGTGGGCTCAACCCCCACGCGGGCGAAGGCGGCCACCTGGGCCATGAAGAAATCGATATCATCGAACCCACCCTTGAGCGTCTGCGCGGCGAAGGCATGGACCTGCGTGGTCCCCTGCCCGCCGACACTCTGTTTACCCCCAAATATCTGGAGCACTGCGATGCAGTGCTGGCGATGTACCACGACCAGGGCCTGCCGGTGCTGAAGTACAAAGGCTTCGGCGCGGCAGTCAACGTGACCCTGGGCTTGCCGATCATCCGCACCTCAGTCGACCACGGCACCGCCCTGGACCTGGCTGGCAGCGGAAACATCGACACCGGCAGCCTGCAAGTCGCCCTGGAAACCGCCTACCAGATGGCCGAGACCCGTTTATGACCGAGCATTACCAACACCGGGCGCGCAAGCGCTTCGGCCAGAACTTCCTGCACGACGCCGGCGTAATCGACCGCATCCTGCGTTCCATCCACGCCAAGGCCGACGACCGCCTGCTGGAAATCGGCCCGGGCCAGGGTGCCCTGACCGAAGGTCTGCTCAACAGCGGCGCGCAGCTTGATGTCGTGGAGCTGGACAAGGACCTGATCCCGATCCTCAACCAGCAGTTTGCCGGCAAGAGCAACTTCAACCTGCACCAGGGCGATGCCCTGAAGTTCGACTTCAATAGCCTGAACGCCGCGCCGAACAGCCTGCGCGTGGTCGGCAACCTGCCGTACAACATCTCCACGCCGTTGATTTTCCATCTGCTGAACAACGCCGGGATCATTCGCGACATGCACTTCATGCTGCAAAAAGAAGTGGTCGAGCGTCTTGCCGCGGGCCCTGGCGGTGGCGATTGGGGCCGCCTGTCGATCATGGTCCAGTACCACTGCCGGGTCGAACACCTGTTCAACGTCGGCCCTGGCGCATTCAACCCGCCACCCAAAGTCGACTCGGCCATCGTGCGCCTGGTACCCCACGCGGTACTGCCGCACCCGGCCAAGGACCACCGCCTGCTGGAGCGGGTTGTTCGCGAAGCCTTCAACCAGCGTCGCAAGACCCTGCGTAACACTCTCAAGGCCTTGCTCAGCAATGCTGAAATCGAAGCCGCCGGCGTCGATGACAGCCTTCGCCCGGAACAACTCGACCTGGCCGCCTTCGTGCGCCTGGCCGATCAGCTGGCAATCCAGCCCGCGCCAACCGCTGAGTAACTCAGAGCCCCTGTAGGAGCCAGCTTGCTGGCGATGGCGTCGGCAAAGTCGACAGATCCACTCGCTGGCAACCCAGCTCCTACAAGGCAGACCACATCGTTCCCCTGTCCTCGGCCACAGCATCTCTGGCCTACTGCCTGCCAGTTGGCCTAGACTGACCACCTCTCGCGTTAGGTAATCTGCGCTTTTGCTTTTAAGGCCTTCTTGCATGTCCGATCCTCGTTACCAGGTCGACGTCAGCGTCGTCACTCGCTTTCTGGCAGAACAGTCGCAACCCGAGCAGAACCGTTTCGCCTTCGCCTACACCATCACCGTGCACAACAACGGCTCGCTACCGGCCAAGTTGCTCTCGCGGCATTGGGTGATCACCGATGGCGACGGCCATGTCGAAGAGGTTCGTGGTGCGGGCGTGGTTGGCCTGCAACCGTTGATCGGCGCCGGCCAGAGCCACACCTATAGCAGCGGCACCGTAATGACCACCCGCGTGGGCAATATGCAGGGCAGCTACCAGATGCTCGCCGAAGACGGTAACCACTTCGACGCCATCATCGCGCCCTTCCGCCTGGCGGTGCCCGGAGCCCTGCACTGATGGCGACGTATGCCGTCGGCGATCTGCAGGGCTGCCTCGAACCCCTGCAATGCCTGCTCAAGCAGGTCGCCTTCGATCCGCAGACCGACCGCCTCTGGCTGGTCGGCGATCTGGTCAACCGTGGCCCGCAGTCGCTGGAAACCTTGCGCTTCCTCTATAGCATCCGCCAGTCGCTGGTCTGTGTACTGGGTAACCATGACCTGCACCTGTTGGCCGCCGGGAACAAGATCGAGCGCCTGAAGAAAGCCGACACCCTGCGCGAAATTCTCGAAGCCCCCGACGGCAACGAACTGCTTGAGTGGCTGCGCCAGCAAAAGCTCCTGCACTACGACGAAATCCGCGACATGGCGCTGGTGCATGCTGGTATCCCGCCGCAGTGGTCCCTGCGCAGGGCCCTCAAGTGCGCCGCCGAAGTCGAAGCCGCCCTGCGCGACGACAACCTGTTCACTCCCTATCTGGACGGCATGTATGGCAACGAGCCGGCCAAGTGGGACAGCGACCTCAAAGGCGTGACCCGCCTGCGGGTGATCACCAACTACTTCACCCGCATGCGCTTTTGCACCAGCGAGGGCAAGCTTGACCTCAAGGGCAAGGAAGGCGCCGACACCGCGCCGCCTGGCTACGCGCCCTGGTTCAAGCACAAGGATCGCAAGACCCGCGGCCTGAAGATCATTTTCGGCCACTGGGCCGCACTGGAAGGCCGGTGCGACGAACCCGGCGTCATTGCCCTCGACACCGGTTGTGTCTGGGGCGGCGCCATGACCCTGCTGAACATCGACACCGGCGTACGCCTGAGCTGCCAGTGCGACGAGCACGGCCATGTCGCGCCGCCTGTCGCCTCACCTACCCCCGAACCATTGTCGGCCAGCGTCAAGCGCTAGGCTGCGCTGCCAGTCCGGCCACAGGAGCCCGCCATGAGCGAATTCAAACGCATCCCCCCCGAACAAGCCCAGGCCCTGCGCGAACAAGGCGCAGTACTGGTCGATATCCGCGACCCCGCGACCTACGCCGCACTGCACATCAGCGGCTCCACGCACCTGGACAACCACTCCATCTCGGACTTTATCCGCGCCGCCGACCTCGACGCGCCAACGGTGGTGGTCTGCTACCACGGCAACTCCAGCCAGGGCGCTGCCGCCTACTTGATCAGCCAGGGCTTTTCCGACGTCTACAGCATGGACGGTGGCTTCGAGTTGTGGCGTACGACTTATCCTTCAGAAACCGCGAAAAGTAGCGACGAATAATTTTTTTCAGCGCTCCAGCCCACGTCCCCCGTGGGCTGACGAACGGTCATGCACAACAAATTACGCATTGCTCCTTTACCTCGCGGATTACCAACTATCCTTAGCCTCAGGCCATCCAAAACAGGGGAGAGCCGGTACACCGGCGAGCGGGTCATCGGGAGTAGCTTTCAGGGTTGATAGCTTTGAAGGTGTTCTGGGGGGGTAGAAAGCAGCTGAAATTACGGCTGCTAACCAGCATCGACTGAATGATCCGACGTCGGCTCCACGTATCGAGCGAGGTGACGTCATGAGTATCTTTAGCCACTTCCAACAACGCTTCGAGTCCACACGCCAGGAAGAACTCTCGCTGCAGGAGTACTTGGAGCTCTGCAAACAGGACCGCAGCGCCTACGTTTCCGCCGCCGAGCGTCTGCTGCTGGCAATCGGTGAACCCGAACTGCTGGACACTTCGACCAACTCAAGGCTGTCGCGCATTTTTTCCAACAAGGTGATCCGGCGTTACCCGGCCTTCGAGGACTTCCACGGGATGGAAGAATGCATCGACCAGATCGTCTCCTACTTCCGCCACGCCGCGCAGGGCCTGGAAGAGAAGAAACAGATCCTCTACCTGCTCGGTCCCGTCGGCGGCGGCAAGTCGTCCCTGGCTGAAAAGCTCAAACAACTGATCGAGAAAGTGCCCTTCTATGCCATCAAGGGCTCTCCCGTATTCGAGTCGCCACTGGGGCTGTTCAACGCCACCGAGGACGGCGCGATCCTGGAAGAAGACTTCGGCATTCCCCGGCGCTACTTGAACACCATCATGTCGCCCTGGGCGACCAAACGGCTGGCCGAATTTGGCGGTGATATCAGCCAGTTCCGCGTGGTCAAGCTCTACCCATCGATCCTCAACCAGATCGCGGTCGCCAAGACCGAGCCGGGCGATGAAAACAACCAGGACATCTCGGCACTGGTGGGCAAGGTCGATATCCGTAAGCTCGAAGAATTTCCGCAAAACGACGCCGACGCCTACAGCTACTCGGGCGCCCTGTGCCGGGCCAACCAGGGCCTGATGGAATTCGTCGAGATGTTCAAGGCGCCGATCAAGGTCCTGCACCCTCTGCTGACCGCCACCCAGGAAGGCAACTACAACAGTACCGAAGGCCTGGGCGCGATTCCGTTCACCGGGATCCTGCTGGCGCACTCCAACGAATCGGAGTGGCACACCTTCCGCAACAACAAGAACAACGAAGCCTTCATCGACCGGATCTACATCGTCAAGGTGCCTTACTGCCTGCGGGTCAGCGATGAAGTGAAGATCTACGACAAGCTGCTGTTCAACAGCTCCCTGGCCAAGGCTCACTGCGCCCCCGACACCCTGAAGATGCTCGCCCAGTTCACCGTGCTCTCGCGCCTCAAGGAGCCGGAAAACTCGAACATCTACTCGAAAATGCGGGTGTACGACGGTGAAAACCTCAAAGACACCGATCCAAAGGCCAAATCGATCCAGGAGTACCGCGACACCGCCGGTGTCGATGAAGGCATGAACGGCCTTTCGACCCGGTTCGCCTTCAAGATCCTGTCGAAAGTCTTCAACTTCGACCCACACGAGATCGCCGCCAACCCGGTGCATCTGCTTTATGTGCTGGAACAGCAGATCGAGCAGGAGCAGTTCCAGGCCGAAACCCGCGAACGTTACCTGCGCTTCCTCAAGGAATACCTGGCACCGCGCTATATCGAGTTCATCGGCAAGGAAATCCAGACCGCCTACCTGGAGTCCTACAGCGAGTACGGTCAAAACATCTTCGACCGCTACGTGCTGTACGCGGACTTCTGGATTCAGGACCAGGAATACCGCGACCCGGAAACCGGCGAGATCCTCAACCGCGTCGCCCTGAACGAAGAACTGGAGAAAATCGAAAAACCGGCGGGCATCAGCAATCCGAAGGATTTCCGCAACGAAATCGTCAACTTCGTCCTGCGCGCCAGGGCCAACAACAACGGCAAGAACCCGACCTGGCTCAGCTACGAGAAACTGCGGGTGGTCATCGAGAAAAAAATGTTCTCGAACACCGAGGATCTGCTGCCGGTCATCAGCTTCAACGCCAAGGCCAGCAAAGAGGACCAACAAAAGCACAACGACTTCGTCACACGGATGGTCGAGCGCGGCTACACCGACAAACAGGTACGACTGCTGTCCGAGTGGTACCTGCGGGTCAGAAAATCACAGTAACCCGCTGCCGGTCAGACCGGTTGTCGTTAGCCAGAGGCCTGTCTACGCATTTTCTGTTACACAGGCCTCTGGAAGGTGTTCGAAAGCCGGTAGCGAGGTACAGGCAGCACCCTGAGCGCTTGGGGGAGCGTGAAACGTCCCTTGGCCTGAGCCCATGCTGCGTCACCGCTCGCCCCTTTCAGGACAGCTTCTAAGGAGCAGTCATGAGCTATGTGATCGACCGACGTCTCAATGGCAAGAACAAGAGCACGGTAAACCGTCAGCGGTTTCTGCGGCGTTATCGTGACCACATCAAAAAGGCCGTCGAAGAGGCGGTCAGTCGGCGCTCCATCACCGATATGGAACACGGCGAACAAATCAGCATTCCCGGTCGCGATATCGACGAACCGGTGCTTCATCACGGTCGTGGTGGCAAACAGACCGTGGTGCATCCTGGCAACAAGGAATTCACCAGCGGCGAGCATATTGCCCGTCCGCCAGGGGGTGGGGGTGGCAAAGGCCCGGGCAAGGCCGGCAACTCTGGCGAAGGCATGGATGAGTTCGTCTTCCAGATTACCCAGGAAGAATTCCTCGAATTCATGTTCGAGGACCTGGAACTGCCCAACCTGGTCAAGCGCAACCTGACTGGCACTGACACCTTCAAGACCGTGCGCGCCGGCATCAGCAACGAAGGCAATCCATCACGGATCAACATCATCCGCACCCTGCGCTCAGCCCATGCCAGGCGTATCGCCCTGTCCGGCAGCAGCCGGGCCAAACTGCGCGACGCCAAGGAAGAGCTGGCGCGACTCAAGCTGGAAGAACCGGATAACTTCGGCGATATCCAGGAAATTGAAACGGAAATCGAGCGCTTGAGCGCACGCATTCACCGCGTGCCGTTCCTGGACACCTTCGACCTCAAGTACAACCTGCTGATCAAGCAACCCAACCCCAGCTCCAAGGCGGTGATGTTTTGCCTGATGGACGTTTCCGGCTCCATGACCCAGGCGACCAAGGACATCGCCAAACGTTTCTTCATCCTGTTGTATCTGTTCCTGAAACGTAACTACGACAAGATCGACGTCGTCTTCATCCGCCACCACACCAGTGCCCGGGAAGTGGACGAGGAAGAGTTTTTCTACTCCCGCGAAACCGGCGGCACCATCGTTTCCAGCGCCTTGAAACTGATGCAGGAGATCATGGCCGAGCGTTATCCAAGCAACGACTGGAACATCTACGCTGCCCAGGCCTCCGACGGCGACAACTGGAACGATGACTCGCCGATCTGCCGCGACATCCTGATCAACCAGATCATGCCCTTCGTGCAGTACTACACTTACGTGGAGATTACCCCGCGCGAACACCAGGCCCTGTGGTACGAATACGAGCGTATCGCCGAAGCCTTTTCCGACACGTTTGCCCAGCAGCAGCTGGTTTCGGCCGGGGATATCTATCCGGTCTTCCGTGAACTCTTCCAGCGCAGGTTAGTGACATGACCGCCAAAGAGCAGAAGCGCCAACCCATCTCCACCGGCTCCGAATGGACATTCGAGCTGATCCAAGCCTACGACCGCGAAATCAGCCGTATTGCGGCCCGTTATGCGCTGGACACCTACCCCAACCAGATCGAGGTGATCACCGCCGAGCAAATGATGGATGCGTACGCCTCCGTCGGCATGCCCCTGGGCTACCACCACTGGTCCTACGGCAAACACTTTCTCAGCACCGAAAAATCCTACAGCCGCGGCCAAATGGGGCTGGCCTACGAAATCGTGATCAACTCGGATCCCTGCATCGCTTACCTGATGGAGGAAAACACCATCTGCATGCAGGCATTGGTGGTAGCCCACGCCTGCTACGGCCACAACAGCTTTTTCAAGGGCAACTACCTGTTTCGTACCTGGACCGATGCCAGCTCGATCATCGATTACCTGGTGTTTGCCAAGCAGTACATCATGCAATGCGAGGAGCGCCATGGCATCGATGCCGTCGAAGACCTGCTGGACTCCTGCCACGCCCTGATGAACTACGGCGTCGACCGCTACAAACGCCCGTATCCGATCTCGGCGGAGGAAGAACGGCGCCGCCAGAAAGACCGCGAAGAACACCTGCAAAAGCAGATCAACGACCTGTGGCGCACCATTCCCAAGGGCGCCGACAAGTACAACGAGAAAGACAACGCGCGCTTCCCCTCCGAACCCCAGGAGAACATCCTGTATTTCATCGAGAAGCACGCGCCGCTGCTGGAACCCTGGCAGCGGGAGATCGTGCGCATCGTGCGCAAGATCGCCCAGTACTTCTACCCGCAACGCCAGACCCAGGTGATGAACGAAGGTTGGGCCACGTTCTGGCACTACACCCTGATGAACGACCTGTATGACGAAGGCCTGGTCACCGACGGTTTCATGATGGAGTTCCTGACCTCCCACACCAGCGTGGTTTACCAGCCGGGGTTCGACAGCCCGTACTACAGCGGGATCAACCCCTACACCCTGGGTTTTGCCATGTACCGCGATATCCGGCGCATGTGCGAAGAGCCCACCGAGGAGGATTACCGCTGGTTCCCGGAGATCGCCGGGACCGACTGGCTGTCGAGCATCAAGTTCGCCATGAGCAGCTTCAAGGATGAGAGTTTTATCCTGCAGTACCTGTCACCCAAGGTGATCCGCGACCTGAAGCTGTTCAGCATCCTCGATGACGATCAGAAGGACGACCTGCTGGTACCCGCCATTCATGACGAGGACGGTTATCGGACCATCCGGGAAACCCTGGCCGCCCAGTACAACCTGGGCAACCGTGAACCCAACGTGCAGATCTACAGCATCGATCGCCGTGGCGACCGTTCGCTGACGCTGCGCCATCAACAACACGACCGCAAACCCCTGGGAGAGTCGACCGAGGAAGTACTCAAGCACCTGCACCGTTTGTGGGGCTTCGATATTCACCTGGAAACCCTGCAAGGCGACCAGGTCATGAAAACCCAACACGTCCCCCCCAGATCGGAGCACAGCGAAGGCGATTACGGCCGGCTCGACCTGGCCGTCATTCATCTTTGAAACCAACCTGGCCTCCGTTGGCTCGATGCAAGGGTTATCCTGTCGAGCTAACGGAGGTTTTTTATGCAGATTTATAAAGTCGGCGGCGCAGTGCGGGATCGCCTGCTCGGCATACCTGTTACCGATATCGACCGGGTCGTGGTGGGGGCCAGCACCGAAGAGATGCTCGCCAAGGGCTTTCGCCCGGTAGGTGCTGACTTCCCGGTATTCCTGCACCCCAGGACGGGGGAGGAGTACGCCCTCGCCCGCACCGAACGCAAGAGCGGGCGCGGGTACGGCGGGTTCACTTTTCACGCCAGCCCCGAAGTGACCCTGGAAGAGGACCTGATTCGCCGGGACCTGACGATCAATGCCATGGCCGAAGACGATCACGGCCACTTGACCGACCCCTACCAGGGTCAACGCGATCTCCAGGCCCGCGTACTACGTCACGTTTCCCCCGCGTTCGCCGAAGATCCTCTGCGAGTCCTGCGAGTTGCCCGCTTTGCCGCGCGTTATGCCGGACTCGGTTTCACCGTAGCCCCAGAGACCCTGGAGCTAATGCGCCAACTGAGCGAATCCGGCGAACTGCAGGCATTGACCGCTGAGCGCAGCTGGAAAGAAATCTCCCGCGCCCTGATGGAAGAGCAACCCCAGGTGTTTATCCAGGTGCTTCGCGATTGTGGCGCACTGAAGGTTTTGCTGCCGGAGATTGACGCATTGTTCGGTGTGCCCCAGCCCGAAATCCACCACCCGGAAATCGACAGCGGCGTGCATACCTTGAGCGTCCTGCTCCAGGCCGCCCATCACAAACAACCGTTGACCGTGCGCTGGGCCTGCTTGCTGCACGATCTGGGCAAAGGCCTGACCCCGCAAGAGGAGTGGCCCCGGCACATCGCCCATGAACACAAGGGCCTCAAGCTGATCAAAGCCGTCAATGCCCGCTTCAAGGCTCCGCGTGACTGCCAGGAGCTGGCATTGCTGGTGGGCGAGTACCACACCCATGGCCACCGTGCACTGGAACTCAAGCCCTCGACCTTGCTCGAGTTGCTGCACAGCTTTGACGTCTATCGGCGTCCGCAGCGCTTCGAAGAGTTCATCGTCGCCTGCGAGATGGACGCACGTGGCCGCAAGGGCCTGGAGCAAAGAAGTTACCCACAGGCGGACTACTTGCGTGGCGCAGCGACCGCCGCTCGCAACGTGGCGGTGCAGCCATTACTGGAGCAGGGATTCAAGGGCCCGGAACTGGGCGAAGCGCTCAAGCGCGAACGGCTCAAGGCATTAAAAGTCTACAAAGAAGCAGCATCGGCCTGAAAAGCATCGCGGGCAAGCCCGCTCCCACAACGGGCGACTTCACACCTGTGGGAGCGGGCTCGCCCGCGATGGGGTCACCCGATCAGAGCAAGTTCAAAGGCGTCAGCGGCTCACCGCGCCACTCGAATGCCACCGGCGCCAACACCTGATCAATCTGCGCCTCAGCCCACAGCGTCGCGAAGCTTTTGCCCGCGCCGGGATGCACCCGATCAGGCGCAATCAGCGACAGCGGCCACAACACAAAGGCATTTTTCAGAATCTCCGCCCGCGGCAGGATCAAGCCGTCAAAGTTGCCCACCAGATCGCCGTACAACAATACGTCGATATCCAGTGGTAAACCCTTGCGATCCGGCGCGTAACGACCGTTATCGGCCTCGATGAATTTCAAGCGTCGATCCAGCTCGATCAACGGCAGATCGGTAAACGCCGACACCACAAAGTTGAAAAACGGCCCGCTCTTGATCCCCACCGGCTGGCTTTCGAACACCGCCGAGCAGCGCATATTCACCAGAAACCCGCTAAGCGCTTCCAGCCCCGCCAGCAAATGGGTTTCGCGCTCGGCATTGCTGCCCAGTCCAAGAAATACCTGAGTTAGCGACATCCGCGCTCGATCTCCACGCCCACGCCGCTAGCCGCCGGAACGGCCCCAGGCTTGGTCAGTTTGAGACGCATCCAGGTGATCTTGAATTCGCTCATCAACTCTTCGGCCAGGCGCTCGGCAAAAGTCTCCACCAACTGGAACTGGGCGTGTTCGGCAAACGCCTGGATGCGCGCCGAAACGCTGGCGTAATCGAGCGCCAGGGTCAGGTCATCGCCAGCTGCTGCCGGACGATTGTCCCAGGCAAAGCTCAGATCAAGACGCAGGCACTGACGGATGCCGCGCTCCCAGTCGTAGGCACCGATTACCGTGTCGACTTCCAGGCCCTCGATAAACACTCTGTCCAAGCACTTTTCTCCGCAGCACGACAAGGGCGCATTGCGCCGTTAGAATCAGGGCGTCCTCGCCCGGAATAGTTAGCATGTTTTGGTCACTGGCGATCTTCGCCTACCTGCTTGGCTCGCTGTCCTTCGCCATTTTGCTCAGCCGCCTGACCGGTAACCCCGATCCGCGAATGAGTGGCTCGGGTAATGCCGGCGCCACCAACATGTTACGCCTGGCGGGAAAAAAACTCGCGGTCCTGACGTTGTTGGGCGACCTGTGCAAAGGCCTGCTGCCCGTTCTGCTGGCGGCCCTCGCCGGCCTGTCGATTCAACAACAAGCCTGGGTCGGCATCTGCGCCGTCATCGGCCATCTGTTCCCGCTGTACTTCCGTTTTCGCGGCGGTAAAGGCGTGGCGACCGCCGCCGGCATGCTGCTGGGGCTCTACCCCCCCGCGGCACTCCTGGCCATCGGCGGCTGGCTGCTGACCTTCTACCTGACCCGCACCAGCTCGCTGGCGGCGCTGATTGCCACCCCCCTGACACTGCCATTGCTGGCCTGGCAGGAACCGGCAGCGCTACTGCCGATGAGCGTCCTGACGATCCTGATCGTCTGGCGCCACCGCGGCAATCTACGCGACCTGTTTGCCGGGCGCGAACGGCATTTTTGACCCCGTCCCATGAGCCACGCTCACGCCTTTCGGCTCTACAGCGCTGACAACTGCTCCATCGGCCAACGTGCCTGCACCGTGATCGCCAGGCTTTCGTGTTGCCCGGCCTGCAGTCGCTGACAACCGGCAAAAGCGATCATCGCGCCGTTATCGGTACAGAATTCCGGACGTGCGTAGTAAACGTCGCCCTTCATGTCACCGAGCATTTTCTCCAGCGAAACCCGCAAAGCCTTGTTCGCGCTCACGCCGCCGGCGATCACCAGGCGCTTGAGACCCGCCTGTTTCAAGGCGCGCTTGCACTTGACGGTCAAAGTCTCCACCACCGCCTGCTGGAAGGCCAGCGCAATGTCGCTACGAGTCTGCTCGCTGTCGTCCCCAGCGCTGACACACTGCTGCCAGGTGTTCAGGGCAAAGGTTTTCAGACCACTGAAGCTGAACGCCAGGCCCGGCCGGTCGCACATCGGTCGCGGGAAAGTGAATCGTCCCGGCACACCCTGCTCGGCCAGGCGAGCGATTTCCGGTCCGCCGGGGTAATTGAGCCCCATCATCTTCGCCGTCTTGTCGAACGCTTCACCCGCGGCATCGTCGAGGGTCTCGCCCAACAGCTCGTATTGACCGATTGCATCGACCCGAACCAGCTGCGTGTGTCCACCGGAGACCAACAAAGCGACGAACGGGAATTCGGGTGGTTGCGGCTCCAGCATCGGCGCCAGCAAATGCCCTTCCATGTGGTGCACACCCAGCGCCGGAATGCCCCAGGCAAACGCCAGCGCCTGGGCGCAGGAAGCGCCCACCAGCAAGGCACCGACCAGGCCAGGACCCGCGGTGTAGGCGATCGCATCGATCTCGGTCGGAACGCAATCGGCCTCGGCCAAGACCTGACGGATCAAGGGCAGCATGCGCTTGACGTGATCCCGTGAAGCCAGCTCCGGCACCACGCCACCATAGGCGCGGTGCAGGTCGATCTGGCTGAACAGTGCATCGGCCAGCAGGCCTTTCTCACTGTCGTAAAGTGCGACACCGGTTTCGTCGCAGGAGGTTTCTAATCCCAGTACTAGCATGGGTTTGCGCCTTGTTTAGGCTAAATTCGAAGGCGCGCATAATAGTCTCCATGGGATGCCCCGACCAGCGGTTTTCGATCAGAGGCTTTGCATTCCGAGCGATGAGGGGTTAACATCCGCAACCCTTAAAAACCGACGTCTTCAAGTGCTCTTTTGCCGCGAGGATGTTGACCCCGGTAATGAATGAAGGTAGCTCTGGATGCCAGCCGTCAAAGTAAAAGAGAACGAACCCTTCGACGTAGCTCTGCGTCGTTTCAAGCGCTCCTGCGAAAAAGCCGGTGTACTGGCTGAAGTTCGTAGCCGCGAATTTTACGAGAAGCCAACTTCTGAGCGTAAGCGTAAAGCAGCAGCCGCTGTTAAGCGTCACGCCAAGAAAGTTCAGCGCGAACAGCGCCGCGCCGTTCGTCTGTACTAATACACCGACGATCGTAGCAAGCTTCTGCCAAGCCCGGCCCTCAGCCGGGCTTATGGCATTTGCGGATATCGCTTGATGCTTCACTGTCAAAGCCGCAGACGCGACCGCGACAAACTGCTTCACACGTCAGACCTGGCTCTTTTGCCAGCAGTGCACGTCTCTTCTGACGAGCCTTCCAAGGCTACTGACGAGCACACCCTACTGATTCCTCTCAACGACGATCAGCCCAAGGTGCCTTCTTGCGCGCCTGCTTTTGAGCTATCCGAGGCCTGTCACCGGGCACTGCGGGACTCAGCGCAATACTTTTCAACAGTCGAACCCTGATTGGGACTAACCTCAGTGGATTTTCGGCGGATGCACTCCCCTACCGCGAATACGCAGACGATATTTGGTCGAGCCGCACATTTGCCGCGCCTCAAAATCATGACCGATATCCGCTCGCCCCTCGCGTGGGCCAGATACTCACAAGCAGTGATGACGAGAACGCCATGGCCGGGCTGATTCCCCAGAGCTTTATTGACGACCTTCTGAACCGCACCGACATCGTCGATGTGGTCAGCTCGCGGCTGCAATTGAAAAAAGCCGGCAAGAACTACACTGCCTGCTGCCCGTTCCACAAAGAAAAAACCCCCTCCTTCAGCGTCAGCCCGGACAAACAGTTCTACTACTGCTTTGGCTGCGGCGCGGGAGGCAATGCCCTCGGCTTCCTCATGGACCACGACAACCTGGACTTCCCCCAGGCCGTCGAGGACCTGGCCAAAGCCGCCGGCATGGAAATTCCCCGCGAGGAAAGTGGTCGCCCGCACAAACCCCGGCAACCCACCGACTCGCCGCTGTACCCACTCTTGAGCGCCGCCGCCGACTTTTACCGCCAGGCCCTGAAAAGCCATCCGGCGCGCAAGGCCGCGGTCGACTACCTCAAGGGCCGCGGCCTGACCGGTGAGATCGCCCGGGATTTCGGCCTGGGTTTTGCGCCTCCTGGCTGGGACAACCTGTTCAAGCACTTGAGCAGCGACGCCCTGCAACAGAAAGCCATGATCGATGCCGGACTGCTGATCGAGAACGCCGAGAGCGGCAAGCGCTACGACCGCTTTCGCGATCGGGTGATGTTCCCGATCCGCGACAGCCGTGGGCGCATCATCGCCTTCGGTGGTCGAGTCCTGGGCGACGACAAGCCGAAATACCTCAACTCACCGGAAACCCCGGTCTTTCATAAAGGGCAGGAGCTCTACGGCCTGTATGAAGCGCGGAAAAACAACCGCAACCTCGACGAGATCATCGTCGTCGAGGGCTACATGGACGTCATCGCCCTGGCCCAGCAAGGCTTGCGCAACGCCGTCGCCACCCTCGGCACCGCCACCAGCGAAGAGCACCTAAAGCGCCTGTTTCGAGTGGTGCCCAGCGTGCTGTTCTGCTTCGACGGCGACCAGGCCGGCCGCAATGCCGCGTGGCGAGCCCTGGAGTCGACGCTGTCGAGCCTGCAGGACGGACGCCGCGCGCGCTTTCTGTTCCTGCCCGAAGGCGAAGACCCGGACACCCTGGTCCGCTCGGAAGGCACCGACGCCTTTCGCGCCCGCATCAACCAACATGCGCAGCCCCTGGCCGACTATTTCTTCCAGCAACTGATCGAAGAATCCGACCCGCGCTCGCTCGAAGGCAAGGCCCACATGGCCACCCTCGCTGCGCCGCTGATCGACAAGGTCCCCGGGGCCAACCTGCGCACCCTCATGCGCCAGCGCCTGAGCGAGATCACCGGCCTCAACAGCGAAGCCGTCAGCCAGTTGGTGCAAAGCGCACCACAGGAAGCGCCGCCGGCCTACGACCCAGGCATTGATTACGACGCCATGCCGGATTATTCCGACTACCATCAACCGCAGGAAACCTACGCACCCCAGCAGGAATGGACGCCGAAAAAGCCTGGCGGCGGCAAGAAATGGGAAGACAAACCCTGGGACAAAAAAGGCAAGCGTGGCGGCGATCGCGATCAGCCACGTGCCCCGCGCGTCCCGGCCGCCGTCGAACCTCCAACACTGGCCGCTTTGCGCACACTACTGCACCACCCGCAATTGGCGGAAAAAGTCGAGGACGCCGGGCACTTCGCGGCCGAGGACCACTCCAACACGCAATTGCTGGTGGCACTGCTCGAAGCGGTACAGAAGAATCCCAAGCTAAACTCATTTCAGCTGATTGCACGCTGGCACGGGACCGAACAAGGTCGCCTGCTCAAGGCATTGGCCGAAAAGGAATGGTTGATTGAGGGCGACAACCTTGAACAACAGTTTTTCGACACCATAACTAGCTTGTCAGCCCGCCAACGCGAGCGAAACCTGGAACAACTGCTCAGGAAAGCACGTCAAAGTGAACTGAGTAGCGATGAGAAAAACCAACTGCGCGACCTTCTAAGTCGCAATGTTTCCGCATCAAGCCCGACCTCAACTGGCGCGTGAGGTCATAGCTCAGGTATAATCCTCGGCTTGTTTTTTGCCCGCCAAGACCTTCAGTGGATAGGGTGTTATGTCCGGAAAAGCGCAACAGCAGTCTCGTATCAAAGAGTTGATCACACTCGGTCGTGAGCAGGGTTACCTGACTTACGCGGAGGTCAACGACCACCTGCCGGAGGATATTTCAGATCCGGAACAGGTGGAAGACATCATCCGCATGATCAACGACATGGGGATCAACGTATTCGAGGTTGCGCCAGATAAGGATTCCCTTATGCTGGCCGACGCCGATACTGACGAAGCCGCGGCCGAAGAGGCAGCAGCAGCGTTGGCAGCGGTTGAGACCGACATTGGTCGCACTACCGACCCAGTGCGCATGTACATGCGTGAAATGGGTACCGTAGAGCTCCTCACACGTGAAGGCGAAATCGAAATCGCCAAGCGTATTGAAGAGGGCATCCGTGAAGTGATGGGCGCCATTGCGCACTTCCCTGGCACGGTTGATCACATTCTCTCCGAATACACTCGCGTCACCACCGAAGGTGGTCGCCTGTCTGACGTCCTGAGCGGTTACATCGACCCGGACGACGGCATTGCGCCTCCAGCTGCCGAAGTACCGCCGCCTGTCGACCCGAAAGCCGCTCCCGCTGCCGACGATGCCGAAGACGACGACGCTGAAGCCAGTGACGACGAAGAAGAAGCCGAAAGCGGTCCGGATCCGGTCATCGCTGCCCAGCGTTTTGGCGCTGTGGCCGACCAGATGGAAATTACCCGCAAGGCCCTGAAAAAGCACGGTCGCGATCACAAGCAAGCGATTGCAGAAATGGTCGCGCTGGCCGAGCTGTTCATGCCGATCAAGCTGGTGCCGAAGCAATTCGAAGGCCTGGTCGAGCGTGTTCGCAGTGCCCTGGATCGTCTGCGTCAGCAAGAGCGCGCGATCATGCAACTGTGTGTACGTGATGCACGTATGCTGCGTACCGACTTCCTGCGCCAGTTCCCGGGCAACGAAGTAGACGAAAGCTGGACCGAAGCACTGGCCAAAGGCAAAAGCAAATACGCTGAAGCCATCGGTCGCCTGCAACCGGACATCATTCGTTGCCAGCAGAAGCTGACCGCACTGCAAACCGAAACCGGTTTGACGATCGCCGAGATCAAGGACATCAACCGTCGCATGTCGATCGGTGAGGCCAAGGCCCGCCGCGCGAAGAAAGAGATGGTCGAAGCGAACTTGCGTCTGGTGATCTCCATCGCCAAGAAGTACACCAACCGTGGCCTGCAATTCCTCGACTTGATCCAGGAAGGCAACATCGGCTTGATGAAAGCGGTGGACAAGTTCGAATACCGTCGTGGCTACAAATTCTCGACTTATGCCACCTGGTGGATCCGTCAGGCGATCACTCGCTCGATCGCCGACCAGGCCCGCACCATCCGTATTCCGGTGCACATGATCGAGACGATCAACAAGCTCAACCGTATTTCCCGGCAGATGCTGCAGGAAATGGGTCGCGAACCGACCCCGGAAGAGCTGGGCGAACGCATGGAAATGCCTGAGGACAAGATCCGCAAGGTATTGAAGATCGCTAAAGAGCCGATCTCCATGGAAACCCCGATCGGTGATGACGAAGACTCCCATCTGGGTGACTTCATCGAAGACTCGACCATGCAGTCGCCAATCGATGTCGCTACCGTTGAGAGCCTTAAAGAAGCGACTCGCGAAGTACTCTCCGGCCTCACTGCCCGTGAAGCCAAGGTCCTGCGCATGCGTTTCGGCATCGACATGAATACCGACCACACCCTCGAGGAAGTTGGTAAGCAGTTCGACGTGACCCGCGAACGGATTCGTCAGATCGAAGCCAAGGCGCTGCGCAAGCTGCGCCACCCGACGAGAAGCGAGCATCTGCGCTCCTTCCTCGACGAGTGATCACAAAACCCCCGGCCCTGCCGGGGGTTTTGCTTTGTGCAGATTAAATCCTCGAGACATCGCTCCCCTCCCCCAGCCCGTCTACACTCGAAACATTCCCTCCGAGCCATAACGAGACCGTTATGCCCAGACTCCCGGCCGTGCTGCTACTGTCGCTGATGACCTGGACCGCAACGGCTGGCGCGCTGACTCTTAATGACGAAGAACGTGCCTGGCTGGCGGCTCATCCAGAGTTACGCCTGGGCGTGGACGCCTCGTGGCCGCCCTTCGAGTTTCGTGACGAGCAAGGCCGCTACCAGGGTCTGGCGGCTGACTACATCAACGTCGTGCGCGATCGCCTGGCCGTCAAGGTCACGCCCGTGGAACCGGTCAGTTGGACCGAGGTGCTGGATCAGGTCAAACACGGCCAGCTCGACCTGCTGCCCGGCATCATGTCCACCCCCGAACGCCAGAACTACCTGGCCTTCACCCGGCCCTACCTGGATTTCCCCATCGTTATCCTGGCCCATGTGGGCGGCGCCCAGCCCCATGACCTTGAAGACCTCTACGGCCTGAAAATCGCCGTGGTGGAAAACTACGCCCCACACGAACTGCTGCGCACCCAGCACCCCGACCTCAACCTGGTGCCCTTGCCCAATGTCAGCTCCGCGCTCCAGGCCCTGGCCACCGACCAGGTGGACGCGGTCGTCGGTGACCTCGCGTCCAGTGTCTGGAGCCTGCGCCAACTCAAGCTCGAAGGGCTCTACGTCAGCGGCGAAACCCCCTATCGCTACCAATTGGCGATGGCCGTACCACGGGACAACAAACTGCTGGTGGGCATCCTCGACAAAGTACTGGCCGATATGAGCCCCGGGGAAATCAGCGCCATCCAGGAACACTGGGTAGGCAACGTCCTCGATCACCGGGGTTTCTGGTCCGATCTGTTGATCTACGGCCTGCCAGGCGTGGGCTTGTTGATTGCCATACTCGCCGCGGTAATCCGCATCAATCGCCGCCTGAGCTCGGAGATTTCCCGGCGAGTCGCCCTGGAGCAGGAACTGCGCAGCAGCGAATACCATTACCGCGGCCTGGTGGAGAGCCTGTCCGCCATCGCCTGGGAAGCGCGCATCAGTGACTTCACCTACAGCTACGTGTCGCCCCACGCCGAGGATCTGCTCGGCTACCCTCTGTCCCACTGGCTGATTCCCGGCTTCTGGCGCAACATCATTCACCCGGCCGACCTGACACGGGCCCAGAGTTTCTGCGACCACGAAGTGCTGGCCGGGCGCGATCACAGCCTCGACTACCGGGTGATCACGGCCGACGGACGCTGCCTGTGGGTACGCGACATCGTCAGCCTGATCGAGCACGGCCACGAACCGATCATGCGCGGCCTGATGATCGACATCAGCGAAGCCAAGCGCACCGAAGAAGCCCTGCGCCTCTCCGAGCAGAAGTTTGCCTCGGTGTTCCAGCAGTGCCCGGACATCCTGGTGATTGCGCGCCTGTCCGACGGCTGCCTGCTGGAGGTCAACGAGGCCTTCGAGGAGCAGATCGGCCTGACGGCCGCACAAGTGGTGGGACAAACCGCCACCGAGCTGAACATCTGGGGCATTGCCGGCGTCGGCCCGGGCCTCTTGCAGCGCTTGCAGGCCGGCAGCATTCGCAACCTGGAGATGCCCTTTCGCCGCAGCAATGGCCAGGTGTTCACCGGCCTGATCTCCGCCGAGCCCTTCGAACTCGATACCACGCCAGCGCTGGTGGTGGTGGTCCGGGACATCAGCCAGCTCAAGGAAACCCAACAGCAACTGCAGACTTCCGAAGAGAAGTTCGCCAAAGCCTTCCACGCCTCGCCTGATGGCTTACTGCTTTCACGGGTCAGCGATGGCCTGCTGATCGAGGTCAACGAAGGTTTCAGCCGCATCACCGGCTTCAACAGCGCCATGTCCCTGGATCGCTCGACCCTCGACCTGGGAATCTGGGTCAACCTCAATGAGCGCCGCAAAATGCTCGACCTGCTCAAGCGCGACGGCTTTGTGCGCGACTTCACCTGCCATATCCGGCGCAACGACGGGCAGATCCGCCTCTGCGAAATGTCCAGCCGACCGCTGCCGATCGGCGACGAAGAATGCATGCTGACCATCGCCCGGGACATCACCGAGCGGCACCTGATGCAGGAAAAACTGCAACAGGCCGCCACCGTGTTCGAAAGCACCGCCGAGGGTGTATTGATCACCGACACCCAACAGCACATCAGCGCCGTCAACCGGGCCTTCAGCGAGATTACCGGCTACAGCGAAACCGAAGCCCTGGGCCACACACCCCGGCTCCTGGCCTCGGGCCTGCACGACAGCGCCTTCTACGCGGCCATGTGGCACCAGTTGACCGCCGAGGGCCATTGGCAGGGCGAGATCTCCAATCGGCGCAAAAATGGCGAGCTATACCCCAGTTGGCTGACCATCAGCGCGGTGCGCAACAAAGACCGCTTCATCACCCACTTCGTCGCGGTGTTTGCCGACATCTCGAGCCTCAAGCACGCCCAGGCCAAGCTCGACTATCAGGCCCACCACGACCCGCTGACCGGCCTGCCGAACCGCACACTGTTCGAAAGCCGCCTGCTGACAGCCCTCAACAGCCAGCATGAACAAGGGGGCCTGGGGGCCGTGCTGTTTCTCGACCTCGACCGCTTCAAACACATCAACGACAGCCTCGGGCATCCAGTCGGCGACCTGCTGCTCAAGGGCATCGCCGTGCGCCTCAAGGAGCAACTGCGCGACATCGACACCGTGGCGCGCCTGGGCGGTGACGAATTCATCATCCTGCTGCCGGGCCTGCAGCAAGCCAGCGATGCCGAACACATCGCCAACAAACTGCTGAACTGCTTCAGTGCGCCGTTCCAGGCCGGCGAGCATGAGTTCTTCATCAGCGCCAGCATCGGCACCAGCCTCTACCCCAAGGACGGCAACGACGTCGCCACCCTGGTCAAGAACGCCGATGCCGCCATGTACCGCTCCAAGGCCAAAGGGCGCAACCGGGTGGAAAGCTATACCCGCGACCTCACCGCCCAGGCCAGCGAACGCATAGCCCTGGAACATGAACTGCGCCGCGCCATCGAGCGCAACGAGTTGTCCCTGTCCTACCAACCCAAAATCAGCCTCAACCATCCACGCCTGGTCGGTGCCGAAGCGCTGATCCGCTGGCGCCACCCAACCTTCGGCGACGTACCGCCCGAGCACTTCATCGCCCTGGCCGAAGAAAACGGCATGATCCTGCAAATCGGCGACTGGGTACTGGAACAGGCCTGCCTGCAGATGCACGAATGGAACAAGCGCTACGAGGGTTTCGGCTCACTCTCGGTCAATCTCGCCGGCGCGCAACTGCGCCAGCCCAATCTCTTGGGGCGCATCGAACAACTGCTCAAGGACAACCGCCTCAATCCCGACCTGCTGCAACTGGAGATCACCGAGAACTTCATCATGAGCCAGGCCGAAGAAGCCCTGGAAGTCCTGCACCAGCTCAAACGCCTGGGGGTGCAACTGGCCATCGACGACTTCGGCACCGGTTATTCCTCCCTCAGCTACCTCAAGCGCCTGCCCCTGGATTACCTGAAAATCGACCAGTCCTTCGTCCGCGGCCTGCCCGACGACCCCCACGACGTGGCCATCGTCCGCGCAATCATCGCCCTTGGCCGCAGCATGCAGTTCACCATCATCGCCGAAGGCGTGGAGACCCAGGCACAACAGCGGTTCCTCGCCGGCGAAGGCTGTGAACAGATCCAGGGCTACATCGTCAGCCTGCCACTGCCCGCCGACGAGTTCGCCGCCACCTTCCTTCGTATCGCAGTTTCGGACTTTTCGGATAGCACAGCCGAGAAACCATCGCTATAATCCGCGACCTACTGAGGGCCTATAGCTCAGTTGGTTAGAGCAGAGGACTCATAATCCTTTGGTCCACGGTTCAAGTCCGTGTGGGCCCACCAAACAAGAAAGCCGCGCATTGCGCGGCTTTTGTGTTTCTGGTCGACATGCGCTGACGCCCTCTAACCACGCTAACCAAAAGAACTCATAAACGGCGCAGCACACTGCCTGATTGCTGCAACCACATCCGGTACCTGCTCACAGAGTTCGGGGAAACGTGCCAGCACCCGCTCCAGTGCGTGCAGCTGTTTGCGAACAATCTCTTCAGGCTCGACGACATCACACACCCGTGCGAAGTCCAGCAATCCCTGCCGTGAGGCGAACAGCGATTTGTTGCCGACAAGATCAAGTGCCAATACATCGTTTGGAAGGTAGGCCGTGGTGTTGACGATATCGTAGGCCGGCGCCAGCCGCGCATCGCGCTGGGTAGGGTCAGAATAGAGCAATCCGAAGTTCTTTAGGTGTGCGTCGCCGTTACCCACTATGCAGCTCAACGTCACAATAGAAAACAGCTGGGCCAATGAGCCCTGTACTTGCTCGGGCGGGCAGTACAGCCGGATAGCCTTGGCGATAGCCGAATAACTCTTACTGTACTTCTGCTCTGCAGCGAGCCCCATCAATGCAGCCATGTCCTCGAAGCCGATCGGGTTGAGCTGCTCATCTCGATCAAAACGCCGCATTACAAACAGCTTGGCGTTATCGGAAAGATAGAACTCAGGCACCGCAATCCCGGTATCCCTGGCGACCGACATGCAGAGGAACTCGTTGATCGCCAGTCCCGGAAACTCGTTTCGCCCGCTCTTGATAATGAGATCGGAAGTTTTCGAAGTGAATCGTTGCGGTGTGCATTCCTGATGTTCTGGTACCCGTACTTTGGGCTGCACACCCGAAATTCCTGCACGCAGAATATAGCGATCGACCAAGCTGGCAAAAATGTCCTCTGCACCATCCCAAGCAAGGATCTCTTCCAGCTTTTCGCCAGGGAACTGCTGACGCAGCAAGAGCGCATCGACTTGCGGCGAACTCACCGCTATCCGCCCGATAGGCGAACTGCTGCCAGACAGCGCCAGTAACAACATGGGATCAACATTTGCCACTTTGGCCAAGCGATTGCGCAACTGCTCCAGGACGTAACCTTCCGGCAGGTTCATCTGGAAGATCGGGTGTAGTTCACGGTGGCGGTATTCATCCAGGCGCACAGGCATCAGCAAACTGATCGCTGCCTGCGCCTTGGCATCTTCGTGGTACCGAAACAAATAGTCCCCACCACTGCCCAGGATCTTCCCGCTATTGCCTTCAGGTGTCGCAACCCGCAGTACGCTGCTCATCAGTCGAACACTCCCTGGATTTCATCAAGCGTCGGCATGGCGGCCGGTACGATGGCGAACTCACCATCCAGAGCCCCCAGGACTCGTGCATAAGCGACCATGCCCACCGACAGGTCACCCTTTTCTATGGCGATGACCTTCTGTCGAGTGATGCCTGCCAGGACCGCGAGGCGGGCTTGGGTTAGTCCGCGATTCAGGCGGCGCTGCCGAAGCTGCTCGCCTAGGCGGGCCGTGATAAGGGAATAATCCATGTTCTGTATACGCGACAAATTAGAATAAATGTAACGTATACCTAACCCTTAAAAAAATCAAAGACTGGCCGATGAGCGCTCGGAGATCAATATCTCTTGGGATACCTTGCCCCCCCGCTCCCCCGCAGCAATCTTTCCAGCCTATTTGCGACCGCTTACCCATTCACACATTTAGGGGTTGGTCACATCACATCGCATTTGCTAGATTCGACCCTTGCCTGCCTGGCGAGCCTGAAGAACTGTGCGTGTCATTCTTTGCTCGAACCAGCGGGTGGATGATCCACAGTCAGGGCCAATAAAAAAAATACCAATACAGTCAATGGCATACCTAGCGGACATCGGACATGGAAGTAGTTCAGGCTCATCCAGCAGTAGACACCAAATTGAGTCATGCGCGTGATTTCGACGAGTGTCGTAACACCGAGAGCGGTGCCGTGTTCATTATTGCCTCGGGCAGTTCGGCCAAGGACTTTCCGATCCAGGAGTTCGCCCACGTCCCGATGATCACCATGAATGGCGCGATCTCGCTGTTCAGCGCCACGGACATCCGGCCGCACTTCTACATTTGCACCGACATGAGCTTTCCCAGCCAGCAGCCCGATTTTTTTGCCCACGCGATGAAAATCAGCCAACGGGTGGCCTTGTGGGCGGAGTATGCGCGCCGGACCAATGTGCGCCCGACCGGAAAACTCTTCACCCTCAAGCGCGCGCCGAAACAGACCTGGCTCGAGTATTTCTTCCGGCGCAACAAGAACCTGGTGCAAAGCCGTGCGTTCCTCGGCCAGCGGGCCAAAAGCATCGGCTTCAGCAAAAACCTCAGCGACGGCTTTTTTGACGCTCGAACGGTGGCCTATCTGGCACTGCAACTGGCCCACCACCTGGGTTTCACCAAGGTGTTCCTGGTGGGCGTCGATCTGAATCAGTCCACGGGGCGTTTTTATGAAACGGACGGCTCGGTGCTCTCCCCTTGCGGACTCGACAAGCACTACCACACGCGGATTCTTCCGTCGCTGAAGTTGATGTCGAGCAAAGTCATGGGCGACGACTTTGCCGTGTATAACCTCTCCAGCAGCCCACGGATTCCCGACAACCTCATTCCGAGGATCGATATCCCGGCCCTCAGAACACTCCTCAAGTGAGACGTTAAAGGGCGCAGTCCCCCAGCGCCGGTATCGATGTGCTGTAACATGCACACCCACCGATCCGTGCTGCTGGAGATGCCCTTTGCCTGACACTCGCGCCCTCATGCTCGATGAAATCGACCGCCAATTGATCGCCGCCCTGCAGCTCAATGCACGCGAAAGCGTGGCGATGCTCGCCCGACAGTTGGGCATTGCGCGCACCACGGTGACGTCGCGGCTGACGCGCCTGGAAAAGGCCAAGGTCATCACCGGTTACGGCGTGCGCCTGGGCCAGCGGGTAGTCGACGGTGGCTTGCAGGCCTACGTCGGTATCACCGTGCAGCCGCGCTCCGGCAAGGAAGTGCTGCGCCGCCTGAGCAGCATGGCCCAGGTCCAGCAACTCTGTGCGGTCAGCGGTGAGTTCGATTATGTCGCCTGGCTGCGCACCGAGTCGCCGGAGCAACTGGACCAATTGCTCGACCAGATCGGCAGCGTCGATGGCGTCGAGAAAACCACCACCTCGATCATCCTCAGCAGCAAGATCGACCGCGGCCAGCCAGTTTGACCATTGAATTCGTCATATCGCAGCACCGCCCTGCAAAACGACGACACTTTGCGTCTTATTAACGTGCACTACGCTCCCTAGAATGGCGACAGTCTTTTCCTATACTCAGCACCTCGTGCGAGTCGCCAGCAAGGTCAGCCATGAACAACAACAATCGCCATCCTGCAGACGGTAAAAAACCGGTCACCATCTTCGGTCCTGACTTCCCCTTCGCCTTTGACGACTGGATCGAACACCCGGCCGGCCTGGGCAGCATCCCGGCGCACAACCACGGTGCGGAAGTGGCGATTGTCGGTGCCGGCATTGCCGGGCTGGTGGCGGCGTATGAGCTGATGAAGCTGGGCTTGAAACCGGTCGTCTACGAAGCCTCGAAAATGGGGGGGCGCCTGCGCTCCCAAGCCTTCGAGGGTGCCGAGGGGATTATCGCGGAGCTGGGCGGCATGCGCTTCCCGGTGTCGTCCACCGCCTTCTATCACTACGTCGACAAGCTGGGTCTTGAGACCAAGCCCTTTCCCAACCCGCTGACCCCCGCCTCCGGCAGCACGGTCATCGACCTGGAAGGCCAGACCCACTACGCGCAGAAACTCGCCGACCTGCCCGCGCTGTTCCAGGAAGTCGCCGACGCCTGGGCCGACGCCCTGGAGGATGGTTCGCGCTTTGGCGAGATCCAGCAAGCGATCCGTGACCGCGACGTGCCACGCCTCAAAGAGCTGTGGAACACCCTGGTACCACTGTGGGACGACCGCACCTTCTACGATTTCGTGGCCACCTCCAAAGCCTTCGCCAAGCTGTCGTTCCACCACCGCGAAGTGTTTGGCCAGGTCGGTTTCGGCACCGGTGGCTGGGACTCGGACTTCCCCAACTCGATGCTGGAAATCTTCCGCGTCGTGATGACCAACTGCGACGATCACCAACACCTGGTGGTCGGCGGTGTGGAGCAGGTGCCACTGGGTATCTGGCGCCATGTGCCGGAACGTTGTGCGCACTGGCCAGCAGGCACCAGCCTCAGCTCGCTGCACAACGGCGCGCCACGCACCGGGGTCAAGCGCATCGCCCGCGCCGCCGATGGGCGCTTCAGCGTCACGGACAACTGGGGTGATACCCGCGAATACGCGGCCGTGCTGACCACCTGCCAAAGCTGGTTGCTGACCACCCAGATCGAGTGCGAAGAATCGCTGTTCTCGCAAAAGATGTGGATGGCCCTGGACCGCACCCGCTACATGCAGTCGTCGAAGACCTTCGTCATGGTCGACCGGCCGTTCTGGAAAGACAAAGACCCGGAAACCGGCCGCGACCTGATGAGCATGACCCTCACCGATCGCCTGACCCGTGGCACCTACCTCTTCGACAACGGTGACGACAAGCCCGGAGTCATTTGCCTGTCGTACTCCTGGATGAGCGACGCGCTGAAAATGCTCCCGCAGCCGATCGAAAAACGGGTGAAACTGGCCCTCGATGCACTGAAGAAGATCTACCCGAAAGTCGACATCGCCGCGCGCATCATCGGTGACCCGATTACCGTGTCCTGGGAAGCCGACCCGCACTTCCTCGGCGCATTCAAAGGCGCCCTGCCCGGTCATTACCGCTATAACCAGCGGATGTACGCGCACTTCATGCAGCAGGAAATGCCGGCCGAGCAGCGCGGGATTTTTATCGCCGGCGATGACGTATCCTGGACGCCGGCCTGGGTCGAAGGTGCGGTACAGACCTCGCTCAATGCGGTCTGGGGCATCATGAATCACTTCGGCGGCACCACCCATGCCGAGAACCCGGGCCCGGGTGATGTGTTCAATGAAATTGGGCCAATCGCTTTGCCCGAGTAAGAGGAATCCGAAATGCGCGTAGCCCTTTACCAATGCCCACCGCTGCCGCTCGACGTTGCCGCCAATCTGCAACGCCTGCAGCAGCTCGCGACAGAAGCCAAGGGCGCCGACCTGCTGGTGGTTCCGGAGATGTTCCTGACCGGCTACAACATCGGCGTCGACGCGGTGAACGTCCTGGCCCAGGTGTACAACGGTGAGGCCGCGCAGCAGATCGCCCAGATCGCCAAAGCCTCGGGGGTCGCCATCCTGTATGGCTACCCCGAGCGTGCCGAGGACGGGCAGATCTACAACGCCGTGCAGTTGATCGACGCCCAGGGCGAGCGCCTGTGCAACTACCGCAAGACCCACCTGTTCGGCGACCTCGACCACTCGATGTTCAGCGCCGGCGAGGACGACTTTCCCCTGGTCGAGCTCAACGGCTGGAAGCTCGGTTTCCTGATCTGCTACGATCTGGAGTTCCCGGAAAACGCCCGACGCCTGGCCTTGGCCGGGGCCGAGCTGATCCTGGTGCCAACGGCCAACATGATCCCCTTCGACTTCATCGCCGACGTCACCGTGCGCGCCCGTGCCTACGAGAACCAGTGCTACGTGGCCTACGCCAACTACTGCGGCAGTGAAGAGCAGATCCACTACTGTGGGCAAAGCAGCATCGCCGCGCCGGATGGCAGCCGTATCGCCCAGGCCGGCCTCGATGAAGCACTGATCGTCGGCACCCTGGATCGCCAATTGATGCTCGACTCGCGCGCCGCCAATCGCTACTTCCTCGATCGTCGGCCCGCCCTCTACGACGCGCTGAACAAGCGCTGACCCAAGGTTTTCGCTAGCATGAGCACTTACCCAGTAGCGGAAGTGCTCATGCCTGCGCCGATCCACCCCCTTGCCCACCACGAAACCCTGGCCAACGGCCTGCGGCTTTCGCTTCGTCATGCCCCCGGTTTAAAACGCTGTGCCGCCGTGTTGCGGGTCGCCGCCGGCAGCCACGACGCGCCCTTGGCCTGGCCTGGGCTTGCGCATTTCCTTGAGCACTTGCTGTTTCTGGGCACCGAGCGGTTTCCTGTCAGCGATGGGCTGATGGCCTATGTGCAACGTCAGGGCGGCCAGTTGAACGCGCAAACCGGCGAGCGCCGCACAGACTTTTTCTTCGAGCTGCCACCCGAGGCTTTTGCCTCGGGGCTTGAGCGCCTGGGCGACATGCTCGCCCACCCGCGGCTGCATCCGGACGAGCAACTGCGCGAACGCGAAGTGCTGCACGCGGAGTACCTCGCCTGGTCCCAGGATGTCGCGGCCCAGCAGCACCAAGAGCTGTTCGACGGCCTGGCGGCCGATCACCCCTTGCGCGGCTTCCATGCCGGCAATCGTGACAGCCTGGCGGTGCAACACCCTGAGTTCCAGCAGGCGCTCAAGGATTACTATCAGCGGTTTTATCAGACCGGGCAGATGACCTTGAGCCTGGTGGGCCCGCAGCCTGTGGATGAATTGCGACGCCTGGCGCAGCAACTGATCAGCCCGTTGCGGGTCGGCGCACGGCAACCACAAAGCCCGCCGCGCCCCTTGCTGTCCGAGGCGGGCAGCCGTTATCAACAGGCCAGCGAACGCCAACTCAACCTGCTGTTCGCCTGCGAAGGCCTGCCCGAGTCATCTGCCCAGGCCCTGGACTTTCTCTGCACCTGGCTCAACGCCGCCAAGCCCGGCGGCCTGCTGGCTGAGTTGCGCCAGCGCCAGTGGGTCGACAGCCTCAAGGCGACCGTGCTGTACCACTTTGCCGGGCAAGCCCTGCTGCATCTGCAGTTCCAGCTCGGCGCCAGCGGTACCGACCACCGTGCATCCATCCACAGCCTGCTCAACGACTGGCTGAGCTTCTTCAGCCAGCAGTACACCGCGCCCGCCCTGGGCGAAGAATATGCCCTGCTGCAGCAGCTCAAGCGCCAGTCGAGCAACGCCTTGAACCTCGCTCGCCTCGACATCGAGCCCCACCCACCGCGGCTGCCGGAATCTGCGCTCAGCGCTCTCGCGACGATTCTGCAGCAGCTCAATCCGCGACCTGTGGATAACCCGGCCAGCACCTGGCAACTGCCGCCGCCCAATCCGTTCCTGCGCAGCGCCGAAGAGCCGCCAGCCGCCGGTCTGATTCGCGGACAAACCAGCGCGCACCGGGGCTTGCGCACCTTCGCCCAGGACCGCACTCGTGGTCGTCGCGAGCGTTCGGCCCTGCAGTTCAGCCAGGCGCTGCCAGACTCCAGCGGTGAAGGGGCCGTGTGCTTGCGCTGGCGCCTGGCCTCGACGCCGCCGGCCAACCTGCAGCCGGTGCTGGCCCGCAGCCTGCAAGGCCTGATCGACGACGCCGGCCAGGCGGGCGTCGAACTGTCGTTCAGCGAAACCGGCAACCAATGGCTGCTGAAGCTGCTGGGTCGACATGAGCCGATGCCGGCGATTCTCGAACAGGCCCTGTTGTGCCTGAGCCAGCCCGCCGACGCACACTGGCACGCCACCCAATCGCCGCCCGCGTTGATCGCCATCCGGCAATTGCTCAAGGCCCTGCCTGAGCTGTGCCTGGGCCAGATGCCGGGTGCGCTCGCAGACGCTGCCGGCCCTGCGGACCTGCCCACGATCTGGGCCAATGCGCGCTGGGAGGGTCTGGCTGCCGGCCTGCCCGCCAGCGTACACACCGCAATGACCCGCGCCCTGAGCCGAGCGCCAGGCATCGCCGACAGTGAGCCGACGTCGCCCATCGCCATCGCCGGCCAACGGCTCTGGAGCACGGTGCCCTGCCCGAGTGGCGAGCACGCGCTCTTGTTGTTTTGCCCCACACCTTCGCGGGATCTGGCCGACGAAGCGGCATGGCGCCTGCTGGCCCAGCTCAGCCAAACGCCTTATTACCAGCGCCTGCGGGTCGAACTGCAGTTGGGCTATGCCGTGTTCAGCGGGGTTCGGCAGATCAACGGGCAAACCGGTCTGTTGTTCGGCGTACAGTCGCCGGGCACCCCGGCAGCGCAACTGCTCGGCCACATCGAGACCTTTATCCAGCAACTGCCCGCGCACCTCGCCAGCCTGGACGATGCCGCGCTGGCCGAGCAGTTGCAGACGCTGGCCGGACAACTCGACCAGCCTACCCTGCCCATGCCCCAGGCCTTCGAGTGGTTGTGGCAGGGCAAGCTGGCCAACCACCCGTCGGATTACCTGGGGCAATTGCAACAGGCTGTACTGCAGCTGCAGCGTTCAGCCTTGCTGGACGCGGCCCAACGCCTGGAGCAGGCCGCGGGTGGTTGGCGAGGTGTATCCAGCGATGCCTGCCCACCGGGTGCCTGGCAAACGACCGGGGGATCATTACCAGGGCTGTAATGGGTTTTCTTCGAGAGAAGTCTCCAATTAGCAGAAACGTTTCAGTAAGATAGCCACCTAAGCATCTGAACATCTCCGGCTGGAGGTGGACTATATGTATAGGGTTCAATCATCCATCCACCTGAAGGAGCATCTTTATGACCTGGTCCAAACCTGCCTACACCGACCTGCGTATCGGCTTTGAAGTCACCATGTACTTCGCCAGCCGTTGATTCCACCTGCGGGTGAAACACGCGGTACAACGCCTCGGCCAGCCCGGGGCGTTTTCTTTTTTAGCGTTGATGTGATGGAGCAGCCATGTTTGTCCAGATTCTAGGTTCCGCCGCCGGCGGTGGTTTTCCGCAGTGGAACTGCAACTGCGTGAACTGCGCCGGGTTGCGTGACGGCAGTCTGCGGGCCCACGCGCGCACCCAATCGTCGATTGCGATCTCCGATGACGGCGTGAACTGGGTGCTGTGCAACGCATCGCCGGACATCCGCGCGCAACTCCAGGGCTTTGCGCCCATGCAGCCTGGCCGCGCCCTGCGCGATACGGGCGTGCAGGCGATCATCCTGATGGACAGCCAGATCGACCACACCACCGGCCTGTTGAGCCTGCGTGAAGGCTGCCCGCACCAGGTCTGGTGCACCGACATGGTCCACGAAGACCTGAGCAGTGGCTTCCCGCTGTTCACCATGCTCAGCCACTGGAATGGCGGCCTGCACTGGAACCGCATCGAGCTCGACCAGAGCTTCTGCATCCCGGCCTGCCCTAACCTGCGCTTCAGCCCCTTGCCGCTGCGCAGCGCCGCACCGCCCTACTCGCCCCACCGCTTCGACCCGCACCCGGGTGACAACATCGGCCTGATCGTCGAAGACCTGCGCACCGGCGGCAAGCTGTTCTACGCCCCGGGGCTGGGCAAGGTCGATGGGCCGCTGCTGGAGATCATGGCCGGCTGCGACTGCCTGCTGGTGGACGGCACCCTGTGGGACGACGACGAAATGCAGCGCCGTGGCGTCGGCACCCGCACCGGCCGGGAAATGGGCCACCTGGCCCAGAACGGCCCCGGCGGCATGCTCGAAGTGCTGGAGCAACTGCCCAAGCAACGCAAGGTGCTGATCCACATCAACAACACCAATCCGATCCTCGATGAAGACTCGGTCGAGCGTGCCGAACTGGTGCGGCGCAATGTTGAAGTGGCCTACGATGGCATGAGCATCGAACTGTAGGAAACCTATCGCCCGACCAGACACCAACCGTCTCACGGATCCCCCCGGAGAACCGCAATGACCGACACACCGCTGTCCCCCGCCGAGTTCGAAGCCGCGCTGCGGGCCAAGGGCGCCTTCTATCACATCCATCACCCCTACCACGTGGCGATGTACGAAGGCCGGGCCAGCCGCGAACAGATCCAGGGCTGGGTCGCCAACCGCTTCTACTATCAGGTGAACATCCCACTGAAGGACGCGGCGATCCTGGCCAATTGCCCGGACCGCGAGATCCGCCGCGAATGGATTCAGCGCCTGCTCGACCACGACGGCGCCCCCGGTGAAGACGGCGGCATCGAAGCCTGGTTGCGCCTCGGCCAGGCCGTGGGCCTGGACCCCGAGCAACTGCGCTCCCAGGAGCTGGTGCTGCCCGGCGTGCGGTTTGCCGTCGACGCCTACGTCAACTTCGCCCGCCGCGCCAGTTGGCAGGAGGCCGCCAGCAGTTCCCTGACCGAACTCTTCGCCCCGCAGATTCACCAGTCGCGCCTGGACAGCTGGCCACAGCACTACCCCTGGATCGACCCGGCCGGCTACCAATACTTTCGCACGCGCCTGGGTCAGGCCCGGCGTGATGTCGAGCACGGACTGGCGATCACCCTGCAGCACTACACCACCTATGCAGGCCAGCAGCGCATGCTGGAAATTCTCCAGTTCAAACTGGACATACTTTGGAGCATGCTCGATGCCATGAGCATGGCCTATGAACTGAACCGCCCGCCTTACCACAGCGTGACCGGGCAACGGGTCTGGCACCGAGGAATCGCCTTATGAGTTTCGACCGCAGCAAGACCCCCACCTGGCGCCCCGGTTACCGCTTCCAGTACGAGCCGGCGCAAAAAGGCCATGTGCTGCTGTACCCCGAAGGCATGATCAAGCTCAACGAAAGCGCCGCGCTGATTGGCGGCCTGATCGACGGCCAGCGTGACGTCGCCGCGATCATTGCCGAACTGGACAGCCGCTTCCCCGGCGTGCCCGAGCTTGGCGAGGACATCGAGCAATTCATGGAGGTCGCCCGTGCACAGCACTGGATCGAACTCGGCTGATCCTGCGGCCCTGCCGGCCAAGCCTGAAATCGGCCTGCCGCTGTGGCTGCTCGCCGAGCTGACCTATCGCTGCCCGCTGCAGTGCCCCTACTGTTCGAACCCGCTGGACTTTGCCACCCAAGGCCAGGAACTGAGCACCGAACAGTGGCTGAAAGTGTTCCGCGAGGCCCGGGAAATGGGCGCCGCGCAACTGGGCTTCTCGGGCGGCGAACCGCTGGTGCGCCAGGACCTCGCCGAGTTGATCGGCGAGGCGCGCAAGCTGGGCTTCTACACCAACCTGATCACCTCGGGCATCGGCCTCACCGAACAGAAAATCAGCGACTTCAAAAAGGCCGGCCTGGACCATATCCAGATCAGCTTCCAGGCCAGCGACGAGCAGGTGAACAACCTGCTGGCCGGCTCGAAAAAAGCCTTCGCGCAAAAACTGGAGATGGCCCGGGCGGTGAAAGCCCATGGCTACCCGATGGTGCTGAACTTCGTCACCCATCGGCACAACATCGACAAGATCGACCGCATCATCGAGCTGTGCATCGCCCTGGAAGCCGACTTCGTCGAGCTCGCCACCTGCCAGTTCTACGGCTGGGCCCAGCTCAATCGAGTCGGCCTGCTGCCGACCCAGGAGCAACTGGTGCGCGCCGAACGCATCACCAACGAATATCGCGCCAAACTGGAGGCGCAAGGGCATCCGTGCAAGCTGATCTTCGTCACCCCGGACTACTACGAAGAACGCCCGAAAGCCTGCATGAATGGCTGGGGCAGTATTTTCCTGACCGTCACACCAGACGGCACCGCGCTGCCCTGTCACGGTGCCCGACAGATGCCGGTACAGTTTCCCAACGTGCGCGAGCACAGCATGCAACACATCTGGTACGACTCGTTCGGCTTCAACCGCTTTCGCGGCTACGACTGGATGCCCGAACCGTGCCGCTCGTGCGACGAGAAAGAAAAGGACTTCGGCGGCTGCCGCTGCCAGGCCTTCATGCTCACCGGCGACGCCAGCAATGCGGATCCGGTGTGCAGTAAATCCGAGCATCACGGCATGATCCTCAAGGCGCGCGAAGAAGCCGAGCACGCCACCCAGACCATCGAACAGTTGGCCTTTCGCAATGAACGAAACTCACGCCTCATCGTTAAAGGCTGACGCCTTGAGCGCCCTCCACGCCGTGTCCGCGGGGGTCGACTTCGCCGACTTGCAAGTCGGCGCCCAAGGCCTGTTCTGGAATGAATATCGCCCCCAGGATGGCGCCTGCCGGATCTGGCATTGGCGCGAGCAGCGCGCCCACTGCCTGACCCCGCCCGGCTTCAGCGTGCGCAGCCGGGTCTACGAATACGGCGGGGGAGCGTTTTGCCTGGGCGATGAGGCGCTGTTCTTCGTCAACGAGGCCGATCAGCAGCTTTACCGCCAAACCCTGACGGGCGCAGCGCCCCAGGCAGTGACCTGGGGCGAATGCCGATACGGTGACCTGCAGTGGGCCAACGGCCAGGTGTTGGCCGTCGAAGAACACGCCAATCAACACCGCCTGGTGGCCATCACTGCCGACGGTCAACGCCAGCTATGGGTAGAAGGCGCGGACTTTTACGCCGCGCCGACCTTGAGCCCCGACGCCCGGCAACTGGCGTGGATCGAGTGGAGCCGCCCCCATCAGCCCTGGACCGCCACGCGCCTGATGCTCGCCGAATTGAATCCCGATGGCAGCCTGGCCTCGCCCCGTTGCGTGGCCGGCGCAGACGTCGAAGAGTCGCTGCAACAACCGCGCTTCGATGAAAGCGGGCGCTTGTATTGCCTCAGTGACCGGAATGGATTCTGGCAGCCGTGGGTCGACAGCGAATCTGGCTGGCAGCCGCTGCCCAGTGCCGCGGCCGACCACGGTCCGGCGCCTTGGCAACTGGGGGGTTGCACCTGGCTGCCACTGGACGGCCAACGCTACCTGGCCAGTTGGACCGTGGCCGGGTTTGGCCGCCTGGGTCTGTGCTCAGGCGAGCAGGTCGAGGACTACACCGGCGACTACAGCCGCTTTCGCAACCTGGCGCTGGATCAGCAGTTCATCTACTGCATTGCCGCCTCACCGGTCAGCCCCTCTGCCGTGCTCGCCATCGACCGCCACAGCCACCAGGTGCAGGTCCTGGCCGGCGGCGTCGCGCTGTTACCCGCCGAGCAGATCAGCCAACCACAGACCTTGCGTTACCCCAGCGGCCAGGGCGAGGCCCATGGGTTCTTCTACCCGGCCATGGGCAACGTGGAAAAACCGCCGCTGGTGGTGTTTATCCATGGCGGGCCGACCTCGGCCTGCTATCCAATGCTCGATCCGCGCATCCAGTATTGGGCCCAGCGTGGTTTTGCCGTGGCCGACCTCAACTACCGTGGCAGCAGTGGCTACGGCCGAGCGTATCGGCAGGCGCTGCATTTGCGCTGGGGCGAGGTGGATGTCGAAGATGCCTGCGCGGTGGTGACCTACCTCGCCGCACAAGGCTTGATCGATGGCGAGCACGCGTTCATTCGCGGCGGCAGTGCCGGCGGCTACACCACCCTGTGTGCCCTGGCGTTTCATCAGGTGTTCCGCGCGGGCGCCAGTCTGTACGGGGTCAGCGACCCTGTCGCCCTGGGCCGTGCGACCCACAAGTTCGAGGGCGATTATCTGGATTGGTTGATCGGCGACCCTATCGCCGACGCCGAGCGCTACGCCGCCCGCACCCCACTTCAACACGCACAGAACATCCAGGTGCCGGTGATCTTTTTTCAAGGCGAACTCGACGCCGTGGTTGTCCCGCAACAGACCCGCGACATGCTCAAGGCCCTGCAAGACAACGGCATCGCGGCGCAGGCCCATTACTACCCGGACGAACGCCACGGCTTTCGCAAGGCCAGCAATCAGGCCCATGCGCTGGAGCAGGAATGGTTGTTTTATCGCGAGGTGATGAAGCCCGCAAAGGGCTGATCGCAGCGGAGTTCAACGCTGCGATCCACAGGTTTACCGCTTGGCGATGATGTACACCGCGTGAACGATGCCCGGAATGTAGCCACACAAGGTCAGCAGGATATTCAGCCAGAACGCGCCGCCGAACCCCACTTGCAGGAATACGCCCAGTGGCGGCAACAGAATGGCGATGATGATGCGAATGAAATCCATAGGGCAGCTCCTGAGTAAGGTGGGCTGTCATCAGCCACACACCTAATCGACCCGCTGCGTGGGGAAGGGTTCCGTAACCTCCCGGCCAGGTGCCACTATTGAACCTCTCGTCAGCGAAGAGGCTCTCAAGTCCCGCCCCGAATAGTGTTTAGGCAAAAAAACGCCCCATGCCAAAAGAATCAGGCATGGGGCGATGCGATATACCGCGAGACGGTTCGGGAATTCAGGGGGCCGCGATCACGTCAGACCGCGATGCCTTTGCGGCATTGCAATTGAGCGGTGCGCACCCGGGCAAAGGCGCGTGCCAGGCGCAGGAGCATTTCATCGATGTTGGCCTGGCTGACGGTCAGCGCCGGGGTGAATCGCAGGCAATCGGCTTGTGGGGCGCTGATCAGCAGGCCTTCGTACATCGCGGCCTTGACCACGGCGTCGGCCGAGTCATCACCGAGCCTGAGCCCCCAGAGCAAGCCGTGACCGCGCAACTCGCCGTGCCCGTAGCGATTGGCCAGGCGTGCCAGGCCTTCGTGCAGGTGTTGAGCGCTGTCGCGTACCTGTTCGAGAAAGCCGTGATCGAGCACGCTATCGAGCACTGCCAGGCCGGCCGATGCCATCAAGGCATTGCCGTGATGAGTGCCGTCCAGCTCACCCGGCTCAAAACAGCAGGCGCTGCCTCGCGCCAGCAAGGCTGCCACCGGTACTCCGCCACCGAGGCCCTTGCCCATGACGACAATGTCGGCGCGCACGCCATACAGCTGTTCGGCCAGCAGCCGACCGCAACGGCCCATGCCGGTTTGCACCTCGTCGAGGATCAGCAGAATCCCCAGCTCACGGCACAAGCGCTCGACGCCCTTGAGGTAATGCTCGGTCGCAGGCAGTACGCCCGCCGCAGCCTGGATCGGCTCCAGCATGATGGCCACGGTTTGCGCGTCCACCGCCGCGTGCAGGGCCGGCAGGTCGTTGAAGGGCACACGGTCGAAGCCAGGGAGTCGGGGCTCGAAGCGATTGTCCTGACAGTCCGAAGCCGACAGGGCGGCAAAGCCATGACCATGGCAGCTACCGCTGGCGGTAATGATTCGTGAAGCACCGCCGCGATGCCGCTGGCCCCATTTGCGCGCCAGCTTGATCGCGGCTTCGCACGCCTCACTGCCGGTGTTGAGCAGGTACACCTGGTCGCTGCCGGTGCTGCTGCACAGCCGCTCGGCCAGGTTCAGTTGGCCGCGATTGAGCAACCCCGAGCCTGGGTTGATCAGCGCCTGCGCCTGGGCCGTCATCGCCTTGACCAATGCCGTGGGGCTATGCCCGAGGCTGTTGGCACCGGCGCCCTGGGTAAAGTCCAGGTAGGCGCGGTCGGCGCTGTCCCACAGCCAGGAACCCTGGCCACGGACGAAAATCTGCGGGGCTCGCTCAACACTTGGCATCAGGCACTCACTGGACAGGTTGTCGCTGCTTGCAGGTAACAAACGCTCGGCCGCCAGGTCATCCAGGCTCGGCTGCGGGCGACGCAAGTTGAACAGGTTCATTCGCGCAAGCCCTCCAGCGGCAAGCCCAGCAGACGCGCCGTCCAATCCTCGACCCGCCCACTGCGCAGGCGCTTGATGGCAATATCGCGCCAGCGCGAGGACAGCGCCGGGCAATCAATCAGCTTTTTCAAACCGGCATGTTCCAGCGGTTCGCGGTAAAAACTGCGCAACGCCGAGGCCACGGTCAGGCCGGGGTAGCTGCGCTGGATCAGCTCGAACGGTTGCTCGGCGCTGACAAAGCCCGGCTTGAGCACGCGGTAGAACCAGCCACAGCGCCCGGTGTCCTGGGCGAGCTGGGGCAGGATCGGCACACCCCAGCGATGGCTCAGGCGGTAGCACGGCGAACGCGGCTGGCTGACCTGCAACAGCGCGCCACCCCAGCGAAACAGATCGCCCAGACACACCTGCTCTTCACTAAGACCGTGGGTCGAGAGGTTCTCGCCGAAGGCCGGCGCCCGCCAGTCGATCTGGGGATAACGTTTTCGCCAATACGCGTAGTGCTCGGCCGGGTAATGATGCAGAGCCCGCTCGGGGCCGGTGTGAAAGCGCGGATCACCGTGCTCGTCACTGCCCAGGCCCTGCGGCCACAACCAGAGTCGATTGGCAATCCGCTCTTTGTCGGTATCGCTGATCAAACCCTGCCCCAGGTTTTTTGCCTTGCCTATGTAAACACCATCAACGTAAACGGTATTCATCTCGCTCTCTGGCCCTATAAGCCTTATGAATGCGGTTAGACTAGGCTTCTGTTGGGCGCTGAGCCATTTCGATTTCCCAGCTTTTTCGATAAGAAATACTTATGGATTTTAAGCAACTGCGTTATTTCGTCGCGGTGTACGAAGAAGGCCATGTCGGCCGGGCCGCCGAACGCCTGTCGATCTCCCAGCCGGCGCTCTCGCAACAGATCCGGCAACTGGAACAGAACCTCGATGTGAGCCTGTTCGAGCGCAGCAGCAAACGGCTGCTGCCCACGCTCGCCGCACATACCCTGTACAACCACGCCCTGCCCTTGCTCGACGGCATGCAACGGGCGCGCGAAGCCTTGGGCAACTTCAAGGGCCAGGCCTCGCGCACCCTGGCCATCGGGGTCCTGCAAACGGTGCACACCAGCCTGGTGCCCAAAATGCTCGAGCGGGTACGCACGGCCCAGCCCCACCTGGTGGTGCAGATCTACGAGCTCACGGGCCTGGAAATCGAGCGCCGCCTGCTCAACGGTTCGCTGGACATTGGCATCAGCTACTTGCCGCCGCGCCAGCCGGGGCTGCATGGCGTGCTGCTGTATGAAGACGAACTGACCCTGGTGATCCCCGTCGACCACCCGCTGCGTGAGTTCAAGAAAGTCTCCATGAGCCAGGCCGCCGAACTGCCGATGCTGCTGCTGGGCGAGGAGTTTCAGATCCGCCAGATCTGGCAGGGACAACTGGCCAGCCTCGGCCGCCGCCCACAAGTGCAGGCCGAACTGAACAACATGGCGGGGATCCTCGACAGTTTGCCCCACACCCGGCTGGCGACTGTCCTGCCCGGGCGCTCACAGCGCGAACATGGCAGCAAGGCGCTGCTGTGGAAACCGTTGAGTGAACCGCGGGTGCCGCTGAAGGTAGGATTGGTCTGTCGGGATGTACAGCGTCAACAGGCCACCCTGGCGTTGTTGCGCAACCTGCTGGAGGATGTGATCAATGGCCCGGACGGGCGCCTGGGGAGCCCGACGGTCCTGGATGTCCAGGGTTGAAGGGCAAAACATAAATCGCAGGCAAAAGAAAACCCCGCCGAAGCGGGGCTTTGCAGACTGTTTCCCTGACATCCATTTCACTCCGCCGTCCTGGCAGAATCCTACGTGTCCGTGTTGTTACTTTGCGCTTCCTGCGCGACGTCCATGTGAGTAGATTAGCTGTGGATCCAATCTGCGAACAGGGGAGAACAGCAGCACGTCATGTAAGCAAATGCTTACATGAGGTTACATTCCTCAGAACTGCGCGGCATCCAGCAGGAACAGCGACTCGCTGCCGGCTTTGACCGAAGCACTGAGCGAGTGGATCCGCGGCAGCAAACGGGCGAAGTAGAAGCGCGCAGTACCCAGCTTGCTGGCGTAGAACTCATCCTGTGTTTCCTTGCCGATGGCCGCCTTGGCCATCAGGGCCCACATGTAGGCGTAGGACACATAGCCAAACACCTGCAGATATTCGACCGAAGCCGCGCCGATTTCGTTCGGATTACCTTGCACTCGGTCCAGCAGCCAGGCGGTCAACTCGTCCAGCGTCTCCACCGCACGGTTCAGCGGCCGGGTGAATTCACCCAGCTCAGCGCCGGCGGTCGCGGTGAAATGACGAATCTCATCAGCGAACAGGTTATAGAGCGCCCCACCGCTGCCAACGATTTTGCGCCCGACCAGGTCCAGCGCCTGAATACCGTTGGTGCCTTCGTAGATCTGGGTGATGCGCACGTCACGCACCAGTTGCTCCTGGCCCCATTCGCGAATGTAGCCATGCCCGCCGAACACCTGTTGGCCGTGAATCGTGGTTTCCAGGCCCAGGTCGGTGAGGAACGCCTTGGCAACCGGAGTCAGCAACGCCACCAGGTCTTCGGCGCGTTTGCGGGTGGTGGGGTCTTCGCTGAACTTGGCGGTGTCCAGTTGCATGGCCACATAAGTGGAGAAGGCGCGACCGCCCTCGTTCGACGCCTTCATGGTCAGCAGCATGCGCCGCACGTCCGGGTGAACGATGATCGGGTCGGCAACCTTGTCCTTGTTCTGCGCGCCGCTTGGCGCACGGCTTTGCAGGCGGTCACGGGCGTATTCGACCGCGTTCTGGTAGGAGCGCTCACCGGTGGCGAGGCCCTGGATACCGACGCCCAGACGCTCGTAGTTCATCATGGTGAACATCGCCGCCAGCCCCTTGTTCGGCTCACCGACCAGGTAACCCACGGCTTCGTCGAAGTTCATCACGCAGGTGGAGGAAGCCTGGATGCCCATCTTGTGTTCGATCGAACCACAGTTGGCCGGGTTGCGCGCGCCCAGGCTGCCGTCGGCGTTGACCATGAACTTCGGCACCAGGAACAGCGAAATGCCTTTGGGACCTGCCGGGGCGTCCGGCAGCTTGGCCAACACCAGGTGGATGATGTTCTCGGTCAGGTCGTGTTCGCCGCCGGTGATGAAGATCTTGGTCCCGCTCACCCTGTAGGAACCATCGGCCTGAGGTTCGGCCTTGGTGCGGATGATCCCCAGGTCAGTCCCGGCATGGGGTTCGGTCAGGCACATGGAACCGGCCCAGACCCCGGCGTACATGTTCGGCAGGTACGTGGCCTTGAGTTCTTCGCTGGCATGGGCATTGATCGACAGGCAGGCACCGGCGGTAAGCATCGGGTACAGGCCGAACGACAGGCTGGCGGAGTTGACCATTTCCTCGACCTGGGCCGAAACGGTCTTGGGCATGCCCATGCCGCCGAACGCCGGATCACCACCGACCCCGACCCAGCCCCCTTCAGCGTAAGTCTGATAGGCCTGTGGGAAACCTGCCGGGGTGGTCACGGCGCCGTCACTCCAGTGGCAACCTTCTTCGTCGGCGGCCCGGCTCAGCGGTGCGATGCTTTTGCTGGTGACTTTGCCGGCTTCCTCAAGGATCGCCTCGACGGTCTCGGCATCCACGGTGCCGGCCAACGCGGGAAGTTCAGCCCAGAGCTTGGCCACCTCGAAAACTTCATTGAGGACGAAGCGCATATCGCGCAAGGGCGCTTTGTAGTCAGCCATGGCAAACCTCGTAATACGTGAAAAGGTGATTCGTGGGGATCGGGATACAGCACGTGTCGGGAGTGTACCCGAACAACTTTTGCGACACATAGGGTCGACTCGTGACTTATTTGTAATTTTTAGTCACTAAAAACCATCACTGACAATTATCGCCCCACCTCCCCACCGATGCAGGGCTTGTCCGCGATGGGCTTAAACCACCACCGTCAAAGCGCAAACAGCCCTGCTGGTAGCTTCATCAGGCAATCGCTGCCTGCCTGCACCGCCGCCCGATGGGCCGCCGTGCGCGGCAACAGACGCTTGAAGTAGAACGCGCAGGTGGCCAATTTGCCCGCACAGTAGTCGGCATCACCATTGCCCGCCTCCAGCTGCGCCTGGGCCACCAGCGCCATGCGTAGCCACAGGTAGGCGTGGATGATGTAACCGCTGTACATCAGGTAATCCAGCGCCGCGGCCCCCACTTCGTCAGGGTTTTTCAGCGCGGCCCTGCCAACCTGGGTGGTCAGTTCGCCCCATTGCTGATTGAGCTCGTCGAGCTGCGCCACATACCCTCCAAGCTGTGGATGCTGTGCGTTGGCCCCACAGAACTGGTGGACGATTTTGGTAAAGCCGCGCAGCAGCTTGCCCTGGCTGCCCAGGACCTTGCGCCCCAGCAGGTCCAGCGCCTGGATGCCGTTGGTGCCCTCGTAGATCGGCGCAATGCGACAGTCACGTACCAACTGCTCCATGCCCCACTCGCGGATATAGCCGTGGCCACCCAACACCTGCATACCGTGGTTGGTCACCTCCAAACCGGTTTCGGTCATGAACGCCTTGCAGATCGGCGTGAGGAACGCCAACAGGTTCTCGGCGTCCTGGCGTTGGTCGGGGTCATTGGACAGGTGCGCGGCATCGAGCAATTGGGCGGTGAAGTAAGTCAGCGCCCGGTTGCCTTCGTTGAAGGCTTTCATGGTCAGCAGCATCCGCCGCACATCGGGGTGGACGATGATCGGATCCGCGGCTTTTTCCGGGGCTTTGGGCCCAGTCAGCGCGCGCATCTGCAGGCGATCGTTGGCGTATTTGATCGCCCCCTGGAAACTCGCCTCGCCCAGGCACAGGCCCTGCATCCCAGTGCCGAGCCGTGCGTGGTTCATCATGGTGAACATGCAGTTCAAGCCTTTGTTCGCCTCGCCGATCAGGTAGCCCGTGGCGCCGTCGAAGTTCAGCACGCACGTGGCCGAGGCCTTGATGCCCATCTTGTGCTCGATCGAACCACAGGAAACCCCATTGCGCTCGCCCGCCTCGCCTTGGCTGTCGGGCAGGAACTTGGGGACGATGAACAGCGAGATACCCTTGGTCCCGGCCGGCGCGTCCGGAAGCTTGGCCAGTACCAGATGAATGATGTTGTCACTCAGGTCGTGCTCGCCGGCGGAGATGAAGATCTTGCTGCCGGTGACCATGTAACTGCCGTCGGCTTGGGGCACCGCACGGGTCTTGATGATCCCCAGGTCAGTGCCGCAATGGGCCTCGGTCAGGCACATGGTGCCGGTCCACTGGCCGGCCGTGAGTTTGCTCAGGTAGGTCTTTTTTTGCTGCTCGGTACCGTGGGCGTGAATCGCCGACATCGCACCGTGGGTCAGGCCCGGGTACATGCCCCAGGAGGTATTGCTGGAGCCAACCATCTCACTGATCACCAGCCCCAAGGAACTCGGCAACCCTTGCCCGCCATAGGCCGGGTCCGCCGCCAGCCCATGCCAGCCACCCTCGACGTACTGAGCGAACGCCTGCTTGAAACCCTTGGGGGTGGTGACCACGCCATTGTCGAAATGGCAGCCTTCTTCGTCACCGGAGCGGTTCAATGGGGCCAGGACGTTTTCGCAGAAGCGGGCGCCCTCTTCGAGGATCGCTTTGACCATGTCCGGGCTGGCATCGGTGGCCCCGAGCGCGGCGTAGTTGGCAGGGAAGTCAAACACGTGGTCGATCAGAAAACGCATGTCGCGCAGGGGGGCTTTGTACTCAGGCATGGTCATTGCTCCGTCAGCAGATCCTCGCAACCTACTGCCGCGCGCCACCCCGGACAATCACAGTGCAGGCGCTGAATGCGCCATCATCACTCAATCCGTTGCACCCTCCATCCGCACCGCGCCACGGCGGCTCTGCCCAAACGCCATCACACAATTTCGCCCCGCTCCCTTGGCGCTGTAGAGTGCCTGGTCGGCGCTTTTCAACACCTCTTCCGGCGTGCGCTGCTCCAGGCGCTCGGCGACCCCAATGCTCACCGTGACCGCCACGCTGCAAGCACTGGCCCCGGAGCGGCGCTGTCGACCTTGCTGATCGTCCAGGGGCCGGCTGTCCTGATTGCGTAATTGAATGTTGTAGCTGGCAATCGCCTCGCGAATGTCCTCCAGGTGCGGCAAACATTCTTCAAGGCTCCTGGCCGCGAACACCAAGGCAAACTCTTCGCCGCCATAGCGGTAGGCGCGGCCACCGCCACCGATCTTCGACAGCTTGCTGGCCACCAGGCGCAGCACTTGGTCGCCGACATCATGACCGTGGGTATCGTTGAATTTCTTGAAGTGATCGACGTCACTCATGGCCAGCACGTAATTGCGTCCCAGCCGTTGCAAGCGTTCGTTCAGCGCCCGCCGCCCGGGCAAGCCGGTCAACTCATCGCGAAACGCCATCTGGTACGCCTCGTGTGCCACCGCGGCGGCGATCATCAACATCACCTGGCTGCACATGATGTTCAGGGTAAACGGCAGGATGAAGGTCTTGGGCAACATCCAGAACAGGCCGAGCAGGCCCAACAGTTGGGCCGCGTGCAAAGGCCGGGGGTGGCGCCAGTACTGGTAGGCCAGTAACCCAAAGGCCGCGAGGAACAGCGGGTACGCCAGCTGGATCAGGCTCATCCAGGCACCCTGCAGCGCCGGCCAACGGATTTCCGCCAGCCAGGCCTGCACGGCCTGGGGATAACTTTGCTCCAGGGCCAGGGCCACACTGCCCACGGCCAGCAGCACGGCGAACCGCGCAACCAGGTCCTGAAACAGATGGGTCCGCTCCTGCCACGCCGCGAATGTCCCATACAACAGGGGTAGCAGCAGGCAGCAGAGATGGAAGATCACCGCGGCGTCTTCGCGCACGCCGCCAACGTCACGGTAGTGATCGGTTTGGGTGTCGAGCAGAAAGTAGGCGATGTACACCGTGACCATCAGGAACAGTTCGCGCTGGCGTCGGTAAACCGCGCAGTACGCACCGCCGAGCAGCAGCACCAGGGTTGGCAGCACATTGAATAACGAGGTGAAAAACACGTTGAGTTCCCTGACGTAGGCCAATGCGAGGCCTGCGAGCAATAGCAGCAACGAAGGCAGGAAGTGACTCAAACGTACAGCAGAGGAACGCAACAAGGGTAAAGCTCCGGCCCGGCAAATTAATTGATGGCATTATGCCTTCACGCTGGCACGGCAGAGCATGAAATGTGCTGCCTGCCGTTGTTTAACGGCCGCCGCAGCGCGCTGTTGAGTGTTTCGGCCGGGGGTTTGTATCGCTTTATTTCGGGTATAAAAAAACCGCTGCACCCGAAGGTGCAGCGGTTTGTTGAAGGACCTACCCGAGGCTTAGTAGCCCAGTGCGAAGTCTTCTTCTTTCATGTCCATCAGGTTGTTGGCACCCGACAGCATGGTTGCAACGTGGGTCCGGGTACGCGGCAGGATGCGCTGGAAGTAGAAACGCGCAGTCTGCAGCTTGGCGGTGTAGAACGCCTCTTCGGTAGTGCCGGCAGCCAGTTTTTCCGCTGCCAGGCGCGCCATGTCAGCCCAGAAGTAGGCCAGGCAGGCGTAACCGGAGTACATCAGGTAATCCACGGAAGCCGCGCCCACTTCTTCGCGGTCTTTCATCGCGGCCATGCCGACCTTCATGGTCAATTCGCCCCACTCTTTGTTCAGTGCTGCCAGCGGTGCCACGAATTCCTGGACCGCTTCGTTGCCTTCGTTGGTCTGGCAGAACTTGTGCACGATCTTGGTGAAGCCTTTCAGGGCCTCGCCTTGGGTCATCAGCACTTTACGACCCAGCAGGTCGAGAGCCTGGATGCCGGTGGTGCCTTCGTACAGCATGGAAATACGGCTGTCGCGAACGTTCTGCTCCATGCCCCACTCGGCGATGAAGCCGTGGCCGCCATAGATCTGCACGCCGTGGTTGGCCGATTCAAAACCGACTTCGGTCATGAAGGCTTTGGCGATTGGAGTCATGAAGGCCAGCAGTGCGTCGGCTTTCTTCTTCTCTTCTTCATCCACGCCGTACTTGACGATGTCGACCTGCTTGGCGGTGAAGTAGACCATCGCACGGTTGCCTTCGGCGAATGCCTTCATGGTCAACAGCATGCGACGTACATCCGGGTGCACGATGATCGGGTCAGCGGCTTTCTCCGGTGCTTTCGGCCCGGTCAGGGAGCGCATTTGCAGGCGATCACGAGCGTATTTCAGGCCGCCCTGGAAACCGATTTCGGCGTGGGCCAGGCCTTGCAGGGCAGTCCCCAGACGTGCGGTGTTCATGAAGGTGAACATGCAGTTCAGGCCTTTGTTCGCCGGGCCGATCAGGAAACCGGTGGCCTCGTCGAAGTTCATCACGCAGGTAGCGTTGCCGTGGATACCCATCTTGTGTTCCAGGGAACCACAGGTCACGGCGTTGCGCGCACCGATGCTGCCATCGACGTTGGGCATGAACTTGGGAACGATGAACAGGGAAATGCCTTTGGTGCCAGCCGGTGCATCCGGCAGGCGGGCCAGCACGATGTGGACGATGTTATCGGCCATGTCGTGTTCACCGGCCGAGATGAAGATCTTGGTCCCGGAAACCTTGTAGGAACCATCGGCCTGAGGCTCGGCCTTGGTGCGCAGCATGCCCAGGTCGGTGCCGCAATGCGGTTCGGTCAGGCACATGGTGCCGGTCCATTCGCCGGAAACCAGCTTGGTCAGGTAAGCCTCTTGCTGCTCTGGCGTTCCGTGCTCGGAGATGGTGTTCATCGCGCCGTGCGACAGGCCTGGGTACATGCCCCACGACCAGTTGGACTCGCCCACCATTTCGCTGACTGCCAGACCCAGGGACTCCGGAAGGCCTTGGCCGCCGTGCTCAATGTCGTGCGCCAGGCTTGGCCAGCCGCCTTCAACGAATTGTTTGTAGGCTTCCTTGAAGCCAGTCGGCGTCTTGACGCCGGACTCGCTCCAGGTACAGCCCTCGGTGTCACCCACGCGGTTCAGCGGAGCCAGCACCTGCTCACAAAACTTGGCGCCTTCCTCGAGAATGGCGTTAACCATGTCCGGGGTAGCGTCCTGGCAAGCCGGAAGGCTCTGATAGTGCGCTTCGTAGCCGAGCAGTTCGTCACGAACGAAGCGAATATCACGCAAGGGGGCCTTGTAGTCAGGCATAGCGATAAACCTCTGCTGATGTAACCGGGAATGAACGACCGTGATGATTTGTTGTGACGGTCAAACAGTTGTTTGAAACATACGTTTACGCTGAAATCTTGTCAAGCGTCGATCCTTTGCCGTTCGTCATCGCCCTTCTGGAAAACACCCACGTCAAGGCGCACGGCCGATGCAGCAAGCATCACCGTGTGTCTCAAAGATTAGTTGAAGGAGCAGCAATAGCCCGGTCCAAACACCGTATCCAGGAGGGTGCAGGTCCGGGATTGAGTGGGTGTTAGTCGAGCAGATCCAGCTGCAGGTGTTCGGCCACCGCTTCGGCCGTGACCACCTTGAGTTTCGGCACCCGGCCCAGGCAAGGCGCGGGCAGTCGTTCGGCCAGGGTCGCGAGGTTTTCTTCCAGGCGCGAGGTCTTGGGTTCAATGATGTTGGCCACCCACCCGGCCAGTTGCAGACCGTCGCGGGCAATCGCTTCGGCGGTCAGCAAGGCGTGGTTGATACACCCCAGGCGCACCCCGACCACTAGGATTACCGGCAGGTCCAGGGCCATGGCCAGGTCCGACAGATTGTCCTGGTCGGCCAGCGGCACGCGCCAGCCCCCAGCGCCTTCGATCAAGGTGAAGTCCGCCTGCTTGTCGAGGATATGGCGCATCGGCGCCAGCAACGACTGGACCGTCAGGGCAACACCGGCCTCGCGCGCCGCCAGATGGGGGGCGATGGCCGGCTCGAACGCCAGCGGATTGACCTCGGCGTAGGTCAGCGGCAACGAACACTGCGCCAGCAACGCCAATGCGTCGGCATTACGCAGGCCCTTGGGTGTCACGTCGCAACCGGAAGCCACAGGCTTGCCGGCCGCCGTGCTCAACCCGGCCAACCGTGCGGCGTGCAACAGGCCGGCGGCCACCGTGGTCTTGCCGACATCGGTATCGGTGCCCGTGATGAAATACGCTGCGCTCATCGAGGTTTCTCCAATACGGCATAGACCACCTGATACGTGGCGGGTAGCCCTTGCGCCTGACGAAACTGCTCATAGGCCGCGATCAAGCCACTGATACGCGCCCGACCTGTCAGCCCGCCTGGCCGACCCGGGTTCAGATTATGCGCGCCCAACGCTTTAAGTTCATGGGTCAAGCTGCGCACGTCCGGATAATGCAACACATGGGCACACTGCTGCAGGTCCAGTACGTTCAAGCCACTGGCCGCACACAACTGCTGGTAGCGACTGAACTCACGGAACCGATTGACGTGCACCTGGCCGTCGACCTGCCGCCAACTGTCGCGCAACTCGTACAAAGTGCCGACGCACAGGCTGGCAAAGGCCAGCACCCCTCCCGGCTTGAGCACCCGATAGGCTTCACTGAGCACCGCGGCAAAATCGGCGCACCACTGCACCGCCAGGCTGGAAAACACCAGGTCGCAACTGGCGTCCTGCAGGGGCAGGCGCTCGGCGTCCCCGGCGATAAAATGGTGCGCCCCACCCAAGGGCCGGGCGTGCTTGAGCATGCCTTCGGCGATGTCCAACGCCACTCCGGCGCTCGCGGGAAACGTCTCCCCCAATGCTCGGCTGAAGTACCCGGTACCGCACCCCATGTCCAGCCAACGAGCCGGGGCAAAATCTTCCGGTAACCGACGTAACAACTCGCTACCCACGTCGCGCTGCAACTCGGCCACGCTGTCGTAACTGGCCGCCGCACGGGAAAAGGACGCTGCCACCTGACGCTTGTCGGGCAAACCGCCGGGCAGGTTGGGAAGAGACAAATCAGTCATCACCGCACTCGTGCAAAAAGGCCTGGATCGCCCCCGCCACTCCGTGGGGGTCTTCCAGAAGAAACGCATGGCTGGCCTGTTCAATCAGACCAATTTCCACATCGGGCAGTAAGCTCAGCAGCTCGCCCGCAACCTCGGCCGGCACCAACCCATCGAGGCCCGCGAACAGGTGTAACTGCGGTCCGCGAAAAGCCTGCAAGGCCTTGCGGGTGTCCAGTTGGGCGAGCAGCTCCAGACCACTCATCAACACCGCTGGCGCCGTATGAGGAGCGCCGCCCAACAACAGCCGCGACAGGCCGCGCGGGTCATCGGCACCCTGGGCGCAGAGCAGGCTGAAGCGTTTGAGAGTGGTGCGCGGGTCGGCGCTGCAACTGGCCAGGAACCCGTCGAACGTCTGCGCCGGCATGGCACTGGACCACTCGGCATGGGCGACAAACGAGGGGTTGCTCGCCAGTGTCAGCAAGCCACAGCAGCGCTCGCCGCGGCGTGCCGCCAGTTCCGTAGCGAGCATCCCGCCCAGTGACCAGCCGCCCAGCCAGGCGTCTTGCGGCACACTGGCGTCGAGTTCGTCGAGCCATTCATCCAGGTCGCTGGAGTCCAGCTCCGGCAAGGGTTCGATCTCCACCCGCAGGTGTTCGTCGAGCCCTTGCAACGCGGCCGCCAGCGGCTCCAGTGGAGAAATACCCAGGCCCCAGCCCGGCAACAGAATCAGACGATCACGCATGGTTCGCCGCCGCTCCCAGTTGCTGCACACAATCGGCCAGCCCCTCTAACAATAGCCGCACCTGTGCCTCGCTGTGGGCAGCAGTCAGGGTGACGCGTAAACGGGCGCTGCCGGCCGGCACGGTGGGTGGGCGAATCGCCGTGACCAGCAACCCGCGCTCACGCAGCAGCTGCGAGAACCGCAGCGCTCGCCCGGCATCGCCGATCATGATCGGTTGGATCGGCGTGAAGCTGTCCATCAGTTCCAGGCCCATTTGTTCGGCACCCTGGCGGAACTGGCGGATCAGCACCTGCAAATGCTCGCGCCGCCAATGCTCGCTGCGCAACAACTCAAGGCTCTTGAGGGTGGCGCAGGCCAGCGCCGGTGGCTGGCTGGTGGTGTAGATGTAGGGCCGAGCGAACTGGATCAGGCTTTCGATCAGTTCGTCGCTGCCCGCGACAAAGGCCCCCGCCGTACCGAAGGCCTTGCCGAGGGTGCCGACCAGCACCGGCACATCCTCCTGGCTCAGGCCGAAATGCTCGACCACCCCGCCGCCATTGGCACCCAGCGGGCCAAAGCCGTGGGCGTCGTCGACCATCAGCCAAGCGCCCTTGGCTTTGGCTTCCCGGGCCAGGGCCGGCAGGTCGGCGATGTCGCCGTCCATGCTGAACACGCCATCGGTGACTACCAGGGTATTGCCGGTGGCTTTCTCCAGGCGCTTGGCCAGGCTCACAGCGTCGTTGTGCAGGTAGCGATTGAAACGCGCGCCCGACAACAGCCCGGCATCCAGCAGCGACGCATGGTTGAGCCGGTCTTCCAGCACCGTATCGCCCTGCCCGACCAGCGCCGTCACCGCCCCGAGGTTGGCCATGTAGCCGGTAGTGAACAGCAAGGCGCGCGGGCGCCCGGTCAAATCGGCCAACGCCTCTTCGAGGGCGTGATGGGGCGTGCTGTGGCCGATCACCAAATGTGAAGCGCCGCCACCGACCCCCCAGCGGGTCGCCCCAGCACGCCAGGCTTCGATCACTTGAGGGTGATTGGCCAGGCCCAGGTAATCGTTGTTGCAGAACGCCAGCAACGGCTGGCCATCGACCACCACTTCCGGGCCCTGCGGGCTTTCGAGCAGCGGGCGCTGGCGATAAAGGTTTTCGGCACGACGGGCAGCAAGGCGCGCAGCGAGATCGAAAGACATGCAGGCCTCGAGTGTCAGATCACATGAATCAAATGAACACGGTCCCTGTAGGAACGAGCTTGCTCGCGATGGACGTTAACGATGACGCGTGTTACCTGAATAAAAACGCGTTGTTTTTGAGTTCATCGCGAGCAAGCTCGCTCCTACATGGGTTGTACATTCCCAACGATCAAACAACGGCGTTATAGAACTGCTCGCTGCTCTTTTGCTCCACCAGCGCCTGTTCGATAGCCGCCTGGTGGACCTCGTCGGCGTGCTCTTCGCGAGCCTCCGGGAGAATGCCCAGGCGCGCGAACAACTGCATGTCCTTGTCCGCTTGCGGGTTGGCGGTGGTCAGCAATTTGTCGCCGTAGAAAATCGAGTTGGCGCCGGCGAAAAAGGCCAGGGCCTGCATCTGCTCGTTCATGGCCTCACGACCCGCCGACAGGCGCACATGGGATTGGGGCATCAGGATGCGGGCGACGGCCAGCATGCGAATGAAATCGAACGGGTCGATGTCTTCGGCGTTCTCCAGAGGCGTGCCAGCCACTTTCACCAGCATGTTGATCGGCACCGACTCCGGGTGCTCCGGCAGGTTGGCCAACTGGATCAGCAGATTGGCGCGGTCGTCCAGCGACTCGCCCATGCCCAGGATTCCGCCCGAACAGATCTTCATCCCCGAGTCACGCACATAGGCCAGGGTCTGCAGGCGCTCGCTGTAGGTGCGGGTGGTGATGATGCTGGTGTAGAAATCCGGCGAGGTGTCGAGGTTGTGGTTGTAGTAGTCCAGGCCCGCTTGCGCCAAGGCTGCGGTTTGGTCCTGGTCGAGCCGGCCCAGGGTCATGCAGGTTTCCAGGCCCATGGCCTTGACGCCCTTGACCATCTCCAGCACGTAGGGCATGTCTTTGGCCGAGGGGTGTTTCCACGCCGCGCCCATGCAGAACCGGGTAGAGCCGATGGCCTTGGCGCGGGCGGCCTCTTCCAGGACCTGCTGCACTTGCATCAACTTTTCTTTTTCCAGGCCGGTGTTGTAGTGACCGGACTGCGGGCAATATTTGCAATCTTCCGGGCAAGCACCGGTCTTGATCGACAGCAGGGTCGAGACCTGGACGCGGTTGGCGTCGAAATGCGCACGGTGCACCGTCTGCGCCTGGAACAACAGGTCATTGAAAGGCTGAACGAACAGCGCTTTAACTTCGGCCAAAGACCAATCGTGACGCAATTTGGCGGTGATGCTGGCGCTCATCGGCTCATTTCCTTTCTTATGCTTTGACACGTACCCCGGGAAAAAGTCGAGTTCCCACAGGCACAACACGGATGTTTCTGCATATTTAAGGAAGAGCCATGCGCTGTCAACCACAGTACGAAGGACCGGTTTACATCTGGTTAAAAAACACCCAACATTGCTTGCTCTGTAATGAGCCCGCCGACACCCCGCAACCCATTTGCCAGCCCTGTGAAACCGAACTGCCCTGGCTGGTCGAGCATTGCACCGTCTGCGCACTGCCCCTGGCCCTCAGCGGCCTGGTCTGCGGCCAGTGCCTGAGCACCCCTCCAGCTTTCGCACAGGTGATCGCGCCCTGGTCCTACAGCTTCCCGGTCGACAGCTTGATCACCCGTTTCAAACACTCGGCCAACTGGCCCTATGGCCGCCTGTTAGGCGAACTTCTTGCGCAATTCGTGCAACATCGCATCGATGAAGGGTTACCCCGTCCCGCCGCACTGGTGCCGGTACCGCTGGCGCGCCAAAGGTTGCGCACCCGAGGTTTTAATCAAGCAGCGATGCTGGCCAACTGGCTCAGCGCCAGCTTGCAGATACCCAGCGAGGAACACCTGCTCCAGCGTATCCACCACACCACCGCGCAGCAGGACCTCAGTGCCAAGGCGCGCCAGCAGAACCTGCGCAACGCCTTCGCGCTGACCCCGCAGGCAGCTATCAAAGGCCGGCACCTGGCCTTGGTCGATGACGTGCTGACCACCGGCGCTACCGCCCAGAGCCTGGCGCGCCTGTTGATCGACGCGGGCGCCAGCCGGGTCGATGTCTATTGCCTGGCGCGCACCGCAAAACCCGGCGCACCGACTTGACTCTGACGCGCCGAGCCGCCAACTTCCGACGCCATCACCCGCACTCGCAGCGCAGATCATGTCCTTGCCTACCTTGTTGTCTCAACACATCGTGCGTCGCCCGCAACGCATTGCGCTGCTGCAGCACATTGCCGAACAGGGCTCGATCACCCGCGCCGCGAAGAGCGCCGGGCTGAGCTACAAGGCGGCGTGGGATGCCATCGATGAACTCAACAACCTGGCACAAAAGCCCCTGGTGGAGCGCAGTGTCGGCGGCAAAGGGGGCGGTGGCGCGCGACTGTCCAGCGAGGGCCAGCGCGTGCTGCGCCTCTACCTGCGCCTGCAGGCTTTGCAGGCGCAAGTGCTGGAGGCCGCCGAAGATGCCAGCGACCTCGACCTGCTTGGCCGCCTGATGTTGCGCACCAGTGCCCGCAACCAGTTGCATGGCACGGTCGCCGGCATCGAGGCCCAAGGGCGCAATGACCTGATCGCCCTGACCCTGACGGCCGGCCTGAGCCTGCACGCGCAAATCACCCGCGACAGCACCCAGCACCTGGACTTGCGAGCCGGTACCGAAGTGGTGGCGCTGATCAAGGCCGGCTGGTTGGAACTGCTGGCGATCGAACAAGCGCCAACGCCAGGCTACAACGCCCTGCGCGGTACGATGGAGCAAATTCTCGACGCCGAAGATGGCCCCAGTGAGGTGCGAATCGTCCTGCCCAATGGTCAGACCTTGTGCGCCCTGGCCGAGCCATTGCACCTCAGGACCCACGGCCTGCAGGTTGGCAAACCGGTGCTGGTGCAGTTCTCGCCCTCCAACGTGCTGCTCGGCACACCGCTGTGAAGCGCTAACCACTGCAATATTTGTGTCATCAACGCCCCTTATGGTGACTGCCAAAACCAGCAGGGAGCCTGATGTGAGCCTATTAGAAGAAAACCAAGCCACCGACCTCGAAAAAATCGTCGGCCTCAGCCGCCGCGGTTTTATCAGTGCCGGTGCGCTGTGCGGTGCCGCAATGTTCCTGGGCGGCAACCTGTTGAGCCGCAGCGTGCTGGCCGCCAGTGTCGGTGCCGCCAACAGCAAACTGCTGGGCTTTGCCAGCATCGCCGCCGCCACCAGCGACACCCTCACCCTGCCGGCGGGCTACACCTCCTCGGTGTTGATCAGTTGGGGCCAGCCCCTGCACAAGGACGGACCGGCCTTTGACCCCAGTGGCAACGGCACGGCCCTGCAGCAGGAAGCCCAGTTCGGCGACAACAACGATGGCATGAGCCTGTTCGCGTTCCCGGACGACGACAACCGCGCCCTGATGGCCATCAACAACGAATACACCAACTACCGCTACCTCTACCCCCACGGCGGCATGCCGCAGTCGGCCGAAGAGGTGCACAAGGCCCTGGCCAGCGAAGGCGTATCGGTGATTGAAGTGCAGCGCCAGGACGGCCAATGGCACTTCGTCCAAGGCTCGCGCTATAACCGCCGCATCCACGGCAACGCGCCGATTCGCGTCGGTGGCCCGGCCGCCGGCCACGCCTTGCTGCAGACCAGCGCCGACCCCAAGGGGCTGAATGTCCTCGGCACGTTCCAGAACTGTGCCAACGGCAAGACGCCCTGGGGCACCTACCTGACCTGCGAAGAGAACTTCACCGACTGTTTTGGCAGCAGCAACACCGAGCAGAAGTTCGACGCCGCGCAAAAACGCTACGGCGTGGTGGCGGCCAGCAAGGAGATCAACTGGCACCCCCACGACCCGCGTTTTGACCTGGCGAAAAACCCCAACGAGCTCAATCGCCATGGCTGGGTGGTGGAAATCGACCCGTTCGATCCACAATCGACGCCGGTCAAACGCACCGCCCTGGGCCGCTTCAAGCACGAAAACGCAGCCCTGGCCGAAACCCATGACGGGCGCGCGGTGGTGTACATGGGCGACGACGAGCGCGGTGAGTTCATCTACAAGTTCATCAGCCGCGACAAGATCGACCACAAAAACCCCAAGGCCAACCACGACCTGCTGGACCATGGCACCTTGTACGTGGCCCGTTTTGATGCCGGCGACAGCAACCCCGATCACCCCAAGGGCCAGGGCCAATGGGTTGAACTGAGCCACGGCAAAAACGGCATCGACGCCAGCAGCGGCTTCGCCGATCAGGCCGAGGTGTTGATTCACGCGCGCCTGGCGGCCAGTGTGGTCGGCGCAACGCGCATGGACCGCCCGGAGTGGATTGTCGTCAGCCCGAGCGACGGCCAGGTGTATTGCACCCTGACCAACAACGCCAAGCGCGGCGAAGAGGGGCAGCCGGCCGGCGGACCGAACCCACGGGAGAAGAACGTCTATGGACAGATCCTGCGCTGGCGCACCGAGGGCGACGACCATGCCTCGCCGGCGTTCGCCTGGGACCTGTTCGTGGTCGCCGGCAACCCGACGGTGCACGCTGGCACGGCCAAGGCCGGCTCGTCGAACATCACCCCACAAAACATGTTCAACAGCCCCGATGGCCTGGGCTTCGACCAGGCCGGACGCCTGTGGATCCTCACCGACGGCGACTCCAGCAACGCCGGGGACTTTGCCGGCATGGGCAACAACCAGATGCTTTGCGCCGACCCTGAGACCGGGGAAATCCGCCGCTTCATGGTCGGCCCGGTGGGCTGTGAAGTGACCGGCATCAGCTTCTCGCCCGACCAGAAGACCCTGTTTGTCGGTATTCAGCACCCCGGTGAGAACGGTGGCTCGACCTTCCCCGAGCACTTGCCGAACGGCAAGCCGCGCTCCTCGGTCATGGCCATCCGCCGGGAAGACGGCGGGATCGTCGGCGCCTGACCCCACCCCTTCGCGAGCCGGCCCACTGGGAGCCGGCTCGCGATGACACCTGCACGGTCCCCACCTATCTGCCTCCGTCTGCGCTACCATGCTTGGCCGGACGCGGCAGCCTGCTGCGCGCAGGAGTCAGCATGTCTCACCCGTTTGAAACACTTACCCCCGATCTGGTGCTCGATGCCGTTGAAAGCATCGGCTTTCTCAGCGACGCACGCGTCCTGGCACTCAACAGCTACGAAAACCGCGTGTATCAGGTCGGTATCGACGACAGCGAACCCCTGATCGCCAAGTTCTACCGCCCACAGCGCTGGACCAACGAAGCCATTCTCGAAGAACACCACTTCACCTTCGAGTTGGCCGAGTGTGAAGTGCCGGTGGTGGCGCCGCTGATCCACAATGGCGAAAGCCTGTTCGAACACGCCGGCTTTCGTTTCACCCTGTTCCCGCGCCGTGGCGGCCGTGCCCCGGAGCCGGGCAATCTCGACCAGCTCTACCGCCTGGGCCAGTTGCTCGGGCGTTTGCACGCGGTGGGTTCGACCCGCCCGTTCGAACACCGCGAAGCACTGGGGGTGAAGAATTTCGGTCATGACTCGCTGAACACCCTGCTCGAAGGCAACTTCGTACCGCGCAGCTTGCTGCCAGCCTACGAGTCAGTGGCGCGTGATCTGCTCAAGCGCGTGGAAGAGGTGTACGCCAGCACGCCGCACAAGAACATCCGCATGCACGGCGACTGCCACCCCGGCAACATGATGTGTCGCGATGAGATGTTCCATATCGTCGACCTCGACGACTGTCGCATGGGCCCAGCGGTGCAGGACCTGTGGATGATGCTCGCCGGCGATCGCCAGGAATGCCTCAGCCAGTTGTCGGAACTGATGGACGGCTACCGCGAGTTCCACGACTTCGACCCGCGCGAACTGGCGCTGATCGAGCCGCTGCGCGCCCTGCGCCTGATGCACTACAGCGCCTGGCTGGCCCGTCGCTGGGACGACCCGGCGTTCCCGCGCAGCTTTCCCTGGTTCGGCACGGAACGTTACTGGGGCGACCAGGTACTGGCGCTGCGTGAGCAATTGGCGGCGCTGAACGAAGAGCCACTGAAACTCTTCTGACCAAAGGCCCGATGTAGGAGCGAGCCTGCTCGCGAAAGCGCTGGCTCAGTCAACAGATCTGTTGAATGTTGATTCGCTATCGCGAGCAAGCTCGCTCCCACCGTGCTCACAAAAAACCTACCTATTCAGTCAGGACATTCGCAGACAAATCTCCTTACAATCCCCTCTTTGTTAGTTGCCTAAGCAAGGATTCTGCATGCAAGCCGCCAACCCGCGTCGCGGTTACATCCTGGGCCTGAGTGCCTACATCATCTGGGGCTTGTTCCCGCTCTACTTCAAGGCCATCGCCAGCGTACCCGCCGTGGAAATCATCATCCACCGGGTGCTGTGGTCGGCGCTGTTCGGCGCGTTGCTGCTGATGGTCTGGAAACACCCGGGCTGGTGGCGCGAACTGCGGGAGAACCCGCGCCGCCTGGCGATCCTGGCCCTGAGCGGGACGCTGATCGCGGCCAACTGGCTGACCTACGTCTGGTCGGTGAACAACGGGCGCATGCTCGAAGCCAGCCTCGGTTACTACATCAACCCGCTGGTGAACGTGCTGTTGGGTATGTTGCTGCTTGGCGAGCGCCTGCGTCGCCTGCAGTGGCTGGCCGTTGGCCTGGCGGCCGTGGGTGTGGCGCAGCAGGTCTGGCAAGTCGGCAGCCTGCCCTGGGTGTCGCTGGTGCTGGCGTTGACCTTCGGCTTCTACGGCCTGATCCGCAAGCAGGCGCCGGTCAAGGCCCTGCCCGGGCTGGTGGTGGAAACCTGGATGCTGGTGCCGATTGCCGTCGCCTGGCTGCTCTTCAACCCGACCGCCAGCAGCGCTCAAGCTGAGTTCTGGACCACCTCCGAAGCCTGGTGGCTGGTGGCGGCGGGGCCCGTGACGCTGGTGCCGCTGGTCTGCTTCAACGCCGCCGCCCGGCACTTGCCCTACACCACCCTGGGCTTCCTGCAATACCTGGCGCCGACCCTGGTGCTGTTGCAGGCGGTGCTGCTGTTCGGCGAACACCTGTCCTCCAGCACCCTGGTTGCGTTCATGTTTATCTGGGCTGGTCTGGCGGTCTACAGCATCGATGCGTGGATCAGTTTGCGCCGGCGCAGCTGATCAAAAAACGCACAATAAACTGCAGACCACGGTGTACGTGGCCTGCAGCCATCCTTCCCAAGGTTATCCACAACCTGATCCCCGCCGTTTGTGCACAAGCCCTTGAAACTGTTGGTTTTTTGACCAATCCTTGGAAACCCACGGCCCGCCCGGGCTGCAGCCCTGTCTCTACAGGTTATCCACAGGCAGGTGCAGGTTTTTCTTGGATAACCCGGTCTGTGCCTAGGGATCGCTGCGCAACACCAACTCCACCATCAAGTCATCGGCCAGGGTTTCCAGGCGCGACTGCAGCACGTCCAGCGACAGGGTCAAAGGCACCGCAAGAATGGCTTCGGCATGGAACAGGGGTTCGCTGCTCATGGGTGCCGGCCGCACCTCGGTCACCAACCGCTCCAGGTTGACCCCCTGCTCACTGAGCAGGCGGGTAATGTCGCGCACAATCCCCGGGCGATCGTTACCCACCAACTCCATGGCAATCGGCTTCCAGGTGCAGGACTGCTCGATCCCGCTCTCGGCAATCAACACCCGAATCCCGTGGCTGGCCAACGCCTGCAGTGCATCCACCAGTTCGTCGTAGGCTTCGGCCGGCACCCCCACCCGCAGGATCCCGGCAAATTGCCCGGCCATCCGCGACATGCGGCTTTCCAGCCAGTTGCCGCCATGTTCGGCGATACATTGGGCAATGCGCTCGACCTGACCGGGTTTATCCGGGGCGAATACCGTGAGTACGAGGTGGTCCATGGCGCAGCCCTCTTGTCATGACTTTTGTTCTGGAAAGGCAAGTATAGGCAAGGGGCTGGTGATGATCGGTCCCGATGCGCTGGTACGTCGGTGCGTCGATCGACGCCATCACGGGCAAGCCTTGTTCCTACAGCCTCGGCAGTTGTAGGAGCAAGGCTTGCCCGCGACTGGCGTTCCACCGGAAACCTGCAAAGCCACAAATCGTGTACAAGTTTTTATATTTAGCTGGAACAATCTCATGGTTTTTTGAGAACATCCCGTGCCCCGACGTGACTGCAATGCGTCATGGGGTCGCAGAACGACGTAATTAGTCTAATTTTCACAACCGCAATTCATCATGTAGTATGCCGCAGCGCGCACTACATAACGTTGGATCGATGTCTGCCGCAGGCACAATCGCAACCCTGAAAGCCCCGTCAGCAAGGCCTCCAAGCCGTTGATTGGTCCCACCCAGCCGCCCGTCATGGCATGTACTGGTAGGGCGGTTTGTGGTTTAAATGGCCAGTGGCTTCATTGTCATAATTGAAGAGCTGAAAAGCGAAATAGCTGAGCAGAGTGAGGCAAGCAATGACTGAACACGTTCAAGTCGGTGGCCTGCAGGTCGCCAAAGTCCTGTTCGACTTCGTGAACAACGAAGCCATTCCCGGTACCGGCCTCACCGCCGATAAGTTCTGGGCCGGTGCCGACAAGGTCATTCACGACCTGGCCCCGAAGAACAAAGCCCTACTCGCCAAACGCGATGACTTCCAGGCGCGTATCGACGCCTGGCACCAGTCCCGTACCGGTCAAGCACACGATGCTGTGGCCTACAAAGCCTTCCTACAAGACATCGGTTATCTGCTGCCAGAAGCGGCCGATTTCCAGGCGACGACGCAAAACGTCGACGAAGAAATCGCCCACATGGCCGGCCCGCAACTGGTGGTGCCGGTGATGAACGCCCGCTTCGCCCTCAACGCCTCGAACGCTCGCTGGGGTTCGTTGTACGACGCGCTCTATGGCACTGACGCCATCAGCGAAGCCGATGGCGCGGAAAAAGGCAAAGGCTACAACAAGGTCCGCGGCGACAAGGTCATCGCCTTCGCCCGCGCCTTCCTCGACGACGCCGCACCGCTGGCCGCCGGCTCCCATGTCGACTCCAGCCGCTACGCAATCGTTGATGGCAAGCTGGTGGTCAGCCTCAAGGGCGGCAGCAACAGCGGCCTGCGTAACGACGCGCAACTGATCGGCTTCCACGGCGACGCCGCGGCACCGACTGCGGTGTTGCTCAAGCACAACGGCCTGCACTTCGAAATCCAGATCGACGCCAGCACCCCGGTCGGCCAGACCGACGCGGCCGGTGTCAAAGACGTACTGATGGAAGCGGCGCTGACCACCATCATGGACTGCGAAGACTCGGTCGCCGCCGTCGATGCCGATGACAAGGTCGTGATCTACCGCAACTGGCTCGGCCTGATGAAGGGCGACCTGTCGGAAGAAGTCAGCAAGGGCGGCCAGAACTTTACCCGCACCATGAACGCCGACCGCACCTACACCGCGCCTGATGGCAGCGAACTGAGCCTGCACGGCCGTTCCCTGCTGTTCGTGCGTAACGTCGGCCACCTGATGACCATCGATGCGATCCTCGACAAGGACGGCAACGAAGTCCCGGAAGGTATCCTCGACGGCCTGGTGACCAACCTGGCGGCGATCCACAGCCTCAACGGCAACACCCGCCGCAAAAACAGCCGCACCGGTTCGGTCTACATCGTCAAACCGAAAATGCACGGCCCTGAAGAAGCAGCGTTCACCAACGAGCTGTTCGGGCGCATCGAAGACGTCCTCGAGCTGCCACGCAACACCCTCAAAGTCGGGATCATGGACGAAGAGCGGCGCACCACCCTCAACCTCAAGGCGTGCATCAAGGCCGCCAGCGAGCGCGTGGTGTTCATCAACACCGGCTTCCTCGACCGCACCGGCGATGAAATCCACACCTCCATGGAAGCCGGCCCGATGGTTCGCAAGGCCGACATGAAGGCCGAGAAATGGATCGGCGCCTACGAAAACTGGAACGTCGATATCGGTCTGAGCACCGGCCTGCAAGGCCGGGCGCAAATCGGTAAAGGCATGTGGGCCATGCCTGATCTGATGGCTGCCATGCTCGAGCAGAAAGTCGCCCACCCACTGGCCGGTGCCAACACCGCCTGGGTACCGTCGCCGACGGCTGCCGCCCTGCACGCCCTGCACTACCACAAGGTCGACGTGTTCGCCCGCCAGGCCGAGCTGGCCAAGCGCACCCGCGCTTCGGTAGACGACATCCTGACCATCCCGCTGGCGGTGAACCCGCAGTGGAGCGACGAGCAGATCAAGCACGAACTGGACAACAACGCCCAGGGCATTCTCGGTTATGTGGTGCGCTGGATCGACCAGGGTGTGGGCTGCTCGAAGGTCCCGGACATCAATGACGTCGGCCTGATGGAAGACCGTGCGACGCTGCGTATCTCCAGCCAGCACATCGCCAACTGGCTGCGCCATGGCATCGTCACTGAAGATCAAGTGATGGAAAGCCTCAAGCGCATGGCGCCGGTGGTTGACCGCCAGAACGCCAACGACCCGCTGTACCGCCCGCTGGCACCGAACTTCGACAGCAACATCGCCTTCCAGGCGGCGGTCGAACTGGTGATCGAAGGCACCCAGCAGCCGAACGGCTACACCGAGCCGGTCCTGCACCGTCGCCGGCGTGAATTCAAGGCCGCCAATGGCCTGTAAGTAAGCGCTGACGCCGGACAAAAAAAGGCCCTGATCGACAGATCAGGGCCTTTTTTCATGGCGCCGGCAGCGACCGCTTACAGGGGCATGCCCAGCTCATGCCTGACCAGCTCCAGCAACTTGTCGGTATCGATCGGCTTGAGCAGGAAATCCACCACGCTCATGTGCATGGCCGCAATCGCGTCCTTCACGTCGGCATCGCCGGAAACAATAATGATCGGCAGCGCCGCCCGGACCGACTCACGGACCTGGCGAATCAAATCCAGGCCGTCGACATGGCCCATGCGCAGGTCGGTGATCACCAGGCCAATCGAGGGGGTTGTCTCCAACAGCTTCAGCGCGCTTTCGCCGCTGGCCGCGGTCATGCAACGAATGCCGGAAAGGCCCAAGAACCTCGAGAGCAATTCGCGGGCATCCTGATCATCCTCGACGATCAAGACCCGCTGGGGCGGCAAATCCGGTTCAAGCATGATTGCACTCAGCGCTTCACGCTCGGCATCGCTCAAAATATCGTGGTCGGACATAGGTCACTCAACAGGTTCAGATCATTCCCCTAGCACAATTATCTGACATCGCTAAGTAGAGCTTAAATGTGCGCTTCGTCGGATATTTTTCCAAGAGGGTCGGCAAAGGTTTTAGGTACTCATGGCGTAGGACATCTCCGGGTTTTTTTATCGATGTCCCCCGACCTAGACTTACGTCCAATGGGCACCCCGTGCGCAGGGGCCGACCATGCAGATACCCCTACAACAATAAATCGAAAAAGACTGCGGTCATGGTTATGAGTAAAACGGACGCCTTCACCCAGGCTGGGAAAACCGCGGTGTTGCAAAACATCCAGGGCACCTTGCAGTTCCTGCAGCGGTTCCCACCGTTCAACCAGATGGAACACGCGCACCTGGCGTACCTGGTGGAGCAATGCCAACTGCGTTTCTACGCGCCTGGCGACAGCATCATCAAGCCCGCCGACGGCCCGGTAGAACACTTCTACATCGTCAAGCAGGGCCGGGTGGTGGGCGAGCGTCCACACACCGCCAAGGGCGGTACCGAAACCACCTTCGAAATCACCACCGGCGAGTGTTTTCCCCTCGCCGCGCTGCTCGGCGAACGGGCGACCCGCACCGAGCACCTGGCGGGCGAAGACACCTTTTGCCTGCAGTTGAACAAGCTGGCGTTCATCAAGCTGTTCGCCCTTTCCAGTGCCTTCCGCGACTTTGCCCTACGCGGCGTCAGCAGCCTGCTGGACCAGGTCAACCAACAGGTCCAGCAAAAAGCCGTGGAAACCCTCGGCACCCAGTACTCACTCAACACCCGCCTCGGCGAACTGGCAATGCGACACCCGGTGACCTGTGGCCCGGCCACGCCCCTGCGCGAAGCCGTGACCCTGATGCATGAGCAACAGGTCGGCAGCATTGTGATCGTCGATGAACATAAAGCCCCCCTGGGGATTTTCACCCTGCGCGACTTGCGCCACGTGGTGGCCGAAGGCACTCGCGACTTCGACCAGCCCATTGCCCGGCACATGACCCAGGCGCCGTTTTACCTGAGCCCGGACCACAGCGCGTTCGACGCGGCCATCGCCATGACCGAACGGCATATCGCCCACGTCTGCCTGGTCAAGGACCAGCGCCTGTGCGGCGTGGTCTCCGAGCGCGATCTGTTTTCCCTGCAGCGGGTCGACCTGGTGCACCTGGCGCGCACCATTCGGAACGCGCCACGGGTCGATAACCTGGTGGCGATCCGCGGCGAGATTGGCCAACTGGTCGAGCGCATGCTTGCCCACGGCGCCTCCTCGACCCAGATCACCCAGATCATCACCCTGCTCAACGACCACACCGTATGCCGGGTGATCGAACTGACACTCGCGGAAAAAGGCGACCCGGGCATCCCCTTCAGTTGGTTGTGTTTCGGCAGTGAAGGCCGCCGCGAGCAAACCCTGCACACCGACCAGGACAACGGTCTGCTGTTCGAGGCGCGCGACGCCGCCCATGCCGCCGAGATCCGCGATCAGCTATTGCCCATCGCCCAACAGATCAACCACAGCCTGGCGCTCTGCGGCTTCACCCTGTGCAAGGGCAACATCATGGCCGGCAATCCCGAGCTGTGCCTGTCCCGAGCCGAGTGGGCCAGGCGCTTCGCCGCCTTCATCCGCGAAGCCACCCCGCAGAACCTGCTGGGCTCCAGTATCTACTTTGACCTGCGGGTGGTCTGGGGCGACGAGCAGGGCTGTGCGCAACTGCGCCGGGCCATCCTCGACCAGGTTGCCGACAATCGCCTGTTCCAGCGCATGCTGGCCGAGAATGCCTTGCGCCAACGGCCGCCGGTGGGGCGTTTACGCGAGTTCGTGCTGACGAAGAAGAATGGCGAAAAAGCCACCCTCGACCTCAAGGTGCAAGGCCTGACGCCCTTTGTCGACGGCGCGCGCCTGCTGGCCCTGGCCAACGGCATTGAAACCAACAACACCCTGGAACGCTTCCGTGAGCTGGTGGCCAAGGAAGTCATCGAGTCGCTGGACGGTGCTGCCTACGAAGAGGCCTACCACTTCATCCAGCAAACCCGCATGCAACAACACCAGCGCCAGAGCCGCGAGAACCTGCCCTACTCCAACCGCGTCGACCCGGACAGCCTCAATCACCTGGACCGACGCATCCTGCGCGAATCCCTGCGCCAGGCCCAACGCCTGCAAAGCAGCCTCAGCCTGCGGTACCAGCTATGAGTCTGTTTTCCTGGCTGCGCCCGGCCGGCCCGACCCTGACCCTCGAACAGCAACAACGCCTGGCGCGCTTGCCCAGCGCGCCGACGCTGCATGATTGCAGCCTGCGCGAGCAACGCTGGGTGGTGCTCGACCTGGAAACCACTGGCTTGAACCTGAACAAGGACCTGGTGCTGTCCATCGGTGCCGTGGTCATCGAAGATGGCGCGATCGATTTCAGCCAGCAGTTCGAGCGCACCCTGCAACGCCACACGCACAAACTGGGGCCCAGCGTCTTGCTGCACGGGCTGGGGCCAAGCGCGATTGCCGCCGGCAGCGATCCGGTGGACGCCCTGCTGGACTTCATGGAGTTTGTCGGCGACAGCCCGCTCCTGGCCTTCCATGCCCCCTTCGATCAACACATGCTGGGCCGCGCCCTGAAGGAAAGCCTGGGTTATCGCTTACAACATAGGTTTCTTGATGTTGCCGACATGGCCCCCCTACTCTGCCCCCAAGCACACATCCGCGAGGCCGGCCTGGATGACTGGATCAACTGGTTCCAGTTGCAGATCTTCGAGCGCCACAACGCCAGCGCCGACGCCATGGCCACGGCCGAGCTGGCGTTGATCCTGTTCAGCCGGGCGCGGGCACAACATATCCACAGCCCCTCGGACCTGCAACAACGGCTGAGCCAGTGGAAACGGCGCCAACAAAAACACTCCTTTTAATCCAGGTTTCGGCAGCATCGACCCGACCAACGCCAATTGCATGCAGGCATTGGCTCTGACACAATCGCGAATAATTCTCGTTAGTTTAAACGTGTATTCGGTGAAGCCATTTGTCGTCAGTCCAAAGCCCTCACAGTGAACGGGTTGGTGCGTTGTATCGCGACCATCGCGGTTGGCTATTGGCCTGGCTACGGCGCAACGTGGCCTGCCCCTCCAAAGCCGAAGACCTGAGCCAGGACACCTTCGTGCGTTTGCTCGGGCGCGAAGCATTCAAGCAGCCTCGCGAGCCTCGGGCATTCCTGGTGGCCATCGCCAAGGGCCTGCTGTTCGACTATTTCCGCCGCGCCGCGCTGGAACAGGCCTACCTCACCGAATTGATGCTGATCCCCGAAGGCGAGCAACCTTCGGTGGAAGAACAGCAACTGATCCTCGAAGACCTGAAGACCATCGACCGCCTGCTCGGCAAGCTCTCGAGCAAAGCCCGCACCGCCTTCCTCTATAACCGCCTCGACGGCCTCGGCCATGCCGAAATCGCCGAGCGCCTGGGCGTCTCCGTGCCACGGGTACGGCAATACCTGGCCCAGGGTACCCGCCAGTGTTATGTGGCGCTGTACGGCGAGCCCGCATGAGCCCGGTCAGTTCCAAGCCGGTCTCGGCGCGGGTACTCGACGCCGCCATCGCCTGGCAACTGTCCCTCGATTCGGGCGCGGGCACTGCGGTGGAGCGCGAGGCGTTCGCCAAATGGCACGCCGCCGATGAAGAACACGCCCGCGCCTGGCAGCAATTGGGCATGCTCGATCAGCGTTTCAGCGTGGCCAATGGGCCGGGCCGGGTTGCACTGCTGCAATCGCGCGAAAGCATCCGTCGCCGGGTGCGCAAGCTCGGCAGCGGGATCGCCAGCGTCCTGCTGGTGATCGGCCTGGGCTTGTTCGCCGGCGAGCGCTACCTGCCCCTCGATTACTGGCTGGCCGACCAGCGCACCGCCACCGGCGAACAACGCACCCTGCGCCTGGCCGACGGCACCTTGATCAACCTCAACACCCACAGTGCGCTGGACGTGCGGTTTGATGAGAAGCAGCGCCGGATCGTCCTGCAGGAAGGGGAAATCCTCATTGAAACCGGACACAACGATGCGCGCCCCTTCATTGTCGAGACCCGCGACGGCCAGATGCGCGCCCTCGGCACACGGTTCCTGGTCAAGCGCGAAGACCACGGCACGCGCCTGAGCGTGTTGCAGTCGGCGGTAGCCGCACGCCCCCAGGTACGGGCCGACGAACAGATTCTCAAGGAAGGCCAGCAGGTGCTGATGCGCCGCGACGGCCTCGGCCCGCTGCTGGCACTCACCCCCGGCAGCGACGCCTGGACCCGCGGCATGCTGGTGGTGGACAACGTCCGCCTCAAAGACCTGATCCACGAACTCGATCGCTACCGCCCGGGCCACCTCGGCGTCGATCCGGACGTCGCCGACCTGCGGATCACCGGCAGCTTCCCGCTGCACAACACCGACCTGGCCCTGAGCGCCTTGCTGCCGACCCTGCCGGTGCAGATCGAGCAACGCACCTCGTGGTGGGTCACCGTAGTCGCCAAACCCTGAAGGTTGAGGACAGCCCCGGTCACCGGGGCTGTTTTGGCTGAATCGAAATTATTTCCATCCGCCCCTATCACTTTTTCAATCTCGTTCGGCACATAGGCAATTGAGAAATATTTCCATTCAGGAGCCGCCGTATGTCACGTTCGCTAGAGACCTTGTTGCGCCCCAGTCTGTTGGCCCTGGCCATTGCCTTCGGCACCCCGCTGACCAGCACCCTGCTGGTGGCCGCCGAGCAGACGTCCAGCGTTCGCGCCTACAACCTGCCGGCCGCGCCCCTGGCCAGCACCCTGAACCAGATCGCCAGCCAGGCCGGCCTCGCCTTGAGCCTCAACCCGTCCCTGGCCGCCGGCAAAACCTCCGCCCCGGTCAACGGCCAGTTCGACGCCGCCAGCGCCCTGAGCCAGGCCCTGCGCGGCACCGGCCTGCAACTGGAACAAAGCAGCGCCGGCACCTACAGCCTGGTGGCCGTTCCCGAGGGTGTGATGGCGCTGCCGGAAACCAGCGTGATCGGTATCGAAAGTAGCGAAAGCGCCTGGGGCCCAGCCGCCGGTTTTGTGGCGACCCGTACCGCGGCCGGGACCAAGACCGACACGGCCATCGTCGAAGTGCCTCGCTCGATGACCGTGATCACCCGCGAGCAGCTGGATGAGCGCCAGGTGCTCAACCTCAATGACGCTCTGCGCTACACCGCAGGCGTACAGAGCAGCGGCTACGGCTCCGACTCCCGGGCCGACTGGCTGCGTGTGCGTGGCTTCGACCCGACCCAGTTCCTCGACGGCCTGCCGCTGCCCAAGGGTTCGTTCTCCAACCCGAAAGTCGAACCCTGGAACCTGGAGCGCATTACGGTACTGCGCGGCCCGGCGTCCTCGGTCTATGGACAGACGCCACCGGGCGGCATGCTCGATATGGTCAGCCGCCGTCCACAGCTCCAAAGCGCACACCAGATCGAAGCCCAGGCCGGCAGCAACGAACATAAGCAGATCAACTTCGACAGCACCGGCAAGATCGATGACGAAGGCCAGTTTCTCTACCGTGTCAGTGGCGTGGTGCGCGACAGCAATGCGCCGGTCGACCACATCCCGGACAAGCGCTACAACATCGCCCCAAGCCTGACCTGGAACATCAATGAAGACGCCAGCCTGACCTTCATTTCCCAGTACACCCGCGACGACACCGGTATCACCGGCCAGTTTTTGCCGCTGCAGGGCACCAAGCTCAGCTCGCCAGCCGGAGATATTTCCCATCACAAGAACCTGGGCGAGCCGGACTGGGACTTCTACGACCGCACCTACTACGCCCTGGGTTACGCCTACGAACAGCGCTTGAACGACGTCTGGCAGTTCCGTCAGAACCTGCGCTACACCAAGAGCGACCTGGAATTCCAGGCGGTCAACGTCGCCACCTTCAATACTGTCGACGAAGATGGCAACGTCAACCGCGAGTCGGGCATCGTCAACGAAGACATCAGCCAGTTTGCGGTCGACAACAACTTCCAGGCCGACTTCGACACGGGTGCTATCCGTCATACCCTGCTGTTGGGCCTCGATCACCAGCGCGCCAACACCAACTACCAATGGCTGTATGGCATGGGCGTGCCTCCGATCAACGTCAACAACCCGATCTACGGCGCGGACATGTCCGGTGTCACGTACTTCGCCATGCAGGACTACAACCAGAAAACCCACCAGACCGGCCTGTACGTTCAAGACCAGATGGCCCTGGACAACTGGCGCCTGACCCTCGGCGGCCGTGAAGACTGGGTCCACACCGGCACCACCTTCCATAACAACAACGATGTCACCAACACCCAGCGCGACAAGGCCTTCACCGGCAACGTCGGCCTCAGCTATGTGTTCGACAACGGTGTGACGCCTTACATTTCCTACACCGAGTCGTTCCAACCGAGCATCGGCGCCAACGTCTCGGCCACCGAGGCGTTCAAGCCGACCGAAGGCCATCAGTACGAAGTCGGCGTGAAGTACCAGCCCGTGGGCAGTAAGAGCCTGTTGACGGCGGCGGTCTACGATCTGCGCCAGGAAAACGTCAGCGTCACCGAAGGCAGCATCACCCGCCAGGTCGGTGAGCTGAAGGTTCGCGGTCTGGAGCTGGAAGCGACCACCGAGGTCACCGACAACCTCAAGGTGATGGGTTCCTACACCTACACCGACACGGAAATCCGCAAAGGCCTGGAGAGCGAAGTCGGCAACCGCATGGCGCTGATACCGCGCAACCAGGCCACCCTGTGGGCCGATTACACCTGGCACGCGGGTGCGCTCGACGGCTTCGGCATGGGTGGCGGGGTCCGCTACGTCGGCGACACCTACGGCAACACGGCCAACACCGATGTAGCCCATGTCAGCTCCTACACCGTGTATGACGCCGCCGTCCATTACGACCTCGGTCGCCTGGACAAAACCATGAAGGGTGTCACGGTCGCGGTCGAAGCCAAGAACCTGTTCGACAAGGACTACCTGGCCAACTGCGATGGCTACTGGTGCTACTACGGCGATGAACGCAACGTAGTCGCCAGCGTCAACTACAAGTTCTAAGCCGCACCCCCTGATTGAAGGGCCGCCCATACGGTGGCCCTTGTCCATTTGGATGAACGATGAAAAGCAAAACCATCCGCCGCTGGTCCTTTATCCACACCTGGACCAGCCTGATTTGCACAGCGTTTCTGCTGATGCTCGCCCTGACCGGTCTGCCGCTGATCTTTCATCATGAGATCGAGCACCTGCTGGGCGATGCACCCGTGTTGCAACAGATGCCGGCCGACACCCCGCACCTGAATCTGCAACAGCTGGTCGCCAAGGCCCAGGCTCATCGCCCCGACGAGGTCATGCAGTACCTGGGCTGGGATGAGGACGAACCCAACGGCGTGATCGCGATCATGGCCAAAACTGCCGGCACCGAACCCAACCTGTCCCACACCTACATGCTCGACGCCCGCACCGGCGAACCGGTGGCCATGCCGTCGGCCAACGGCGGGCTGATGATGGTCATCCTGCGCCTGCACGTCGACCTGTTCGCCGGACTGCCAGGCAAATTGCTGCTGGCGTTCATGGGGTTTCTGTTCGTGCTGGCCATCGTGTCCGGGACGGTGCTGTACCTGCCGTTCATGCGGCGCCTGCCATTCGGTACCGTGCGCCAGGATAAATCCACGCGCCTGCGCTGGCTCGACCTGCACAACCTGATCGGGGTGGTCACCCTGACTTGGGCCCTGGTGGTGGGCGTCACCGGGGTGGTCAGCGCCTGCGCCGACCTGCTCATCGCCGCCTGGCGCAACGAAGCCCTGGGCGCAATGATCGAACCCTACCGCGAGGCACCGCCCCTGACCCGACTGGCGCCTGCCAGCCAGTTGCTGGAGATCGCCCAGCGGGCTGCACCCGAGATGCAAACCGACTTCATCGCCTTCCCCGGCACCCGTTTCTCCAGCGAACACCACTACGCGGTGTTCATGAAAGGCAGCACCCACCTGACCTCCCACTTGCTGACCCCGGTACTGATCGACGCCAGCACCCTGGAAGTCACCGCCATCGCCGAACGCCCCTGGTACATGGACGTCATGGGCATGTCGCAGCCGCTGCACTTCGGTGACTACGGCGGCATGCCGATGAAAATCCTCTGGGCGGTACTCGATGTGCTGACCCTCATCGTCCTCGGCAGCGGCCTGTACCTGTGGACAGTCCGGCGCCAGACTGCGAAACCGCTGGCCGTGGCCCAGGAGGGCACCCCATGAGACCGCGTCAGTCGAACTTCTGGAAAGTCTTCGCCACACCCACCGTGATTGCCCTGCTCAGTGCCGCAGGCTTGTTCTCGGCGCTGTTGGGTGACGGGATCTGGGACGGCCTGAGCTGGTTGGGACTTGGAATCCCCGCCGCTCTTGCCCTGCGTGGTCTACTCCAACGCCATTAACCCCTGTGGGAGCGAACCGGGCGGCGCTCCGCTTGCTCCCACAAAGGTCCAAGCCGTGACGCTTGAGCTATCGGGCCAACGCGCTATGCTGCGGCACTGCCACCGACGGAGACGCCGCCATGTCCGCCCCCAGCATGACCCTGTTCCACAACCCCGCCTCGCCCTTTGTGCGCAAAGTAATGGTGCTGTTGCATGAAACCGGTCAACTGAACCGCGTGGCGCTGCAACCTAGCCAACTGAGCCCGGTCAGCCCGGACGCCGCGTTGAACCAGGACAACCCGTTGGGCAAGATCCCGGCCCTGCGCCTGGCCGACGGCACGGTGCTGTACGACAGCCGGGTGATCCTCGAGTACCTCGACCAGCAGCACGTCGGCAACCCGCTGATCCCTCGCGAAGGCAGCGCACGCTGGCGGCGCCTGACCCTCGCCGCGCTGGCCGACGGCATCCTGGAGGCCGCCGTGATGATCCGCTACGAACTCGCCCTGCGCGCCCCGGAAAAACACTGGGCGCAATGGCTGGACGCCCAGCGCGAGAAGATCCGCCGCGCCCTGGCGGTGCTCGAAGCCGACAACATCGCCGAACTGAGCTGCCACTTCGACGTCGCCGCCATCAGCGTCGCCTGTGCCCTGGGCTACCTGGACCTGCGTCACCCCGACCTGCAGTGGCGTGACGCCCAGCCGCAACTCGCCGCCTGGTACGCCGACGTCAGCCAGCGTCCGTCGATGCAGGCCAGCGTGCCGCAGGTTTAGCCGACCCGCAGGAGCGCGGCCTGACCCCACACGCCGCGCTTCGCTCCAGAGGGAACAACAACGCAATCCGCCGCACCAGGTTGTCCGCCTGCCGTTGCTCCTCACGCAACCCCAACGAGCGACTCACGACACCACCTCGACCTTGCCCGAGCGGCGCTGGCCAATCCCGTACCAGTCCAACCGGCGCGTCAGCACCATGAACACCCCGAGCAAGCCGAACAGCAGCAACGAGCCCATCAACAGCGCGTAATCCTCGGCGCTCAGCAGTCCGTACAACAGCCCATACAACGCCGCCAGCCCCGCTGAAAAACCCAGGCCGTGCAGCGTGCTATGCAGCACGTGGCCCACATAAAAACCAATCAGCAACACACAGGCACTGGCAGACAACAGGTAGGCCAGGGCGAACCCGATGTGCTCGGACAGCGACAACAGCAACAAGTAGAAAAACGCCAGCGCCACCCCCACCAGAGCGTACTGCACCGGGTGCACCGCCAGGCCCTTGAGCACTTCGAAGAGAAAGAACCCGGCAAACGTCAGCACGATAAACAACAAGGCGTATTTGATTGCCCGCTCGCTCTTGAGGTACTGGTCCACCGGGTCGATAAAGCTGACGCCAAAGTTACGGCTCTTGAACTCTTCACAACCGCCACCGGCCACACAATTGCCGAGTGCCTCCTCCAGGTTGGTGGAGAAAAACGAGGTCTGCCAGCGGGCACTGAAACCTGCGGCACCGATCTCACGCTGTGCAGGCAAATAATTGCCGATGAAACTTGGATGGGGCCAGTCGGCTTGCAGCTTGACCTGGCTGGTCCTGCCCACCGGGGTAATCTGCAATTGCCCGGTACCCTGCAGGCGCAGGTCAAAACCGAACTGCAGCTCATTGGCTTTGCGGGTATCCAGTGGTGCGAGCATCACGTGTACGCCTTCCCCCAGCCAGTCCTCCTGGGTTCCCGGGTCGAAGTCCAGGCGCTGGCCGTCAAGCTCCAACTGCAAGGCGTTTTCGATGCCGCGAATATCGCTGATGCCCACTGCCAGGTACGGCTGGTCGAACTGGTAGTCGATGAAGTCTTCCTTGATGCCCAGGCGCTCGGGAAGGGAAAACTGCCCGCTGATGCGGTTGTTGGCGTGAAACAGCCGCGCCTCATAGATACCGCGGGCCCGCCGTTCGGTTTGCACCTGGCCATCGAGTTCGAAACGCTCCGGCAGGAAATACAAACGACCGCGCTCCTGGCTGGTTTCCTGGTAACGCTTGTTGGTTTTTTCGTTGAGCTTCCAGGTGCGCACCGCCTTGCGGTACGGCACCACCAGCAGCGGTCCGGTCAGTTGCTGGCGGTAGCTGGAACTGCGGGCGATGTCGTCGAGCACGCCATCACGCAGTTGCTGACGGTCGAAGATCATGCCGCTGATCATCAGCAAGGGAATCAGCAACAACAGAATCAATAGGGCAATCGCCCCGAGTTTTATGGCCAGACAGCGGTTCATGGAAGTTCTCCCTGTTCGAATGAGGGAGAGTCTGCAAGGCCCGTGTGTGGGTTTTATGGAGCGAATATGCAGAGTGTGTGGAGAACCGGTATCTGTAGCCGCTGGCGCAGCCTGCGTTCGGCAGCGGCTACGGTAGGTGCAGCGTCACCTCAACCCCATCGGGTACATTCCCAACCCGCAGTGTTCCCCCATGCAACTTCACCACCTCTTCCACAAAATTGAGCCCCAGCCCGGTGCTTTTACGTCCACTGTCAGGCCGTGGCAGTGAGTAGAAACGCTCGCTCAGGCGGCCCAGGGCGTAATCGGGAATCGGGTCGGCCTGGTTGAACAGACTGAACTCGACCTGCTCTCCCCGCCGCTGTGCGCTAAAACGCAGGACGCCGTGGGACGGGGTGAAATCCAGGGCGTTCTCCAGCAGGTTAGCCAGCGCCTGGCGCAACAGAAAGGCTTCGCCTGACAGCGCCAGGTCGGCGGCGATCTGTGTCTCGATGCGCAGCTGTTTGCGCTCGATGCGCGCCTGTTGGGTTTCGAGCAACTCATCGACCAAGGCCGCCAACGGTACCTGCACCCGCTCCTCAAGGGTTTGCCGCTGCTCGACCTGGGCCAGGTTCAACAGGCGCTCGATCAACTGCTGCATACGCGCGCTTTCAGTGTCGATGTTGCTGACGAAACGCTGGCGCTGGGTGGCCGGCATCTCGTCCTGCAACAGTTCGGCCGCGCCACGAATCGCCGCCAGCGGGCTCTTCAATTCGTGGGTCAAGGTGTGCACATAACGCTCCACATACGCCTTGCCTTCCAGTTGCGTGCGCATGTGTTCGACCGCCGTGGCCAGTTGCGCAAGCTCACCGCCACGGTAGTGCGGCAGCTCGGCCCGGCGCCCTTCGCTGACCGCCTGGGCATACGCAGTCAAGCGCCGCAGCGCCACACTCAACCACCACGACAATGCCGCCCCGAACAGCAGGCCGAGGCCGATCAAGCCCGCGCCGTAGCCGAGCAAACGGCGCTCGGTGCGGTCGACGTAAGGCTGCAGCGAGCTGTTGGGCTTGGCCACGGTGACCACGCCAATGATCTGCCCGTTGTCGCGAATCGGCGCCCCCACGTGCATCACCGAAGAACTGGCGTCGTCGGGATCGCTGCGGGTCGAGCGCGCGCCGTATTCACCGCGCAGGGTCAGGTACACATCGTTCCAGCGCGAGTAATCCTGGCCCACGGCACGGGCGCTGGAGTCCAGCACCACCACGCCTTTGGCGTCGGTCACGTAGATGCGATGGTTGACCTGGTTCTTCGCCAGGCCCCAGATACTCGCCCCCGGCTGCCGCTCGCCGTAGGCCTTGAGCAGCTCGGGCCAACGGTTCTGATTGAGGGTCCCGGCCTTGAAGTCGTCGCGCAGGATCTCGGCCATCAGGTTGGCGGTGTCCACCAGGGTCTCTTCGGTGGACTGACGCACGCCAGGACGGATTTCTTCCATCACCGTGTTGAGCACAAAGTAACCGGTCAGGCCGACAAACAGCACATAGACCAGGAAGATCCGGATCGCCAACGGCATCAACTGGTCCCTGGGCTGTAGCTGTAGCCGAGGCCACGGTGGGTCTGGATCGGCTCGGCATTGGCCGCTACCAGCCGCAGCTTGGCGCGCACGCTCTTGATGTGGCTGTCGATGCTGCGCTCGTACCCGGCATCGCTGGCGATGCCCAGCGCGTCGAGCAGTTGTTCGCGACTGAAGACCCGCTCCGGCTGTTCCAGCAGACACTGCAACAAGCGGTACTCATGCCGGGTCAGGCTCAGTGGTTGGCCGCGATAGGTGATCAGCACGCGTTCGCTGTCCATCTGGAACAACGCACGGGTGGATTCGATCCCCGGCCGTGGCGCCATGCGCTTGAGGATCGCCCGCACCCGCGCCGCCACTTCCCGTGGGCTGAACGGCTTGACCACATAGTCGTCGGCACCGATCTCCAGGCCCACCACCCGATCGATCTCGCCGTCGCGGGCGCTGAGGAACATCACCGGCACTTCGCTGAACCGGCGCAACTGCCTGCAGGTTTCAAAACCGCTGATGTCCGGCAGACCGATGTCGAGAATGACCAGGTCGGCGGGGGTCGCCCGCTGATGCTCAAGGGCGGCGCCCCCCAGGCTCACCCAAGTGGTGGTGAAACCCTCGCCTTGCAAGGCAAACACCAAGGTATCGGCAATCGCCGCTTCGTCTTCGACAATCAGAATATGAGGCATGCCATCCGGGCCCGACAGTTAAGTGGGCGAACGGTGCCCCACGGTGTCATCGACGTCAATCTGACAAGTGTTACCCAGCGCTCAAACCCGTAGGACCTTGTCGGCCCTACCTGTAAGAAACCGCTGAAAAGTCGCCGCTAGCGGTGGCCTCAACAGTCCGGCTTGTCAGCCGTGAACCGGCGTGCCGGGTTCACCGCCGCGCCAAACTCGCGCAGCGCCTTGGCGCCGATCAGCAGTGGGTAGTTGAAGCTGCTGCGGTCGGTGAGGTTGACCTCGACGGTGCGCTTGACGTCGCCCAGGCACAGTTCCAGGTCGACCACCGGACGCTTGGTGGGCGCGGCCACTTCCTGGTCGTCCTCGTCTTCTTCAGCGCGGCTCTTGATCTTGCTGATGCGCGCGACCTTGTGCTCGTAGACCTTATTGCTGGCGTCCTTGGTGGCCAGGCGAAAACGCACCCACTCCTCGCCATCGCGGGTGAAGGTTTCGATGTCCTTGGCCGACAGCGAGGCTGTCAGCGCGCCAGTGTCCATCTTCGCCTTGAGCACTTCACCGCCGATCTCCGGCAGCTGGATGTATTCGTAACGGCCATACAGGGTCGGCTCGGCGGCCATGACCGGCAGGGCCAGGAGGGATAACAGTGCGAGGATAGATTTCACGTCGTGGATTCCCTTGAGGAGTGAGCCGCGGGATTTTAGACAGTCTGTCAGCAATTCGTTCGCTCTTCGAAACACCATCGCGGGCAAGCGAGAACACCCCTAAGACCCGATCATCTGGCGCAGCATACCCGCGCAAAGGTGAAACATTCGTCAGCCCGCAGATTTGGCCTGCGCCTCGAAGCTGCTTATCATGGCCCGCCCAAATGCTTTCAAGAGTTACTTATGCGCCGCCTGCTCACCGGCTGTTTCGTCACCCTGCTGCTGTTACTCAACACCCTGGTCCTGATCGGCCCCCTGCTGGTGTTCGCCCTGCTCAAACGGGTCCTGCCCGGCCGCTACCGTGACGCCGCGAGCGGGGCGGTGATGTGGATCGCCGAGACCTGGGCGCAAATCGACAAGCTGATTTTCGCCTGCTGCATCCCCACCCGCTGGGACATTCGCGGGGGCGAAGGCCTGCGGGTCGACACCTCTTACCTGGTGGTCAGCAACCACCAATCCTGGGTCGATATCCCGGCCCTGATCCAGACCCTCAACCGACGCACGCCGTTCTTCAAGTTCTTCCTGAAAAAGGAACTGATCTGGGTGCCTTTCCTGGGTCTGGCCTGGTGGGCGCTGGATTACCCGTTCATGAAGCGCTACAGCAAGGCCTTCCTGGCCAGGCACCCGGAACGGCGTGGCCAGGACCTGGCGATTACCCGGGCCGCGTGCGAACTGTTCAAGCGTCAGCCGGTGACAGTGGTCAACTACCTGGAAGGCACCCGTTTCACCCCGGCCAAGCGCAACGCCCAGCAATCCCCCTTCAGGCACCTGCTCAACCCCAAGGCCGGCGGCGTGGCGTTTGTGCTGGCGGCCATGGGCGATCAACTGGACGCCATGCTCGACGTCACCGTGGTCTATCCACAGGAGAAGATTCCGGGGTTCTGGGATTTGATCAGCGGTGCGGTGCCGCGGGTGATCATCGACATCCAGACCCGTGAACTGGATCCGGCGTTGTGGCAGGGCGACTACGAAAACGATCCGCTGTTTCGCCAAAGCGTCCAGAACTGGGTCAACCAGCTCTGGATCGACAAGGATGCACGCATCGACGCCTTGCGCGCCGGGCGTGAGTGAGACGCGGTCAGACGCCCCAGATGCTGCCCAGGCTCTTGAGCAGGGTGCCGCCAACGCCTTGCTGGCCCAGGTACTGCAGCAGGATCGGGGCAAACTGGCCGACCATGCCGCTGTCCATGCCCAGCGCGCTGAACGCGGTGTTCAGGTCGTTGGTGTCCTTGACGTTACCCAGGGCATTTTCCAGGCCCGCGGCCTTGCCGGACGAACCCAGCATGCCCGCCAGGGCGCCCAGGTTACCGCTGCCACCGGAGAGCTTGTCGATGCCCGGCACGCTCTTGGCCAGCTCGGAATAGTCGCTGGCGCTCAACGTGTTCTTGGCCAGGCCCAGCATCGCGCTGGTGCCGCCAATGGCTTGTTCTGGCTTGACGTCCAGGGCACTCAGGGCGCTCAACAGACCTGCGGTCTGCGAAGTCGGCGCGGCGGCAGCGGCCTTGTCGCCACCCTGCATGCCAGACACAGCACCGGCCACGTCGTTCAGGCTGAAACCGGCGAAGACCGGGCTGGCGGCCAATGTCATGAGCGAAGCCAAAGCAAAACCGCGTGAAATCTTCATTGAAAAACTCCTGAACCTTCAAAAATGCCCTCAAGCGGGCGCAAAGCTGGCATTTTGACTGAAAACCACCGGTTATTGTTCCGTGACTGCCTTTCCTTTCATCTCAAGGACCGCGCCGGGTCTTCTCAGGACGCTTTAACGCCCATAAAAAAGGACGACCCGAGGTCGTCCTTTTGCCCTGCGCCAGGCCTTAAGCCGCACTGAACAACTTGTGCGGATCGATCACAAACTTCTTCGGCACGCCCGCATCGAACTCGCCGTAGCCACGGGGTGCGTCATCCAGGCTGATCACTTCCACACCGACGATGTCGGCAATGTGGATACGGTCCCACATGATCGCCTGCATCAACTGGCGGTTGTACTTCATCACCGGGGTCTGGCCGGTGTGGAAGCTGTGGGATTTGGCCCAGCCCAGGCCAAAACGAATGCTCAGGCTGCCCATCTTGGCCGCCGCATCCACCGCCCCTGGATCTTCAGTGACGTACAGCCCCGGAATACCGATCTTGCCGGCGACCCGCACCACGCCCATCAAGGAGTTGAGCACGGTGGCCGGGGCTTCGTGCTTGACCCCGGCATGGCCGTGACCGCGCGCTTCGAAGCCAACGGCATCGACGGCGCAATCCACTTCCGGCTCGCCCAACAAGGCAGCGATCTGTTCGTGCAGCGGGGTATCGAGGGACAGGTCGGCGATTTCGAAACCCTGGGCCTTGGCGTGCGCCAGGCGGATCGGGTTGACGTCACCGATGATCACCACCGCGGCGCCCAGTAAGCGCGCCGAAGCGGCAGCCGCCAGGCCGACGGGGCCGGCGCCGGCCACATACACAGTGCTGCCCGGGCCAACGCCGGCTGTAACGGCGCCGTGATAACCGGTCGGTAGGATGTCGGAGAGGCAGGTCAGGTCGCGAATTTTTTCCATCGCCCGGTCGCGATCCGGCAGTTTCAGCAGGTTGAAGTCAGCGTACGGCACCATGGCGTACTCGGCCTGGCCACCGGTCCAGTCGCCCATGTCGACATAACCGTAGGCGCCGCCCGGGCGAGCCGGGTTCACGCTCAGGCACACGCCGGTGTGCATTTCCTTGCAGGAACGGCAGCGCCCGCAAGCCACGTTGAACGGTACCGAGACCAGGTCGCCGATTTTCAGGTTCTCGACGTCGCTGCCCTTCTCGATCACCTCCCCGGTGATCTCGTGCCCCAGCACCAGCCCGGTCTGGGCCGTGGTGCGACCGCGCACCATGTGCTGGTCGGAACCACAGATGTTGGTGGAGACCACGCGCAGGATCACCCCGTGCTCGATCTTGCGGCCGCGCGGGTCCTGCATTTTCGGATAGTCGATTTTCTGTACTTCGACCTTGCCCGCGCCGAGATACACCACACCACGATTGCCAGACATGCTTTCACCTCGCTGTTGTTTTTATGAAACCGCGTTGCCCAGACAGGCAGCGCGTTAAGTGCTCGGGTACAGATGCTGTTTCTGTGTTGCTTGTAGGGGCCTCATCGCGGGCAAGCCCGCGATGACGATCTAAAGAACGACCGTGCGATTGGCGTTCAAAAACACTCGCCGCTCAATGTGATAACCCACCGCACGGGCCAGGGTCAGGCCTTCGATATCCCGCCCCTTGGCAATCAGGTCTTCGGGGTAATGGCTGTGATCCACCGCCTCCACGCCCTGGGCAATGATCGGGCCTTCGTCCAGGTCGTTGTTGATGTAGTGCGCCGTGGCGCCGACCAGCTTCACCCCCTTGTTGTAAGCCTGGTGATAGGGTTTGGCCCCCTTGAAACCGGGCAGCAACGAGTGGTGGATGTTGATCGCCTTGCCGTCGAGCTTGCGGCACAGTTCCGGCGACAGCACTTGCATGTAGCGCGCAAGGATCACCAGTTCGGCACCGGACTCCTCGATCACCTGCCACACCTGGCGCTCCTGCGAGGGCTTGTCGTTGGGGTCGAGGGGGAAGTGGTAATACGGAATGCCGTGCCAGTCGGCCAGGGGCTTGAGGTCCGGGTGGTTGGAGACCACCGCCGCCACGTCCATCGACAACTGGCCGATACGTTGGCGGTAGAGCAGATCGTTGAGGCAGTGATCGGCCTTGGAAACCATGATCACCACTTTCGGCCGGTGGTGCGGCGGGGTCAGCTCGAAAATCATCCCGAAGGCTTCACCACGCTCAGCCAGGCCGGCGCGGAACGACTGCTCGTCGAATCCATCGGGCTGGCGAAACTCCACACGAATGAAAAAACGCCCCGAGAGCCGGTCATCGAAGGAGTGGTGCTCGGTGACGTAGCAGCCCTGCTCGAACAGAAAGCGGGTCACCGCGTCCACGGTGCCGAGGACGCTGGGGCAGTCGGCGGTCAGAATCCATGTGTCTGGGGCGCGGCTCATAGTGCGGTGACTCCTGTGAAATCGGTGGATGAAGCTGCCTTCCTGTAGGAGCGAGCTTGCTCGCGATGGACTTCAAGGCAACGCGTTGAATCAGAAAGAACGCGTCGTCCTTGGGTTCATCGCGAGCAAGCTCTCGCTCCTACAGGTTTTCATCAAGCCTGGACGCTAAGCCCGTACTCGGCCGCCGCGTCCTGCAACCACAACCACCAGTAATCCGAGAAGCTACGACGGATCAGCAGTTCCCAGGTGTCTTCTGCGGTGTGGCGGATCACCAGTTGCGACTTGGCGAACACCGTGCCCACCGCCTTGCCCACCGGGAAGTTGTTGGGGTGCACGTCGTAGCTGGTGGACTTCATCAGCACCTGGCGCACGTTCGGGCCGCTCAGTTCGAGGATCTGCTGGCCGCCGCTGACGTTGACGATCTGGATGTGCAACTCACCCAGGGCCTCACGCAGCTTCTGCTCGGCGGCGAACTCTTCACCGCTCGGCACGATCAGCAGCCATTCATCCGGCCCCATCCATTGCAGACTGGTTTCACCCTTGACGATGACGCTCAACGCACCCGGCAATTCGATGCCCAGGGCCTTGTGCACACCGGCGGCGAATGCGGCATCGTGGCCATCGCCACGAATGGTCAGGTGGCCGAGGAGTTTTTTCTCACGCACGATCACGCCGGCGTTTTTGCGGCCCTTGCCCACCAGGCTGGCGAGGTCGGCATGATGCAACGACGACTCGGCCTTGGCCCCGGTGGTTGGGCGTTGTGGGTACACATTGGCTGCGGTCATAAAGCACCTTTGCTGAATTCTGTTAGGCCCTGTGGTGGCGGCACTGCCGCCATCGCTAGCAGGCTAGCGATGGGTAGCCCACCCACAGATCTCGAGGCCATCAAACGTTCTGCCGATCACCTTTTGGATCGAAGAACACCGAAGAAACGATTTCCGCCTCGATCACGCTGCCGTCGGCCAACGATGCGAACACTCGCTCACCGATGCGCTTCAAGCCGCCTTTGACCACGCCCATGGCAAACGAATAGCCCAGGGAGTTGTGCAGGTAACTGGACGTTACGTGACCGACCATGCTCATCGGGATCGCCTGCTTGGTGTTGAACACCAACTGCGCGCCTTCCGGCAACCACTTGGTCGGATCGATCGGCTTGAGGCCCACCAACTGCTTACGTTGCTCACGCACGCAGTCTTCGCGGTTCATGCCCCGCCAGCCGATCCACGAGAACGGTTTGGTGCGACCCACACACCAGCCCATGTTCAGGTCGTCCGGGGTCATCGAACTGTCGGTGTCCTGGCCAACGATGATGAAACCCTTCTCGGCGCGCAGCACGTGCATGGTCTCAGTGCCATATGGCGTCAGGTTGTACTTCTTCCCCGCCTCAACAATCTTCTCCAAAACACCCATGGCGTAGTCGGCCTGCACGTTGACTTCGTACGACAGCTCACCAGTAAAGGAAATCCGGAACACCCGCGCCGGCACGCCACCCACCAGGCCCTCTTTCCAGGTCATGAACGGGAAGCCGTCCTTGTCCAGGTCGATGTCGGTGACTTCGCTGAGCAGCTTGCGGCTGTTCGGCCCGGACAGGGTCATGGTGGCCCAGTGGTCCGTCACGGAAGTGAAGTACACCTTCAGGTCAGGCCATTCGGTCTGGTGGTAGATCTCCAGCCACTGCAGCACGCGAGCCGCGCCGCCGGTGGTGGTGGTCATGACGAAATGGTTGTCGGCCAGGCACGCCGTCACACCGTCGTCGAAGACCATGCCGTCTTCCTTGCACATCAGGCCGTAGCGCGCCTTGCCCACGTCGAGCTTGGTCCAGGCGTTGGTGTAGACACGGTTGAGGAATTCGCGCGCATCCGGCCCTTGAATATCGATCTTGCCCAGGGTCGAGGCATCCAGCAGGCCGACGCTTTCGCGCACCGCCAGGCATTCGCGCTTGACCGCGGCATGCAGGTCTTCACCGTTTTTCGGGAAGTACCAGGGACGCTTCCACTGCCCGACGTCTTCGAACTCGGCGCCGTTTTTCAGGTGCCATTGATGCAGCGCGGTATACCGCACCGGCTCGAAAATGTGCCCACAGTGACGACCGGCTACCGCGCCGAATGTCACCGGCGTGTAGTTGGGGCGGAACATGGTGGTGCCCATCTGTGGGATGGTCACGTTGAGCGAGCGGGCCGCGATGGCCAGGCCATTGACGTTACCCAGCTTGCCCTGGTCGGTGCCGAAGCCCAGTGCGGTGTAGCGCTTGACGTGCTCGACCGACTCGAAACCCTCGCGGGTGGCCAGTTCGATGGCCGCCGCGGTGACATCGTTCTGCAGGTCGACAAATTGCTTCGGCGCCCGTGCAGTGGTCTTTTCGTGGGGCACCTGGAACAGCGCCAGGGTCGGCTCTTCATGGCGGCTCAGGGCTTTGGGCAATACGCCCTCGACGCTCTGGAACCCGGCTTCGGCAGCGGCGCGAGCGCCCCCTTCAAAACCATCGGCCAGGGAATCGCCGAGGCCATAGACACCGTTGATACCGCCGACACACACGCGTTTCTGCGGTGCTTCACCCGGGACAAAACCGAGGATGTCCTCACGCCAGGTCGGCTTGCCGCCCAAGTGCGACGCCAGGTGAACCACCGGGCTGTAGCCGCCGGAACTGGCCACCAGGTCGCACTCGAGCCATTCGCCCGGGCTGGTCACGGTGTGCGCCTTGACGTCGATCGCGGCCACACGAGCAGCGGTCACGTGCTTGCTGCCACGGGCTTCGATCACCGCGCTGCCGGTCAGGATGCGGATGCCCTTGGCCCGGGCTTCTTCCACCAGCGCACCGCGTGGGTTGCTGCGGGCATCGGCGATGGCCACCACTTGCAGGCTGGCATCGAGCCAATCCAGGGCCACGCGATAGGCGTGATCGTTGTTGGTGCTCAGGACCAGCTTCTTGCCCGGTGCGACGCCATAGCGGCGCACGTAGGTGGAGACCGCACCGGCCAGCATGTTGCCCGGCACGTCGTTGTTGCCGTAGACCAGCGGCCGCTCGCACGCGCCGGTCGCCAGCACCACGCGCTTGGCGCGAACCCGGTGGATGCGCTGGCGCACCTGGCCGATCGGAGCGCGGTCGCCGAGGTGGTCGGTGAGGCGCTCGTGAATGGTCAGGAAGTTATGGTCGTGGTAACCGTTGACCGTGGCGCGCGGCAACAGCAGCACGTCCGGGGTGTCTTTCAGTTCAGCGATGACGCTGGCGACCCATTCGGCGGCCGGCTTGCCGTCGAGGCTTTCACGGGAGTCGAGCAGGCTGCCGCCGAACTCTTCCTGTTCATCGGCGAGGATCACCCGCGCCCCGCTGCGTGCAGCCGCCAGTGCCGCGGCCAGGCCAGCGGGGCCGGCACCGACGACCAGCACGTCGCAGTGCTGGTTCATGTAGTCGTAGGTGTCCGGATCGTTTTCGGTCGGCGAGCGACCCAGGCCAGCGGCCTTGCGGATGTACTTCTCGTACGTCATCCAGAACGATTGCGGGTACATGAAGGTTTTGTAGTAGAAACCCGGCGGCATCAGCTTGCCGCCGACCTTGCCGAGAATCCCCATCATGTCGTTGTTCACGCTGGGCCAGCCGTTGGTGCTGGTGGCGACCAGGCCCTGGTACAGCGCCTGTTGGGTGGCACGCACGTTGGGGATCTGGGTGGCTTCGGTGGCGCCGATCTGCAGCACCGCGTTCGGCTCTTCGGCACCGGCGGCGAAGATCCCGCGTGGCCGCGAATACTTGAAGCTGCGACCGATGATGTCGACACCGTTGGCCAGCAGGGCCGCGGCCAGGGAATCACCTTCAAAGCCCTTGTACACCTGGCCGTTGAACGTGAAGCTGAGGACTTTGTTGCGGTCGATCCGTCCACCGTTGGACAGGCGATTGATCTGGCTCATACCTTCGCTCCCAGAGCCTGCGCGGCCGCTTTCGGACTTTCAGTCTTGTCGGTGAACTGCGGCTTGCTGCCGATCTTGTAGGTTTCGAGAATCTCGTAGGTCACGGTGTCGCGGGTGACGTTGAAGTACTGGCGGCAGCCGGCGACGTGATCCCAGAGTTCGTGGTGCAGGCCACGGGGGTTGTCACGGAAGAACAGGTAATCACCCCACTCCTCGTCGGTGCAGGTGTTCGGATCCAGTGGACGCGGGATATGCGCCTGGCCCGATGCGTGGAATTCCTCTTCGGAGCGCAGTTCGCCGCAGTGAGGACAGAAGATATGCAACATAGGAAATTTCTCCTGTTAGTGGGCGACGGCCGCAGCGCCGTGTTCGTCGATCAGCGCACCGTTGTGGAACCGGTCGATGGAGAAAGGCGCCGCCAGCGGGTGCATTTCACCCTTGGCCAGGCTCGCCGCAAACACGTTGCCCGAACCCGGCGTGGCCTTGAAGCCACCGGTGCCCCAACCGCAGTTGAAGAACATGTTCGGCACCGGGGTCTTGGAAATGATCGGGCAGGCATCCGGCGTGGTGTCGACGATGCCGCCCCACTGGCGGTTCATGCGCACCCGCGACAGCACCGGGAACATTTCGACGATGGCCTGGATGGTGTGCTCGATCACCGGGTACGAACCGCGCTGGCCGTAGCCGTTGTAGCCGTCGATACCGGCGCCGATCACCAGGTCGCCCTTGTCGGACTGGCTGATGTAACCGTGCACCGCGTTGGACATGATCACGCTGTCGATAATCGGCTTGATCGGCTCGGACACCAGCGCTTGCAGCGGGTGCGATTCGATGGGCAGGCGGAAGCCGGCGAGCTTGGCCATGTGCCCGGAGTTACCGGCGGTCACCACACCAACGCGCTTGGCGCCGATGAAGCCCTTGTTGGTTTCGACGCCGATGCACACGCCGTTTTCCTTGCGAAAGCCGATCACTTCGGTCTGCTGGATCAGGTCCACGCCGAGGGCGTCGGCGGCCCGGGCAAAGCCCCAGGCCACGGCATCGTGACGGGCCACACCGCCGCGACGCTGGACGGTCGCGCCCATCACCGGGTAGCGAGTGTTCTTCGAGCAGTCCAGGTACGGAATCTCGTCGGCGACCTGCTTGGCGTTGAGCAATTCGCCGTCGACGCCGTTGAGGCGGTTGGCGCTGACCCGACGCTCGGAGTCACGAATGTCCTGCAGGGTGTGGCACAGGTTGTAGACGCCACGCTGGGAGAACATCACGTTGTAGTTGAGGTCCTGGGACAAACCTTCCCAGAGTTTCATCGCGTGTTCGTAGAGGTGCGCCGACTCGTCCCACAGGTAGTTGGAGCGCACGATGGTGGTGTTGCGCGCGGTGTTACCGCCACCCAGCCAGCCTTTCTCGACCACGGCCACGTTGGTGATGCCGTGCTCCTTGGCCAGGTAGTAGGCGGTCGCCAGACCATGCCCGCCACCGCCGACGATGACCACGTCGTAGACTTTTTTCGGGGTCGGCGTGCGCCACATGCGCTGCCAGTTTTCGTGGTGGCTGAGGGAGTGCTTGAAAAGGCCGAAGCCTGAGTAGCGTTGCATAGTCATTACTCCAAAAACCGCACTCAGCGATAAACCGGGAAGTCAGCGCACAGGGCCGAAACCTGCTGGGCGACATTGGCCTCGACATCGGCATCGCCGAGGTTGTCGAGGATGTCGCAGATCCAGCCGGCCAGCGTGACGCACTGGCTCACTTTGAAGCCGCGGGTGGTGACCGCCGGGGTGCCAATGCGCAGGCCGGAAGTGACAAACGGCGACTGCGGGTCATTCGGCACCGCGTTCTTGTTAACCGTGATGTGCGCACGGCCCAGGGCGGCGTCGGCGTCTTTGCCGGTAAGCCCCTGGCGGATCAGGCTGACCAGGAACAGGTGATTGTCGGTGCCGCCGGACACTACATCGTAGCCACGTTTGATAAACACGCTGGCCATGGCCTGGGCGTTGTCGATCACTTGTTGCTGATAAGCCTTGAAGCCTGGCTCCAGCGCTTCCTTGAAGCACACGGCCTTGCCGGCAATCACGTGCATCAGCGGGCCGCCCTGGGCGCCGGGGAACACGGCGGCGTTGAGCTTCTTCTCGATTGCTTCGTTGGACTTGCACAGGATCAGGCCGCCACGCGGACCGCGCAGGGTCTTGTGGGTGGTGGTGGTGACTACGTCGGCGTACGGCAGTGGATTAGGGTACAGGCCGGCAGCGACCAGGCCGGCAACGTGGGCCATGTCGACGAACAGCAGCGCACCGACCTTGTCGGCAATCTGCCGAAAGCGTGGGAAGTCGAGGGTCTTGGAGTAGGCCGAGAAGCCGGCGACGATCATCTTCGGCTGGCACTCGACAGCCAGGCGCTCGACCTCGTCGTAGTCGATCAGGCCGGTCTTGGTGTCGATGCCGTACTGCACGGCGTTGTACAGCTTGCCCGAGGACGACACCTTGGCACCGTGGGTCAAGTGACCACCGTGGGCCAGGCTCATGCCCAGGATGGTGTCGCCCGCCTGGATCAGGGCCAGGTACACCGCGCTGTTGGCCGAGGAGCCGGAGTGCGGCTGGACGTTGGCGTAGTCGGCGCCGAACAGTTGCTTGGCGCGCTCGATGGCCAGCGCTTCGACTTTATCCACGTGCTCGCAGCCACCGTAGTAACGCTTGCCCGGATAACCTTCGGCGTATTTGTTGGTCAGGCCACTGCCTTGTGCTTGCATGACACGCTTGCTGGTGTAGTTCTCTGACGCGATCAGCTCGATGTGATCTTCCTGGCGTTGCTCCTCGGCATTCATCGCCGCCAGCAGTGCATCGTCGTAACCCTGGATCTGGTCTTGCTTGCTGAACATCGCGTCTCTCCCAGCGGCGGTGGTGCGCCATTTTGTCTTGGTGAGGCACCGACCTGGCGGCAGTGCCCTTTGATGCGATGGTATGACCGGCGCAGACCGGTCAAATGCCTACGGACGCCACGCAAAGGTGCGTTTACGACATGGGCTGAAATGGACACGTCGTACTCGGTCACAAGATCAACACACACGGTTATGCGGCGATACTGCGGACGAGTAACAGAAGCAGAAAATGTAGCGGATACAAGGCATACGCCCAACGGCGCATCGGCGGTGGCTTGAGATGTCTGGTATGTCGCAACAAGACCAGACCCAGCAATGGCGCAATCAGACAAACGGCAATGCCGAGGACGGCTGCACCATGACCCAACCGCGCGGCGTAAAACAGCACCTGCCATTGATTCGCCGCCAGGCAGACCAGCCCCGGCAACACGGACCAGTACCAGGGTCGACGAATCACCAGCAAGGTCGCCAACGGCAGCAACACCCCAAAAACGCCAAACATCAGTCGCTCACTGAACAGCGTCGCCAGCAGCAACGCAACCAGCCCCAGGCCCCGCGATTGCAGGTCCTGGTGCAACCAGCCACGCGCAACCAGCAACCCCAGCGCCAGCGTGGGCAACACGTTCAGCACGTCAGGGTCGGGAATAAACAGGCGGTAGGGAATTTCACTGACCAGGCTAAACAGCAGCAACCACCCCAGGTAGCGCCACTGACCGCCGGTCGCCGCTGCCGGCGTGCGTGCCAGGTTGACCGCCATTGCCAGGCAGAACCAGGGAAACGCCAGGCGCCCCGGCACATAGAGCATATCGAGCGACCCGCCGACATAACGCAGGTGATCGAGGACCATGCTCAACAGTGCCAACCATTTGAGCAGATCGAGTGCACCGTCACGCTGCGTCACGTGCATAATTACCCCTCGACTGTGTAGCTTTCTGACAGACACATCGCGTGTGCTCTGCGGATGATCTTCGCTAAAGTGCGCACCCTCATTGACCACGAGCCGCTTCACCATAAGCGCCTCGACCACGGAAGCCGGCCATGACCGATAAGAGCCAACAATTCGCCAGCGACAACTATTCCGGCATCTGCCCCGAAGCCTGGGCGGCCATGGAGCAGGCCAACCAGGGCCACCAGCGCGCCTATGGCGACGATGAGTGGACTGCCCGCGCCTCGGACTACTTCCGCAAACTGTTCGAAACCGACTGCGAAGTGTTCTTCGCCTTCAACGGCACCGCCGCCAACTCCCTGGCCCTGTCGTCGTTGTGCCAGAGTTACCACAGCGTGATCTGCTCGGAAACCGCCCACGTCGAAACCGACGAATGTGGCGCCCCGGAATTTTTCTCCAACGGCTCCAAGCTGCTCACCGCGCGCACTGAAAACGGCAAGCTGACCCCGGAGTCGATCCGCGAGATCGCCCTCAAGCGCCAGGACATCCACTACCCCAAGCCGCGGGTCGTGACCCTGACCCAGGCCACTGAAGTCGGCAGCGTCTACACCCCAGAAGAAATCCGCGCCATCAGCGCCACCTGCAAAGAGCTGGGCTTGAACCTGCACATGGACGGCGCACGTTTTTCCAACGCCTGCGCGTTCCTCGATTGCTCGCCAGCCGACCTGACCTGGAAAGCCGGGGTCGACGTGCTGTGTTTTGGCGGCACGAAAAACGGCATGGCGGTGGGCGAGGCGATTCTGTTCTTCAACCAGAAACTGGCCGAAGACTTCGACTACCGCTGCAAACAGGCTGGGCAACTGGCATCGAAAATGCGCTTCCTCTCAGCGCCTTGGGTCGGCCTGCTGGAACACGATGCCTGGCTCAAGCACGCCCGCCACGCCAACTACTGCGCACAACTGCTGGCAGAACTGGTCAGCGACATTCCGGGCGTCGAACTGATGTTCCCGGTACAGGCCAATGGCGTATTCCTGCAACTCTCGGAACCGGCCATCGCTGCCTTGACCGCCAAGGGCTGGCGCTTCTACACCTTCATCGGCAAGGGCGGCGCACGCTTCATGTGCTCCTGGGACACCGAGGAAGAGCGGGTGCGGGAACTGGCTGCGGACATTCGCGACGTGATGTCTCACTAACCTCCCCCCTGTAGGAGCAAGCCCGCTCGCGATGGACTTGAAGACGCTGTGTTCATCCTGAAATCACGCGTTTTCGTTAACGTCCATCGCGAGCAAGCTCGCGCCTACAAAAAGCCCCACAACCTGACCGTTCGCGCCTGAATACTTCGTCTACATTGTCTGTCGAGCCCTTACGCTCACATAACAATAAGCAGGAGCATGCGCATGTCACTTCAAGGCAAAACCCTCTTCATCACCGGCGCCAGTCGTGGTATCGGCCGTGAAATTGCACTGCGTGCCGCCAGGGACGGGGCCAATATCGTGATTGCCGCGAAAAGCGCGCAACCCCACGCCAAACTACCCGGGACCATCTTCAGCGTGGCCGAGGAAGTGGAAGCCGCGGGCGGCAAGGCCCTGCCCCTGCAGGTGGATGTGCGCGATGAAGAGGCGGTGCGCCAGGCACTGGCCAAGGCCAATCAACACTTCGGCGCGATTGATGCGCTGGTCAACAACGCCGGGGCGATCAAGCTCACCGGCGTTGCCCACATCGAACTCAAGCGCTTCGACCTGATGCACCAGATCAACACCCGTGCGGTGCTGCTGTGCAGCCAAGCCGCCCTGCCCTATCTGAAAAAATCCGCCGGGCACATCCTCAACCTCTCGCCGCCGTTGAACCTGGCGACTCAGTGGTTTGCCCAGTACAGCCCCTACACCGTGACCAAGTACGGCATGAGCATGCTGACCCTGGGCATGAGCGAGGAATTCCAGAACCATGGCATCAGCGTCAACTCGTTATGGCCGCAGACCATGATTGCCACGGCGGCCATCGAGTTTCAGCTGGGCTCCAGGGAATCGTTCAAGCATGCACGCCTGCCTGCGATCATGGCCGACGCCGCCCATGTCATCTTGAGCAGCAGCGCGCGCAGCCTGACTGGGCGTTTGTTGATTGATGAAGAGATTTTGCGCGAAAACGGTGTGAGCGATTTCGAGCATTACCGGTTTGAGCCTGGGAGCAAAGAAAAGCTGATGCCCGACCTATTCGTTGACTGAAAAAACGCGATCCCTGTAGGAGCGAGCTCGCTCGCGAAGGACGACAGAACAACGCGGGGCATCAGGACGCCAGCGTTACCGTTGACGTCCATCGCGAGCAAGCTCGCTCCTACAGGTTGCCGTATCAGAATTCGATGCGCACGTCGCCCTTCGGCACGCTGCAGCACGACAGGATGAACCCTTCGGCCTCGTCTTCCTCGGTGATCCCGCCGTTGTGGTCCATCTCCACCTCACCGCCCAGCTTCATCACCTTGCAGGTCCCGCAAATGCCCATGCCGCAGGCCTTGGGAATCAGCAGGCCAAGCTTGGCCGCCGCCGCGTGCACGGTTTCTCCCGGGGCCACGCGGATGCTCTTGCCAGACGCGGTGAACTCCACCTGGTGCAGGTCGGCGATGTCGATTTCCGGGGCATCGGCTGCCTGTTCGGCTTGCTCCACCGCATCGGCACGCGCTTCTGGTGGTGTGGCGCCGAAGGATTCCTCGTGGTAGCGCGTCATGTCGAAGCCAGCGGCCTCCAGCAGGCGCTTGACCGCATTCATGTACGGCGTCGGACCGCAGCAGAACACTTCCCGCTCGAGGAAATCCGGCGCCATCAGTTCGAGCATCTTATGGTTCAGGTAACCCCGATACCCGGCCCAGGGCTCGCCCAGGCCGTGCTTTTCGCAAATCAGGTGCAGACTGAAGTTATCGATCCGCGAGGCCATGTGCTCCAGTTCGCGGTGATAGATGATGTCCTTGGGCGAACGGGCGCTGTGGATAAACACCATGTCGACATTGCCGTTGGTGTCGTAGAACCAGCGCGCCATCGACATCACCGGGGTAATGCCGACGCCACCGCTGAGGTAGAGCACTTTCGGTGCGGTGAAGTCCATCGCGTTGAACAGCCCGACCGGCCCGTGCACCGCCAGCTCCTGGCCTTCATGCAGGGTGTCGTGCAGCCAGTTGGAGACCTTGCCGCCCGGCACCCGCTTGATGGTTACCGAGAAGCTGTAAGGCACCGAAGGCGAGCTGGAGATGGTGTACGAACGCATGATCGGCTGGCCGTCGATTTCCAGCTCCAGGGTGACAAACTGCCCCGGTTTGAAGAAGAACATGATTGGCTGGTCGGCCATGAAGCAGAAGGTGCGCACGTCCCAGGTTTCCTGGATGACTTTGACGCAACGGACAATGTGTCGACCATTGGCCCAGGTCTGGGTGGTTACCGGGTTCAGGAAGCTGTTGGACATGCTGATCTCCACGGCCGACTACCGGCCTCATGTTGGCGATTCTGCGTATAGCGCCGACCGACCATTTACCTATCTGCGACATTCACATGCTTATCGCGACCAGCCCCTTGTTACCGGGGGTTGAGCGTCGGGAACAGAGTGGGCCATGTCGCTCGTGGATAAGGTTCTGGGCGGCGGCAGCCCCACACTCGCCTCAACAGATAAACACTGTTTGTGTCTTGCGTAGCAACCGTATCAGCCACTATTCGCCGGCCACACAGAATGGCCATGAGGACTCAATCGATGGACGTCACCGCAAAAATCAGCCTGGGCGATCCGCTGGAACCCGCACGCAAGGCCACCGCCCAAATGCTGCAGGAACGTGAGCGCACGTTCTCACTGCCGCAGCCGTTCTACTCCGACGACCGGCTGTTCGATATCGACATGCAGGAGATCTTTCAGAAAGAGTGGCTGATCGCCGGCATGACCTGCGAAATCCCGACCAAGGGCAACTACCTGACCCTGCAGGTCGGCAAGAACCCGATCATCGTGATTCGCGGTGCCGAGGGGGTGGTGCATGCCTTCCACAACGTCTGCCGCCACCGTGGCTCGCGCCTGTGCACCAGCGACAAGGGCAAGGTGGCCAAGCTGGTCTGCCACTACCACCAGTGGACCTACGAGCTCGACGGCCGCCTGCTGTTTGCCGGCACCGAGATGGGCGACGACTTCGACATGAAGCAGTACGGCCTCAAGCCGGTGAACGTGAAGACCGCAGGCGGCTACATCTTCATCAGCCTGGCGGAAAATCCGCCGGCCATCGATGACTTCCTGTCGACGCTGACCCATTACATGGAACCGTACGACATGGAAAACACCAAGGTGGCGATCACCACCACCTTGATGGAAAAAGCCAACTGGAAGCTGGTGCTGGAGAACAACCGCGAGTGTTACCACTGCAACGCCTCGCACCCCGAGTTGCTGAAAACCCTGCTCGAATGGGACGACGTCACCGACCCGCGCGCCGACCAGGCGTTCAAGGACCACGTGGCCGCCTCTGCCGCCGCCTGGGAAGCCGAGAAGATCCCTTACGCCCACGCCAGCTTCGGCCTGCGTAACCGCATCGTGCGCATGCCGCTGCTCAAGGGCACCGTGTCGATGACCCTGGACGGCAAGCAAGGCTGCAAAAAACTCATGGGCCGTATCCAGAACCCGGACCTGGGCTCGATGCGCATCCTGCACCTGCCGCACTCCTGGAACCACTGCATGGGCGACCACATCATTGTGTTCACCGTGTGGCCGATCAGCGCCCAGGAAACCATGGTCACCACCAAGTGGATCGTCCACAAGGACGCTGTCGAAGGCGTCGACTACGACGTCGACCGCATGCGCCAGGTCTGGGACGCCACCAACGACCAGGACCGGCGCCTGGCCGAAGAGAACCAGCGCGGCATCAACTCCACCGCCTACCAGCCGGGTCCGTACTCCAAGACTTACGAGTTCGGGGTGGTGAACTTCGTGGACTGGTACAGCGAGCGCATGTTGAGCAACCTGGGCGCCGAACCTGCACCGTACCTCAAGGGTGTCCCCGTCACCGGCTGACCCCGCCTCCCACCCTGTAGGAGTGAGCTTGCTCGCGATGGCATTGCACCTGACACACCGCAGTGCCATTCGCCCGCAAGCCCCCCTACAATACTGTTCAATTTTCGATCTACAGCGCTCCCACCCCTGCAGGGCTAGGCCCCAGCCTTGTGCGAACACGTTATCCACAACTCAGCCCACAGCAAATGTGGGCAACTGTGGATTCCCCGCAAATTTTTTCCAAACAACGCCAATAAAATCCGTGACTTATTCAAATCACCGGTTTCCCCCAGGTATTGTATGTTTTTTGATCAAACCTCTGTAAGCCACGTACTTCCTGAGCTACAGAGGATCGCAAACACCTTATCCACAGAAGCACCAACAGACTTTGGGGGCAACTTGCAGGGCTTTGTGGAAAACCGCGTCCAGGCGTTATATTTCGTGGGTTTGCGTGAGGTTAGCCAGTGAAAAGCAGGCATTTGATCAGTTATTGACCAAAAGCCTGCAAGCCCCGGTTTATATGGCCTACAGCCGACAGCGAACATCTTATCCACAGAAGCGCCAACAGAGATTGGGGGCAAGTCGTGCCCCCAATAGCGCCTTGATCGCGGAAAAAAGCTCGAAAAAACAATGAGTCAGCCTGGTTGTTTTTCGTACAAAGGCCTGCAGGGCTTGATTGACGTGGGGTGTAGCGAGGGGTGAACACCTTATCCACAGAAGCGCTAACAGCGATTGTGGGTAAAACCGGAAGACTGACCTTTGGCGGGAGCCGGTTCGCCGGCGCAGCGCCCGGCAAGCCTTACCCAGGGCGCAGGGACTAACGCACCACCCCTTCTTCGATCAACAACTTGAGGATCGCCTGCGCGCCCTCCTCGGCACTCACGCCCTTGAGCACCTGCCCACCGCCGCCGCTGGCCTTGGCGGTGGCCGCTTTCATCCGGTCGGCGCCGCTCTTGGCCTTGATCACCTTCAAGCGTTTAGGCCGTGACTTGGCTGGTTGCAGGGTCGAGACGGCCAACAGTTCATCGTCGACGATCTCTACTTCATCAGCTTGCAATACTCCACGTTGGGCCGGGCCGTAGGCGCTCTGGCGAGGCTTGGGCGCGGCGTTATCCACAGTCGCCAGGAACGGCAAGCGCACCTTCAAGCGACGCCGCTGACCGCGTGGCAACGCTTGCAGCACCAATGCCGAACCGCCGTCGATCGACTCGACCTGCGCCAGGCCCACCACCAGCGGCCAGCCGAGGTTTTCGGCCAGCAGGAACGGCAACATGCCCGATCCTTCGCCGGTTTCCGCCTGGCTGCCGGTCAGCACCACCTGGGCGCCGGCGCCACGCAAGTAGTCGGCCAAGGCTGGTAGTGCATCGGCGCCTGGCGGTTGCTCGAGCACGTGCAACTGCTCCAGGCCCATCCCCAGGTAGGCCCGCAACGCGGGCTCGGCGATGTCGCCGGCGTGCAGCACTTGCAGGTTATCCCCAGCCAGTTGCAAACCCAGTTCAACCGCCCGTGCATCCTGTTCGGCGCGGCGTGGCCGGCCGGAGGTCGGGTGGGCGCCAATCGAGACCAGGCTGATGACGTGTGTACTCATGACCCATTCCTTCCGTTAAGCCGCATCGCGCTTGGCGTCGTTGCGATAGGCCGCGACTGCCGCGATCAAGGCTTGCAGCACCTCGGCGCTCTCGCCAATGACCGACAGGTCGGCCCGCTTGATCATGTCGCAGCCCGGGTCGAGGTTGATCGCCACCACCTTGTCGCAGGCACCGATGCCTTGCAGGTGCTGGATTGCCCCGGAAATCCCCACGGCCACGTAAACCCGTGCCGTGACCCAGGTGCCGGACGCCCCGACCTGACGATCGCGCGCCATGAAGCCGTCGTCCACCGCGACCCGCGAAGCGCCTTCGGTCGCGCCAAGGGCAGCGGCGGTCTGGTGGAACAGGTTCCAGTCCTTGACCCCGTTACCGCCGGAGAAAATGAACTCGGCCTCGGCCATGGGAATCGCCGCCGGGTCCACCGCCACCGCCCCCAGATCCTCGATGCGCGACAGGCTGCGCGCCACGGCTGTGGATAACTCCACCGGCAAGGCTTCGTGACGGGTTTCGCTGACCGGTTCGGCGCATTCCACCGCCGCCAGGATCAAGCGCGAGAGCGGTCGGGCGAGGTCCTGCAGGCCAGCACCGGCACGCCCGATGCACGCCTGATCCTTGACCTGCCAGACCCGCGTGGCCGGGCGCTCGCCCAGGGCGGCGGCGAAGCGCCGACCCAGTTCACCACCACCGCTGCGACTGTCCGGCAGCAACCAGTGACGTGGGCTGAACTGGTTATCCACAGCCCGCAACCCCTGCACCCGTTGTTCCGGTGCATAACCGGCAAATTCGTCGCCCTCGAGCACCAGCAGGCGGTCGACACCGGCGCTGGCGAAGGTGGTTTCCTTGTGTTCGCCAAACACCACCGCCAACACCGCGCCGTCGCTGCCGGCCAACTGATGGGCCAGGCCCAGCAGATCGCGGTCGTGACTGCTCAAGCGCCCACCGACCATGTCCGGCACCACGCTGATGTAGAACGCCGGCGTCGGCACCTGATGCAACGGCAACTGCACCTGCACCGCCGCCGTGCGCTTGGCCGTCCCGCCCTGCTGGGCGCCACTGCGGTCGATGCGCTTGAGGCCGTTGGGGCCAATGAAGCCGATGCCATGGGGATTCTTGCGGATCACGCCGTTCGGCCCCATCCAGCTGTGTTGCTGCGATTGCAGGGCCGCATGCAGCGGGTGCAGGCGGTTGCGGGCGATCCACTCGGCCCGTGGATCGCGGCGGATTATGTCGCTCATACATGCACCTGCGCAGGTTGGCGTTGGATCGGGGCCTTGGCCGGTGCGGCGTCTTCGAGCAACACATCGGCCACCAGCTCGGCAATGTCCTTGATCAGGGGGCGCGGTTCGACCACCCCTTCGAGCATCGCCGTGCATTGTGGACAGCCCACGGCCACCAGTTCGGCGCCGGTCTCGCGGATGTCTTCCATGCGCATGTCGGGAATCCGTTGCTTGCCGGGGATGTCGGTGATCGGCGCCCCACCACCGCCACCGCAGCAGCGTGAGCGAAAGCCCGAGCGTTGCATCTCCTTGACCTCGATACCCAGGGCACGCAGCACTTGGCGCGGGGCCTCGTATTCGCCGTTGTAGCGCCCCAGGTAGCACGGGTCGTGGTAGGTCACGCTGCTGCCTTTGTGCTGGCCGAGGTTGAGCGCACCGGCATCGATGATTTCTGCCATGTAAGTGCTGTGGTGTTGCACGAGGTAGTTGCCGTCGAAGGCGCCATACTCGTTTTTCAGCACGTGGAAGCTGTGCGGGTCGCAGGTGACGATGCGGTTGAAGCGGTACTTGGCCAGGGTCTGGATATTGCGTTTGGCCAACAGCTGGAAGGTTGCCTCATCGCCCAGGCGGCGAGCCACGTCACCGCTGTCGCGCTCTTCCAGGCCGAGGACGGCGAACTCGACCTTGGCCGCCTTGAGGACTTTGACGAAAGCCCGAAGGGTGCGCTGGTTGCGCATGTCAAAGGCCCCGTCGCCGACCCAGAACAGCACGTCGGTGGATTGTTTCTCGCTCATCAAATTGAGGTTCAAGTCCGCCGCCCAGTTCATCCGCCCACCCGGGGCGAAGCCGCCCGGGTTGTCGGTGGCGATCAGGTTTTCCAGGACTTCGGCGCCCTTGTTCGGGGTCGCGCCTTTTTCCAGGGTCAGATGGCGGCGCATGTCGACGATGGCATCGACGTGCTCGATCATCATCGGGCATTCCTCGACGCAGGCACGGCAGGTGGTGCAGGACCACAGGGTCTCGGCGTCCACCAGGCCATTGACGATCGGCTGGTGCGGATTGCCGGCGTGCTCGCCGATGGCTATGCCCGGATAGGGGCTGCCCGCGAACTTCGCATCGGTGCCACCGGCCAGGCCGACCACCATGTCCTGAATCAGCTTTTTCGGGTTCAGCGGCTGACCGGCAGCAAACGCCGGGCACGCGGCTTCGCACTTGCCGCACTGCACGCAGGCGTCAAATCCCAGCAGTTGGTTCCAGGTGAAATCCTTGGGTTTTTCCACGCCCAGGGGCGCTTGTGGATCGTTCAGGTCGAGCGGCTTGAGGCCGGTCGAACGACCGCCGCCAAACCGCTCGGCGCGTCGGTGCCAGGCCAGGTGCAGGGCACCGGCAAAGGCGTGTTTCATCGGCCCGCCCCAGGTCATGCCGAAGAACAACTCAGACACCCCCCACAACACTCCCAGCCCCAGGATCGCCGCCAGCAGCCACCCGCCGAAGTGCTCCGGGAGAATGCCCGCCACCGGCAGGGTCACCAGGAAAAACGACGCCGAGAATGCCAGCAGGCTTTTCGGCAAGCGCATCCACGGGCCTTTGGACAACCGGGCCGGTGGGTTGCGCCGACGCAGGTAAACGAAGATCGCCCCGACAAACATCACTGCCGTCATCAACAGCAGCGCGTACCCCAGGAAGCGGTTATGCAGGCCAAATCCGTGGACCAGGATCGCCAGCACCGCGGAGGCCACCGCGCCACCGGCCGTGGCGACGTGGGTATTGGCGATGTATTTGTCCCGCGCCACCACGTGGTGCAGGTCGACCATGTAGCGCTTGGGCATAGCCAGCAGGCCGCCGATCAGGTCGACTTTCGAAGCCCGGCCCCGGCGCCACATGGCCACCCGCCGCAAGGCGCCCAGGACAGCCAGGCCCAGGGCAGCAAACAGCAGGAGGGGAAGAATTGTGTTCAACATGGGTGTTGCTCCCAAAGACCTCGGGCTTAACTATCTGGATGCCTTGCTTGATCCCTTGTAGGAGCGAGCCTGCTCGCGAAAAACCTGAGAACACCGCGCTGAATCAGACTCCCCGCGTCATCGTTCACGTCCATCGCGAGCAGGCTCGCTCCTACAGGGCTATGTGCAAGCTCTTAGAAATCCTTGCACAACCGCAGCGCGTCGTAGATCGCGGCATGGGTGTTGCGCTGGGCCACGCAGTCGCCAATGCGGAACAGCAGGTAGCCGTCCCCCGGTTGGCTCAACGAGGGCTGGGGCTTGATCGCGAACAGGGCTTCGACGTCGACCTGGCCCTTGTTGCGCGAACCGTCCTTGAGCGCGTAATAGATTTCTTCATCCGGCCGCACGCCGTTTTCCACCACCACCTGGTCGACCACCCGCTCCTCTTTGGCGCCGGTGTATTCGTTCTCCAGCACGGCAATCAGCTTGTCGCCCTCGCGGTAGACCTTTTCCAGCATCATGTCGCCGGTCATGATCACTTCCTTGGGGTACATGCTGCGGTAGTAAGTCGGGAACGACGTACCGCCAATCGCCACGCCGGGCTTGATGTCGTCGGTGACGATCTCGACCTGGCAACCCTTGTCGGCCAGGAAGTCGGCCACCGACATCCCGGTGAATTCACAGATGGTGTCGTAGACCAGCACGTTCTTGCCGGGCGCCACCTTGCCGTCGAGCACGTCCCAGCTACTGACCACCAGGCCTTCGGCCGCGCCCCAGTGCTCGTTCTGCTCCAGGAACGGATGGCCGCCCACCGCCAGCACCACCACGTCCGGACGCAGGTCGAGAATGGTCGCCGCATCGGCGGCCACGCCCAGGCGCAGGTCGACTTTCAGGCGAGCCAGTTCCAGCTGGAACCAGCGGGTGATACCGGCGATCTGGTCCCGTTGCGGGGCTTTGGAGGCCGTGGTGATCTGTCCGCCGATGAATTCCTTCTTCTCGAACAGGGTCACGTCATGGCCACGTTCCGCCGCGACGCGCGCAGCTTCCATCCCGGCCGGACCGGCACCGACCACCACCACCTTGCGTTTCGGCCCGGTGGACTTCTCGATAATGTGCGGCACACCCATGTATTCACGGGACGTCGCGGCGTTCTGGATGCACAACACATCCAGGCCCTGGTACTGCCGGTCGATGCAGTAGTTGGCACCGACGCATTGCTTGATCTGGTCGATCTGGCCCATCTTGATCTTGGCGATCAGGTGCGGGTCGGCGATATGGGCGCGGGTCATGCCGACCATGTCGACGTAGCCGCCTTCCAGAATCCGCGTGGCCTGGTTCGGGTCCTTGATGTTCTGCGCATGCAGTACCGGAACCTTGACCACTTCCTTGATCCCGGCCGCCAGGTGCAGGAACGGCTCCGGTGGATAACTCATGTTGGGGATCACGTTGGCCAGGGTGTTGTGGGTGTCGCACCCCGAGCCGACCACACCGATGAAATCGAGCATGCCGGTGTCGTCGTAGTACTTGGCGATCTGTTTCATGTCTTCGTGGGACAGACCGTCCGGGTGGAACTCGTCACCGCACAGGCGGATGCCGACACAGAAGTCGTCACCGACCTCGGCACGCACCGCCTTGAGCACTTCCAGGCCGAACTTCATGCGGCCTTCGAAGGTGCCACCCCATTCATCGGTGCGCTTGTTGACCCGTGGGCTCCAGAACTGGTCGATCATGTGCTGGTGCACGGCCGACAGCTCGACGCCGTCCAGGCCGCCGGCCTTGGCCCGACGCGCGGCCTGGGCGTAGTTGCCGATGACCCGCCAGATTTCTTCCGGCTCGATGGTCTTGCAGGTGGCGCGGTGCACCGGTTCACGGATGCCCGATGGCGACATCAGGGTCGGCCAGTTGAAACCGTCCCAACGCGAGCGACGGCCCATGTGGGTAATCTGGATCATGATCTTGGCGCCGTGCTTGTGCATGGCGTCGGCCAGGTTCTGGAAGTGCGGAATGATGCGGTCGGTGGACAGGTTGACCGAGCTCCACCATTCCTGCGGGCTGTCGATGGCCACCACCGACGAACCGCCGCAAATCGCCAGGCCGATCCCGCCCTTGGCTTTCTCTTCGTAATACTTGACGTACCGATCGGTGGTCATGCCGCCGTCGGTGGCATACACCTCGGCGTGCGCGGTGCTGAGCACGCGGTTGCGGATGGTCAGTTTGCCGATCTGGATCGGCTGGAACATTGCTTCGAAAGCCATGGCAGGATCCTCGACTTACAACGGCTTGACGGTGAACAAGCCGTCGTCGTGGCCTTCTTCGGAGCCACCGTAAACCTGTTCGGCGACCGTGCGGAGCTTGCTGCCGCGCGCCTGCAGGATCTGGTCCATGGCACCGGCAAACCAGCCGGTGAACATGTAGTCGACCTTGCGTCCTACCTTGCCGTACACATAGACAAACGCCGAATGTTCGAGCTTGACGCTTGCAGTGCCTTTGTCGAGGTCAATGTCCTGGATCTTGAACAGGCCCCAACCGCGTTGCGACAGGCGTTTCATGTAGTGCTCGAACACCGCGACACCCTCCAGGCCGTGGCATTCGGCTTCCTTCTCGCACCAGTGCCAGGCGGACTTGTAGCCGGCCTTGTAGAGGATCTCGGCATAGGCGTCGGCACCCAGTACTTCTTCGATGCCCATGTGGTTGTTGACGAAGAAATGGCGCGGCACGTACAGCATCGGCAGGGCGTCGGAGGTCCAGACACCGGTCTCGCTGTCGACTTCGATTGGCAATTGCGGGGCGATCTTGGCCATGGAAACTAAACTCCAGAAAATTCGTGGTCAGTGCTTAGCAAAGCTTTTGCTTTGCTCTTATAAACAAGTTGTGTGAATGACTTTGGAGCCGTAGCGAGCACGTCGAGAGCAAGGAAGGACCGGAGCGACAAGCGAGACAGTACGGGACGTACGGCGAGCTTGGCGCGAGGACCTGACGCAGCTATCGGCGAGCGGAGTAGGCTCCAGAGTTATTCACTCGCCCCAGACGTCTTTGAGAACGTTCACCCAGTTCTCGCCCATGATCTTGCGCACCACACGCTCGGGATGGCCGCGCTTGAGCAGGGTTTCGGTCAGGTTCGGGAACTCGCCCACAGTGCGGATGCCCAGCGGGTTGATGATCTTGCCGAAGCTGGTCAGGCGGCGGGCGTAGCCCTTGTCGTGGGTCAGGTATTCGAAGAAGTCCTGGCCGTGGCCCTGGGTGAAGTCGGTACCGATGCCGATGGCGTCTTCGCCGACAATGTTCATGGTGTATTCGATGGCTTCGGCGTAGTCGTCGATGGTCGAATCGATGCCCTTGGCCAGGAATGGCGCAAACATGGTCACGCCGACAAAACCACCGTGATCGGCGATGAACTTCAGTTCTTCATCGGATTTGTTGCGCGGGTGCTCTTTAAGACCCGACGGCAGGCAGTGGGAATAGCAGACCGGTTTTTTCGATTCGAGGATGACTTCTTCCGAAGTCTTGGAGCCGACGTGGGACAGGTCGCACATCACGCCGACACGGTTCATCTCGGCCACGATTTCCCGACCGAAACCCGACAGGCCGCCGTCACGCTCGTAGCAACCGGTGCCCACCAGGTTCTGGGTGTTGTAGCACATCTGCACGATGCCAACGCCGAGCTGCTTGAACACTTCGACATAGCCAATCTGGTCTTCGAAGGCATGGGCGTTCTGGAAGCCGAAGAGGATCCCGGTCTTGCCCAGTTCCTTGGCCTTGCGGATATCGGCGGTGGTGCGTACCGGCATCACCAGGTCGCCGTTCTCGCGGATCAGTTTCTGGCTGGCGGCAATGTTGTTGACGGTAGCCTGGAACCCTTCCCACACCGACACGGTGCAGTTGGCCGCGGTCAGGCCACCTTTGCGCATGTCTTCAAACAGCTCACGGTTCCACTTGGCAATGATCAGCCCGTCGATAACGATGCTGTCGGCGTGCAGTTCGGCTGGGCTCATCAGGCTGTCCCCTTATTGGCGATTCATGCGCCGAATCGTCTGCCGGCGCTTTGGGTCAGCATATGCCTCGGTGCCCGGGCAGCCGGGTGCAAAAACGACAGGGGGTTTGCCGAAAGCGTCAATCCACGACAAAGGGTTACATCACCACCGGTTTGCCCGTCTGTTCTTTACCCGGCGCTTGGGCCAGAATCCGCCGCATCACTGGATGCTTCACGGAATTAGGACGACAGCTCAATGAAATCGATCTTCTTCGCATTGGCACTGATAGCGACCGGGGTACAGGCGGCTGAAGACGCTGACAACAACCCTTGCGATGCGGTCGAAAACGACATCCAGACCCTGGAATGCTCGGCCTACAACAAGACCACCGCCGAACAACTGCTCAAGGACAACTACCTGGGGTTGCTGGAGCGGTTCAGGGCCGAATATGCAGGCAACAAGGCGCAATTGGCAGACATCACCGGCAAGCTGCAGGTCGCCGAGCAGCTCTGGGTCAAGTCCCGGGACGCCGATTGCGCGATCGCGCCGTTCCCTGCCGCCGTGGGCAGCAAGGCCTACATCATCGACCAGAACGACTGCCTGGCGAACAAGAGTGACGAACGCTCGGAGTTCCTGGAGTCACTGGCTCAGTAACCAAGCCCCCCTCAACGACGCACTGTAAAAGGCGACCTCCATGAAACTCTGCGGCATCGAAATCAAAGGCAGCGAAGCGATCATCGCCGTCGCCTCCCTCGACGGCCAGGCGCTCAGCCATGTCGCCCTGGCCACCAAGAAAATTGCCCTGGACGATGACGACGACGCCACCAACGTCAAACGTTTCGCCGCGCAAGTCGCTTCGTTCGTCCGCGAGCACTCGATCGACCGCATCGCGATCAAGAAGCGCAGCAAGAAAGGCGAGTTTGCCGGCGGCCCGACCACCTTCAAGATCGAAGGTGTATTCCAGCTGCTCGACAGCTGCGAAGTGACCCTGCTGTCACCCCAGACCCTCAACGCGCAGTACAAAAAACACGACTTCGCCCTGCCGGCCACCCTCAACAAATATCAGCATGAGGCGTATAAAGCGGCGTGTTCGGCACTGATGAAGACGTAAGGATCACGCCTTGACGGTACGCCGATCCTCCCGCGGACAGCGCTCGAACCGGGTCCGGTAGCTGCGGGTGAAGTACGACGGCGATTCGAATCCGCAGGCGATGCTCACCTCCAGGACGCTCATGTCGGTCTGGCGCAGCAGTTGCCGGGCCTTTTCCAGGCGCAGGCCCAGGTAGAAATTGCTCGGTGTGTCGTTCAGGTGCAGGCGGAACAGGCGCTCCAGCTGGCGCCGGGTGACCTTGATCGACTCCGCCAATTGCAGGGTGCTCAGGGGCGGCTCGCTGTGCTGCTCCATCTCGCCAATCACCTGCACCAGCTTCTTGTTACTGATGCCGTAGCGCGTGGCGATCTGCATGCGCTGGTGGTCCTTGCGCGGGCGAATGCGCCCCAGCACGAACTGTTCGCTCACTTCGATCGCCAGCTCGGGGCCGTGGGCCTGGGCGATCAAATCGAGCATCAGGTCGATGGACGCTGTGCCGCCAGCCGAGGTGATGCGCCGGCGGTCGATCTCGAACAGCTCCTGGGTGACGCTCAGTTGTGGGTAGGACTCCTTGAAGGCTTCGATGGCTTCCCAGTGCAAGGTCACCCGATGACCGTCCAGCAGACCGGCCTCGGCGAGGACCACGCTGCCGGTGTCGATGCCGCCGAGGGTCACACCCTCCTGATCGAGGCGGCGCAACCAGTGCGCCAATGCCGGGTCGACGAACTTCAGCGGCTCGAAGCCGGCGACCACCAGCAAGGTCGCGCCCTTCTTCAGCGGCTCCAGCGCCGCGTCGGCGTTGAGCGACATGCCGTTGCTGGCCAGTACCGGCCCGCCATCGGCGCTCAACACGTGCCAGCGGTACAGCTCGCCACGAAAGCGGTTGGCCACCCGCAGCGGCTCGATCGCCGAAATGAAACCAATCGCCGAGTAGCCCGGCAGCAGTAGAAAGTAAAAATCCTGGGACATGGAGCGTACTCCGATGGCGGGCAGCGTGGAGACGTTGATACGCCACTTGCAAGCGCCCGACAAGGGCACAGGTCGCTGCAGTGCAAGAGCGGGTCGCCGCAGTGCGTTTTCTGCCCTGTAGAGCTGCGTAACGTTGACCTCACCGACGCAACAGACGCCGGAACCGACAAAAACGACTGCCGAGGACCCCACCATGAAACGACTGACCCGCCGCTGTGTTCTTGCGCTCAGCGCGAGTGCTTTCCTGAGTTCCGGCGCCATGGCCGCCGACCCTGCCGTGTGCCAGAACGTGCGCATGGGCGTGGTCAACTGGACCGACGTGATCGCCACCAGTGCCATGACCCAGGTCCTGCTGGACGGCCTCGGCTACAAAACCAAACAGACCAGCGCCTCGCAACAGATCATCTTCGCCGGCATCCGCGACCAGCGCCTGGACCTGTTCCTCGGCTACTGGAACCCACTGATGACCCAGACCATCACCCCGTTCGTCGAGGCCAAGCAGGTCACGGTCCTGGCTGAGCCCAGCCTCAAGGACGCCCGCGCCACCCTGGCCGTGCCGACTTACCTGGCCGACAAGGGCTTGAAGACCTTCGCCGACATCGCCAGGTTCGAAAAAGAACTGGGCGCCAAGATCTATGGCATCGAGCCCGGCTCGGGCGCCAACACCCAGATCAAGGCAATGATCGCCAAGAACCAGTTCGGCCTGGGTAAATTCCAGCTGGTCGAGTCCAGCGAGGCCGGCATGCTCGCGGCGGTGGACCGTGCCGTGCGGCGCAAGGAAGCCGTGGTGTTCTTCGGCTGGGCGCCGCACCCGATGAACGTCAACGTGCAGATGACCTACCTCACCGGCAGTGAAGATGCGCTCGGCCCGAACGAAGGAAAGGCCACGGTCTGGACCGTCACCGCGCCGAAATACGCCGAGCGATGCCCGAACATCGGCAAGTTGCTGAGCAACCTGACCTACACCGCCGAAGATGAGAGCCGGATGATGCAGCCGCTGCTCGATCACAAAGACGCTTTCGAATCGGCCAAGCAATGGCTGAAAGATCACCCGCAAGACAAGCAACGCTGGCTCGAAGGTGTGACCACTTTCGATGGCAAACCGGCCGCTGAGCATTTGCAACTGACCAGCCAATAAACCCCGATTGAACCACCGCGTCGCAGCCCTGCGGGGCTGCGAACGGGATCATCACGCCTGTAAGGAACCCGCCTCATGAACCACGACGTCATCATCACCTGCGCACTCACCGGTGCTGGCGACACGACCAGCAAGAGCCCACACGTGCCGGTCACCCCGAAACAAATCGCCGCCGCCGCCGTGGAAGCCGCCAAGGCCGGCGCCACCGTCGTCCACTGCCACGTTCGCGATCCTGAAACCGGCAAATTCAGCCGTGACGTGGCGTTGTACCGCGAGGTGATGGAGCGCATTCGCGAAGCGGATGTCGACATCATCGTCAACCTCACCGCCGGCATGGGTGGCGACCTGGAGATCGGTGCGGGCGAGAACCCGATGGAGTTCGGCCCCAACACCGACCTGGTCGGCCCGCTGACCCGTCTGGCCCACGTTGAAGCACTGCTGCCGGAAATCTGCACCCTGGATTGCGGCACCCTGAACTTCGGCGACGGCGACACCATTTACGTGTCCACCCCGGCGCAGTTGCGCGCGGGCGCCAAACGTATTCAAGAGCTGGGCGTGAAGGCCGAGTTGGAAATCTTCGACACCGGTCACCTGTGGTTCGCCAAACAACTGATCAAGGAAGGCCTGCTCGACGACCCACTGTTCCAGCTGTGCCTGGGCATCCCGTGGGGCGCACCGGCCGATACCACCACCATGAAAGCCATGGTCGACAACCTGCCGGCCAATGCGGTGTGGGCCGGCTTCGGCATCGGTCGCATGCAGATGCCGATGGCGGCACAAGCGGTGCTGCTGGGCGGCAACGTGCGGGTCGGCCTGGAGGACAACCTCTGGCTGGACAAGGGCGTGCTGGCGACCAACGGCCAACTGGTCGAGCGCGCCGGCGAAATCCTCAGCCGCCTCGGCGCCCGCGTCCTGACCCCGGCCGAAGGGCGGCTGAAGATGGGCCTGAGCAAGCGCGGTTAACCCGAACCTACACCTAACCCTGTGGGAGCGAGCTTGCTCGCGATGGCGTCGGAACATCCAATGCATCTTCTGCGGCAGGAATACCGTCATCGCGAGCAAGCTCGCTCCCACAGGGGATCACCGAATTCTTTCAGGACGTCCCATGACTTTTATCACCGAAATCAAAACCTTCGCAGCGTTAGGCAGCGGTGTCATCGGCAGCGGCTGGGTGTCCCGCGCCCTCGCCCATGGCCTGGACGTGGTGGCCTGGGATCCTGCGCCCGGGGCCGAGGCGGCGCTGCGCAAGCGTGTCGCCAACGCCTGGGGCGCCCTGGAAAAACAAGGCCTGGCACCCGGCGCCTCACAGGATCGGTTGCGCGTCGTCGCGACGATTGAAGAATGCGTTCGTGACGCGGATTTCATTCAGGAAAGCGCCCCTGAGCGCCTCGATCTGAAACTGGAACTGCACAGAAAAATCAGCGCGGCAGCCAAGCCAAACGCCTTGATCGGCTCCAGTACTTCGGGTCTGTTACCGAGCGAGTTCTACGCGCGCTCGACGCACCCTGAACGTTGCGTGGTCGGGCACCCGTTCAACCCGGTTTACCTGCTGCCTCTGGTGGAAGTGGTCGGCGGCAAAAACACCGCGCCTGAAGCCGTTCAAGCGGCAATGAAGGTGTATGAATCCCTGGGCATGCGCCCGCTGCATGTGCGCAAGGAAGTGCCGGGGTTTATCGCCGACCGCTTGCTCGAAGCGCTCTGGCGCGAGGCACTGCACCTGGTCAACGATGGCGTGGCCACCACTGGCGAGATCGATGATGCGATCCGCTTTGGCGCCGGGTTGCGCTGGTCGTTCATGGGCACGTTCCTCACCTACACCCTGGCCGGCGGCGATGCCGGGATGCGTCATTTCATGGCGCAATTCGGCCCGGCGTTGCAGTTGCCCTGGACTTACCTGCCCGCACCGCAGTTGACCGAAAAACTGATCGATGATGTGGTGGACGGCACCCGCGAACAGTTGGGCAACCACAGCATTGCGGCGCTGGAGCGCTATCGTGATGACTGCCTGTTGGCCGTACTGGACGCGGTGAAAATCACCAAGGAAAAGCACGGGATGAGCTTCAGCGAGTAATGAATCGGTTGCTCTGGCCCGCGAAAGCGCCAGTCCCGTCACCACCCCTATCGGAACCTGAAACATGCCCACCCTCACCACCTACCAAACCACCATCATCCCCGACTGGGTCGACTACAACGGCCATTTGCGCGATGCCTTTTACCTGCTGATCTTCAGCTACGCCACCGACGCATTGATGGACCAGTTGGGCATGGACAGCGATAACCGCGCGGCCACCGGCCACTCGCTGTTCACCCTCGAACTGCACCTCAACTACCTGCACGAAGTGAAGCTCGGCACTGACGTCGAGGTGCGAACGCAGATCATCGGCCACGACCGCAAGCGCCTGCACCTCTACCACAGCCTGCACCAGGTGGGAGAGGCACAGGCACTGGCGGGCAACGAGCAGATGCTGCTCCACGTCGACCTGGCCGGCCCGCGTTCGGCGCCGTTCAGCGAGCAAGTGGCGCACAAGCTGCTGGCCATGACCGCGCTGCAATCAGACCTGCCCACACCCGCCTACCTCGGCCGGGTGATCGCACTGCCTACGGAAAAATAACCACAGGAACAGCAGCCCCATGAACACCGCCGCCCCCATTGCCGACTTTCGCCGTTACCCAATGATCAGCGCGTTGACCGCCGTGCACACCCTGGCGGATCGCGTGTCAGTGCAGTGGGCCGATGGCCGGACCAGCCCCTTCCATCACCCCTGGCTACGGGACAATTGCCCCTGCGCCGACTGCGTCTACAGCGTGACCCGCGAGCAGGTGCTGGAAATCGTCGACGTTCCTGCAGACCTGCTCCCCCTCAGCACCCGGGTGGATAGCGAGGGCTGCCTGCGCATCGACTGGCAGGACGGCCATGTCAGCCGCTTCGACCCCGGTTGGTTGCGCGCCCACGCCTATGACGACGCTTCCCGCGCCGAGCGCCGTGCGGCAAAACCGCAAAGCCAGCTGTGGGACAGCCAGTTGCAGCTGCCGGTGTTCGAGTACCAGGCGCTGATGGAGGACTCCCAGGCCCTGCTGCAATGGCTGCTGGCATTGCGCGATATCGGCTTGAGCCAGGTGCGTGGCGTGCCCACTGAGCCGGGCTCACTCACAGCGATCGCCCAACGGATTTCCTTCATTCGCGAAAGCAATTTTGGCGTGCTGTTCAACGTGCAATCGCGGGCCGACGCCGACAGCAACGCCTACACCGCTTTCAACCTGCCGCTGCACAGCGATTTGCCGACCCGGGAGTTGCAACCGGGGCTGCAATTCCTGCATTGCCTGGTCAATGACGCGGACGGGGGCGAGAGTATTTTTGTCGATGGTTTCGCCATTGCCCATGCTTTGCGCCAGGAGGACCCCGACGCCTTTCGTGCGCTGTGCGAAATCCCCGTGGAGTTTCGCAACAAAGATCGCCACAGCGACTACCGCTGCCAGGCTCCGATCATCGCCCTGGATGCAACCGGGCAAGTGGCGGAGATCCGCATGGCGAATTTCCTGCGCGGTCCGTTCGATACGTCGGTCGAACAGATGCCCGACCTCTATCGCGCCTATCGGCGCTTTATCGCCATGACCCGCGAACCCCGGTTCCGCCTGATCCAGCGCCTGGAGCCCGGCGAACTCTGGTGCTTCGACAACCGCCGCACCCTCCATGCCCGCAACGCCTTCGACCCCACCCGCGGCGCCCGGCATTTCCAGGGGTGCTACATCGATCGTGATGAGTTGTTATCACGAATCCTGGTGCTACAGCGCTAAACCGCGTCATCGTTCATCGCGAGCAAGCTCGCACAGGCCTGGGCATCCCTGGATCCACTGACAAAAAAACTCCGATCAAGCCGTGACAAGATCGGAGCTGAGGAGGGTACTGTTGAGGAGCCGTTGCGCGAGGGTGACCAAACCTTCGTGTAGCGAGCTGCGGTCAGTGTGCCCACTCCCCGACAGGGTGAGTTAGCCGAAAACGACCTGTTCATAGGTATCGCGGCCATTACGCCAATTCGTCCTTGCCCCGACCCCAAGCCCCCACCAGAATCGAATCACGACACCGTTCCCTGAAGAAGGATTGCGTCATGATGTACACCGATTTGATTGACCAGGAAGACCTGTTGGGTCAGCTCAAGGCGCTGGGATTTGCCGTGCCCCCTGGCGCTACCGCCGAGCAGGCCTGCGAGTGCGCGGTACGGGGTTTGAACAACGAACGGGCAACGGAACTGCGGACCATGATCAAGCAGATGTACACCAGCAGCGCAACCATCCTGCCGGCCGTGCGCCAGGCCATCGACAAGCAGCTGTTGCCGGCATTGGCGGTCTATCAGCAAAGCCGCAGCGCCTGATAAACGCCTTCGCGGGCAAGCCCGCTCCCACACTGGATCTGTGTCGTTCACAAATCAATGTGGGAGCGGGCTTGCCCGCGAATGAAGGCGACTCGGTTTAAAGCCTTACACTGGCGAACGTCGACTCATTACGCGCCTGACTCAACGCCGACATCGGCCCGGACAACGGTGCCAATACCAGTGCCTGCGGAATCGGCATCATCGCCACCTGCTGGGAATTGTTGGAGCCCACACGTTCGTCACGCGGTGGGATGCCGAAGTATTCGCGGTAGCACTTGGAGAAGTGCGGCGTGGAGACAAAACCACAGACCGAAGCCACTTCGATGATCGACATCGGCGTTTGCTTGAGCAACTGCCGGGCGCGGATCAGGCGCAGCTTGAGGTAGTAGCGCGACGGCGAGCAGTGCAGGTACTTCTGGAACAGCCGCTCCAGCTGTCGACGGGACACAGCGACGTACACCGCCAGTTCATCGAGGTCGATCGGCTCTTCCAGGTTGGCCTCCATCAGCGCGACGATTTCCTGCAGCTTCGGCTGGTTGGTGCCCAGCATGTGCTTGAGTGGCACGCGCTGGTGATCCTGTTCGTTGCGAATGCGCTCGTAGACAAACATTTCCGAAATCGCCGCCGACAGTTCCCGGCCGTGATCGCGGCTGATCAGGTGCAGCATCATGTCCAGTGGCGCGGTGCCGCCGGAGCTGGTGAAGCGGTTGCGGTCGAGGGTGAACAAACGGGTGCTCATGACCACGCGCGGGAAGGCTTCCTGCATCGCCGCCAGGCATTCCCAGTGCACGCTGCAATCAAAACCGTCCAGCAACCCTGCGCAGGCCAATGCCCAGCTGCCGGTGCAGACGGCGCCAAGACGGCGCGATTGACGGGCCTGGCTTTGCAACCACGACACGTGTTCGCGGGTCACCGTACGCTGGATGCCGATACCGCCGCAGACGATGATGGTGTCCAGTGGCGGCGCTTTGTGCATCGAGGCGTCGGGGGTGATTTGCAGGCCGTCACTGGCCCAGACCTGGCCACCGTCGACGGTGAGGGTCGTCCAGCGATACAGCTCGCGACCGGACAACTGGTTGGCCATGCGCAGGGGTTCGACTGCGGAGGCCAGAGAAATCAGCGTGAAATTGTCCAGCAGCAAAAAGCCGATGGATTGAGGCGCACGGTTCTGGGGTTGCGCCCCGGAGTTGAACGACGTCATCGCGGTATCTCCTCACACAAAGCGGGTGATGGCCTCAGGCGGAGGCTCTTGTTATGGCCATCGTTCTCGCGTGGGAGACGGGCTTTGTAATGACAGAGCAATTGCCATGCCTAAAGTTGAATGGGTATTCAATAACTCCTGAAAACGACGTCGTCATGTGTCTATATATGACACGCAGGAAGTAGGGACTATGAGTGCCAGCAAGGATGGCAAGTACTCCGCCCCCCTGCCTGTGAGCAAATCGGTAGCACTTGTGGGAACAGGGCTACAGGGCATCGGTAAAGAGTGTCACCGCAGGCACGGGTGACAGACGGTCAGCGCCGGTTTGGATCCAGGCGCGGGAGTCGTGGGCTTATCTGATAGCGACGCGCCAAAAGGTGGCGCGTCGGGGTGTAGGTGTTCACTTAGCGCGCAGTTTTGACTGGTCTGGCGGTATCGCGAGTTCTCAGCACTCCACCGCACTGACCGCCAAGCCACCGCGCGAAGTCTCTTTGTATTTGTCATGCATGTCGGCCCCGGTGTCGCGCATGGTGCGGATCACCCGATCCAGGGAAATGAAGTGCTGGCCGTCGCCGCGCAACGCCATCTGCGCCGCGTTGATCGCCTTCACCGCCGCAATCGCGTTGCGCTCGATGCAGGGCACTTGCACCAGGCCGCCGACCGGGTCGCAGGTCAGCCCCAGGTTATGTTCCAGGCCGATTTCCGCCGCGTTGCACAGTTGCTCCGGCGTGGCCCCGAGAATCTCCGCCAGCCCGGCTGCCGCCATGGCACAGGCAGAACCGACCTCGCCCTGGCAGCCAACCTCGGCACCGGAAATCGACGCATTCTTCTTGCACAGGATGCCCACGGCCGCAGCGCCGAGGAAGTAATCGACCACGTTGGCGTCGGTCACCGCCTCGCTGAATTTCATGAAGTAATGCAGCACCGCCGGGATGATCCCCGCCGCGCCGTTGGTCGGCGCCGTGACCATGCGCCCGCCCGCAGCATTTTCTTCGTTGACCGCCAGGGCAAACAGATTGACCCACTCCATGGCGCTCAAGGTCGAGCCGATCACATTGGGCTTGCCCAGTTCCTGCAGGCTGCGATGCAACTTGGCAGCGCGCCGGCGTACGTTGAGGCCGCCCGGCAGGATGCCTTCGTGCTTGAGGCCCTGTTCGACGCAATCTTGCATGGCGCGCCAGAGCTTCATCAGGCCGCTGCGGATGTCCTCTTCCGAACGCCAGACCTTCTCGTTCGCCATCATCAATTCGGCGACCCGCAGGTTGTGCTTCTGGCACAGGGCAAGCAACTCCACCGCACTGGAAAAGTCGTAGGGCAGCACAGTGCGGTCCAGGTCCACCACGCCACTTGAGGCCTGGGCCTCATCCACCACAAAACCGCCGCCGACCGAATAGTAGGTATCGCGGTGCAGCTCGCCCTCCTCACCTTCGGCCACCAACGACATGGCGTTGGGATGAAAGGGCAGGTTTTCGTCGATCAGGCGCATGTCCCGCGACCAGACGAAGGGCACCGGCCAGCGACCATCGAGCAGCAAGATCCGGGTTTCGCGCAGGGTCTCGATACGCATACCGATTAACGACGGATCGATTGCGTCCGGCCATTCCCCCATCAAGCCCATGATCACCGCGTTGTCGCTGCCATGGCCGATGCCCGTGGCCGACAACGAGCCATACAGTTGCACCTCAATGCGCCGTACCTGCTCCAACAGGCGCTTTTCACGCAGCGACTCGACGAACAAGGCGGCCGCGCGCATGGGTCCGACGGTGTGCGAGCTGGAAGGGCCGATGCCGATTTTGAACAGGTCGAAAACACTGATAGCCATGACGTACGGGACTCCTCGATGAGCAGATTCCAGGCGTCAAAGCGCCTGGCGACGGAGCTGCTACGCTCAAGCAGCAATCCGTTGACTGGTCGCATCATCAGGCTTTTGCGCGGTCGTTCGACGTCTCACACCGACGTAACCATGCCCACTAACGCCGCTGGCCGCAGACGACACAGTGCGGCGGCTTTTTTGCGGTGCAGAGGGCTGAAAAGGTCCGAATAAAGCTGTAAACGACCTCGCTGACACTGGATGCGACCCTCCCTGTACTGGATACGACGCACCCTGTAGGCGTCAGATTTTCACTGGTACATGATCGGTTACGACTCGATTGCGAGGCGCCGTGGCAGAGCAGTCGCCAGGCGCCACCAACCGCAACACTTATAAGTGCGGTTTCCTGTCGGAACACCGCCAAAAAAACACCAAGGAGTCCACCCATGAAAGGTTCCCCGTCGTTGTTGTTGGCCGCCATGCTGAGTCTGCCGGTGCTGGCTCAAGCCGCAGAGCCGGCTCAATGCAGCACCGTAAACTTCTCCGATGTTGGCTGGACCGACATCACCGTGACGACCGCCACCACCAGCGTCATCCTCGACGCCTTGGGCTACAAGACCAAGACCACCATGATCTCCGTGCCCGTGACCTACAAGTCGCTGGCCGACGGCAAGAACATGGACATCTTCCTCGGCAACTGGATGCCGACCATGGAAAACGACATCAAGCCGTACCGCGAGGCCGGCACCGTGGAGACCGTGCGCGCCAACCTGGAAAACGCCAAGTACACCCTCGCGGTGCCAGAGGCCCTATACGAAAGAGGCCTGAAGGATTTCGCCGACATCGCCAAGTTCAAGAAGGAACTGGACGGCAAGATCTACGGGATCGAGCCGGGCAACGACGGCAACCGCATGATCCAGAGCATGATCGACAAGAACGCCTTCGGTCTCAAGGACGCTGGGTTCAAGGTCGTCGAGTCCAGCGAAGCCGGCATGCTGTCCCAGGTCGAACGCGCCTCGCGCCGTAACACCGACGTGGTGTTCCTGGGCTGGGAACCGCACCCGATGAACACCCGATTCAAGATGAAGTACCTGACCGGCGGGGACGATTTCTTCGGCCCCAACTATGGCCAGGCCACCATCTACACCAACACTCGCAAGGGCTACAGCCAGGAGTGCAGCAACGTTGGGCAGTTGCTGAAGAACCTGTCGTTCACCCTGAACATGGAAAGTACCCTCATGGGTAACGTTCTGGACGACAAGATGAAACCGGACGCGGCTGCCAAAGCGTGGCTGAAGAACAACCCACAGGTCCTCGATACCTGGCTCGCTGGCGTCACCACCATTGACGGTAAACCAGGGCTGGAAGCCGTGAAAGCCAAGCTCGGGCAGTAATCGCGACGCCGGGCGAGCGTGCTCGCCCGGGCTGTTTTTTTCCTTGCATGCGGACGTTCACTACCATGCTGATTGATCAGAAAATCCCTTTAGGCCAGTACATCGCTGCCTTCGTTGAATGGTTGACGCAACACGGCGCCAATACCTTTGATGCGATTGCCGTGACACTGGAAACGATGATCCACGGCGTGACGTTTGCGCTGACCTGGTTCAACCCGCTGGCATTGATCGGCCTGATCGCCTTGCTGGCTCACTTAATTCAACGCAAGTGGGGCCTGACCGGCTTCGTCGTCCTGTCGTTCCTGCTGATCCTCAACCTGGGTTACTGGCAGGAAACCATGGAAACCCTGGCCCAGGTGTTGTTCGCCACCCTGGTCTGCGTGCTCATAGGCGTGCCGTTGGGCATCGTTGCTGCGCACAAACCGATGTTCTACACCATGATGCGTCCGGTACTCGATCTGATGCAGACCGTACCGACGTTCGTGTACCTCATTCCTACCCTGACCCTGTTTGGTCTGGGTGTTGTCCCGGGGCTGATCTCCACGGTGGTGTTCGCGATTGCCGCGCCCATCCGCCTGACCTACCTGGGCATTCGTGATGTGCCACAAGAACTGATGGACGCCGGCAAGGCCTTTGGCTGCTCGCGCCGGCAGTTGCTCTCGCGAATAGAACTGCCCTACGCGATGCCCAGCATCGCGGCCGGTATCACCCAGTGCATCATGCTGTCGTTGTCGATGGTGGTGATTGCCGCGCTGGTGGGGGCCGATGGCCTGGGCAAACCCGTGGTCAACGCACTGAACACCGCCGATATCGCCCTGGGCTTTGAAGCCGGGCTGGCGATCGTCCTGCTGGCAATCATGCTCGACCGTATCTGCAAACAACCCGATGCAAAAGTAGTAGGGGGTGACGCATGAGCATAATCCGCTTCGATAACGTCGACGTTATCTTCTCCAAGGATCCACGCGAGGCCCTGAAACTGCTGGACCAGGGCATGACGCGCAATGAAATCCTGAAAAAGACCGGACAGATCGTTGGCGTGGAAAAGGCCAGCCTGGACGTCGAGAAAGGTGAAATCTGCGTACTGATGGGCCTCTCCGGCTCCGGCAAGTCGAGCCTGCTGCGCTGTATCAACGGCCTGAACACGGTGAGCCGTGGCAAGCTGTTCGTCGAGCACGAAGGCCGGCAGATCGATATCGCCTCGTGTACCCCGGCAGAGCTGAAAATGATGCGCACCAAGCGCATCGCCATGGTGTTCCAGAAGTTCGCCCTGATGCCCTGGCTGACCGTGCGCGAGAACATCAGCTTTGGCCTGGAAATGCAGGGTCGTCCCGAGAAGGAACGACGCAAGCTGGTCGACGATAAACTGGAGCTGGTGGGCCTGACCCAATGGCGCAACAAGAAACCCGATGAGCTGTCCGGCGGCATGCAGCAACGTGTGGGCCTGGCCCGCGCCCTGGCGATGGACGCCGACATCCTGCTGATGGACGAACCCTTCTCGGCCCTCGACCCGCTGATCCGCCAGGGGCTGCAGGACGAACTGCTGGAACTGCAACGCAAGCTGAGCAAGACCATCGTGTTCGTCAGCCACGACCTCGATGAGGCGCTGAAACTGGGCAGCCGCATCGCGATCATGAAAGACGGCCGGATCATCCAGTACAGCAAGCCCGAAGAGATTGTGCTCAACCCGGCCGACGACTATGTGCGCACCTTCGTCGCCCACACCAACCCGCTCAACGTCCTTTGCGGTCGCAGCCTGATGCGCACCCTGGACAACTGCAAGCGCATCAACGGTTCGGTGTGCCTGGACCCGGGTGGCGACTCGTGGCTGGACCTGGCCGAAGGCAACACCATCAAGGGCGCCCGCCAGAACGGTGCGAGCCTGGACCTGCAGAACTGGGTCCCGGGGCAAGCAGTAGAAGGCCTGGGCCGACGGCCGACCCTGGTGGACTCCAGCATCGGCATGCGTGACGCGCTGCAGATTCGTTACCAGACCGGCAACAAGCTGGTGCTGCACGACAATAACCATGTGGTGGGGATTCTCGGCGACAGCGAGCTGTACCACGCGCTGCTCGGCAAGAACCTGGGATAGACCAGGCACCAGACACAAAAACGCCGCGAAAGGATCGCGGCGTTTTTGTTTATAGGAAAACCTGGGTATGCAGGTTGACGCTAGTGGCGCCATCGCGGGCAAGCCCGCGATGAATACGGCGCAGTGCTTAAGATGAAACACCGCGCCTTATCGAAACTCAGCTATAGACACGGCCAAGGAGCTGCCGATGGCTTTCAAACTGATCGAGCACGTCACGAGTGATCTGATCCTGGGTGAAGCCCATCAAGTCGTACTCCTGGCTGCCGTTGTGCAGGTACACCTCGGCACGGTAGTAACGGGTGCGGGTTTCATCCGGGCTCGGCGACTCGCTTGGCGCCGCCAGGTAACCGTCCAGGCTGACCTCGTAGACAAACGGGTTGCCCTCATCCATCTCGATCCGCAGGCCCATGCAGCGCTTGGCTTTACCCAGCAGCGTTTGCACGTCCAGCCCTTGCGTGCGCAACTGCGCCGCCGCGTCTTCCAGCGCCGGGCTCACGTGTTTGTCCATGAAACGTTGCACGATCGCCTGGGTCGGTTGCAGTTCCAGTGCCGTCAGCCGCTCGCTGAAACCACGACGACCCCGCGCCGCCAGCTCGGCCTGTTCCTGTTCGATCTGCACGTCCTGGCGCATGGCCTTGTGCAAACCGAACATGAAGCACACCAGCACCACCGAGAACGGCAGCCCGGCCAGCACCACCATGGTTTGCATGGCTTCGAAGTTACCGGCGAACAACAGACCGACGGTCACCAGGGTGATCACCACCGACCAGAAGATCCGCAGCCAGTGCGGCGCATCTTCATCCACATTGCCGCCCTTGCAGGACAGGTTCGCCATCATCACCGCGCCGGAGTCGGCCGGGGTCAGGAACAGCACGAAGCCGACAAAGATCGACACCCCGATCACCACTTTCGACGCCGGGTAATGCTCGAGCAACTGATAGATCGCCATCGACGGCTGCTCGAGCGCCGTCTTGCCCAGCTCCACCGCCCCCTGGTTCATCACCAGGTCCAGGGCCGAGTTACCGAAGATCGACAGCCAGGCCAAGGTGAAGCCCAGCGGAATCAGGAGCACACCGGCGACCAGTTCGCGCACGGTCCGGCCACGGGAAATACGCGCGATGAACATGCCGACGAAAGGTGCCCAGGAAATCCACCAGGCCCAGTAGAACAGGGTCCACAGGCCCAGCCAGCGCTCGGACTTGGCGGTGTCGGCTTCGTACACATACAGGTCGAAAGTCTTCAGCACCACGCCATTGAGATAGTCACCGACGTTCTGCACGAAGCCGTTGAGCAGGTGCAGGGTCGGGCCGAACAACAGCACAAAAATCAGCAGGCCACTGAACAGCACGATGTTCAGGTTGGACAGGCGACGAATGCCGTTCTCCACACCCGACACGGCTGCGATGGTCGCCACGGTGCTCATCACGATGATCACGATCAGCAGGTTGGTGTTGCTGTGTTCCATGCCAAACAGGTTCTCCAGCCCCGAAGACACCTGCAGCGAGCCAATCCCCAGATTGGTCACCAGGCCCAGCAGGGTCACGAACATGCCGAAGCCGTCCACCACATGACCGGCCGCCCCCTTGACCCAACGCTCGCCGACCAGCGGATAGAGCGCCGAACGCAGCGCCAGCGGCTGGTTATGACGGTAGGCAAAGTACGCCACGGCCAGGCCGACCAGGGCGTAGATCGCCCAGCCATGCAGGCCCCAGTGCAGGAACGTCAGTTGCACCGCCTGGCGCGCTGCCAACTGGCTGCCCGCCACGCCTTCCGGCGGGTTGAAGTAGTGATCCAGGGGCTCCGACGCACCGAAGTACAGCAGCGAGATGCCGATACCGGACGAGAACAGCATCCCGGCCCAGGCGCCATAGCTGAAGTCCGGGGTATCGTCCTTGCTGCCCAGCTTGAGCTTGCCGTAGGACGAGAACGCCAGGCCGACCACAAACACCAGGTAGGCGGCAATCACCACCATGTAGTACCAGCCAAAGCTGCGCGACAACCAGGCCTGGGCAATCCCCAGCATTCTCCCGGCTTCTTGCGGCGCGGTAATGAGGATGGCGGTCAACAGCAGGATCAACGCGGTAGAGGTGTAGAACACCCAACCGTTGACCGTCACCTTCTCGGGTGGGGTCTTTATCAGAGAGGCAGAACTCATTGCACAGATGCTCCAGGCAGTGCGAGAGAAGGACACAAGGCAAGGCAGCACCCGACTAATCGGTTAGTGGGCAGCCGACCGACGGGTGATATAAAGACACCCCGAAAAAAGCCCGAAGCCCGCAAGCGCCAGAGCACGTGGGTTTCGAGCATTTTTGGATGCCGTTTTTCCGCCAACCGTACGTAGGAAAAACCTGTAGGTAGCGACGATTTGTCGCAGATCTTATTCTTTGTTGATTGAACGTTCAATCAAAACAAAATAGACTGGCCCTCAATCCGACAGACGTTTTGCGCCTGCCGGAAGGCCTAAGGAGATGTGCAGATGCCCAAGGTCGGTATGCAACCCATCCGCCGCCAGCAATTGATCGAAGCCACTTTGCTGGCCGTCGATCAGGTCGGAATGGGGGACGCCAGCATTGCGCTGATCGCCCGTTTGGCCGGTGTCTCGAATGGCATCATCAGTCACTACTTCAAGGACAAGAACGGCCTGATCGCCGCCACGGCGCAGTACCTGATGAGCGTCCTCAGCGAGAACGTCACCGCGCGCCGTCAGGCGCTGGAGGACAACAGCCCGCGGGCTCACCTGCAGGTGATTATCGAAGGCAACTTCGACGCCAGCCAGGTCAATGGCCCGGCAATGAAAACCTGGCTGGCCTTCTGGGCCACCAGCATGCACCACCCGTCTTTGCACAGGTTGCAGCGGATCAACGATCACCGCCTGTATTCCAACCTGTGCTGCCAGTTCCGCCGAGTGTTGCCGCTTGATCAAGCGCGCAGTGCCGCCCGCGGCCTGGCGGCCCTCATTGACGGCCTGTGGTTGCGCGGCGCGCTGTCGGGAGATGCTTTCGACACCACGCAAGCGCACCAGATTGCGTACGAATACATGGATTTCCAACTGGCCAAGCAGGCGTGCTAGAGCACACATAAAACGCTCAGCCCCTGAACTGTCGCGACTCGGTGATGCCACATGCATAGGGCACCACCGTTGCGACCAACGCCAACCACTTATGCACTTGCGAGGACTTTATGGCCCGTTTCGAACTGCAAAAACTCTACATCGACGGCGGCTACAGCGATGCTGGCAGCGATGCCACCTTCGAAGCCATCAACCCGGCTAACGGTGAAGTTCTCGCCAACGTGCAACGTGCCACTTTCGACGACGTTGAACGCGCCGTGGTCAGCGCCGAAAAAGGCCAGAAAATCTGGGCCGCGATGACCGCCATGGAGCGTTCGCGCATCCTGCGCCGTGCCGTCGACATCCTGCGTGAGCGCAACGACGAACTGGCCGCCCTGGAAACCCTGGACACCGGCAAGTCGTACTCCGAAACCCGCTACGTCGACATCGTCACCGGTGCTGACGTGCTGGAATACTACGCCGGCCTGGTGCCCGCCATCGAAGGCGAGCAGATCCCGCTGCGCACCACCTCGTTCGTCTACACCCGTCGCGAGCCGCTGGGCGTCGTGGCCGGCATCGGCGCGTGGAACTACCCGATCCAGATCGCCCTGTGGAAATCCGCCCCGGCCCTGGCGGCGGGTAACGCGATGATCTTCAAGCCGAGCGAAGTGACGTCCCTGACCACCCTGAAACTGGCCGAGATCTACACCGAAGCCGGCGTTCCGGATGGCGTGTTCAACGTCCTGACCGGCAGCGGCCGTGAAGTCGGCACCTGGCTGACCGAGCACCCACGCATCGAGAAAATCTCCTTCACCGGCGGCACCGACACCGGCAAGAAGGTCATGGCCAGCGCCTCGAGCTCTTCGCTCAAGGACGTGACCATGGAACTGGGCGGCAAGTCCCCGCTGATCATCTTCGACGACGCCGACCTCGATCGCGCCGCCGACACCGCCATGATGGCCAACTTCTACAGCTCCGGTCAGGTCTGCACCAACGGCACCCGCGTCTTCGTACCGAGCCACCTCAAAGCCGCCTTTGAAGCCAAGATCGTCGAGCGTGTTGCGCGCATCCGTGTGGGCGACCCGCAAGACGAGAACACCAACTTCGGTCCGCTGGTCAGCTTCGCCCACATGGAAAGCGTGCTGGGCTACATCGCCAAGGGCAAGGAAGAAGGCGCTCGCGTACTGTGCGGCGGCAACCGCCTGACCGACGGCGAATTCGCCAAGGGCGCGTTCGTTGCGCCGACCGTGTTCACTGACTGCACCGACGAGATGACCATCGTGCGTGAAGAAATCTTCGGCCCGGTGATGAGCATCCTCACCTACGAAACCGAAGAAGAAGTGATCCGCCGTGCCAACGATACCGACTTCGGCCTGGCCGCCGGTATCGTCACCAAGGACCTGAACCGCGCCCACCGCGTGATTCATCAGCTCGAAGCCGGTATCTGCTGGATCAACGCCTGGGGCGAATCCGACGCCAAGATGCCGGTCGGTGGCTACAAGCAGTCGGGCGTGGGTCGTGAGAACGGCATCAGCTCGCTGAACAATTTCACTCGCATCAAATCGGTACAGGTCGAACTGGGCGATTACGCCTCGGTGTTCTAAGGCGTCAATCGCCTCGCCTGCGAGGCCGTCATCGCCAGCAGGCTGGCTCCCACAGGTTTGGTGTCATGCACCAAATCTGTGGCATCCCCAATCCCCTGTGGGAGCCAGCCTGCTGGCGATTGAGTGCAAAGCACTCACCCGGCCTGACCTGACCACCATCAAAGAGGGTGCATCCAATGTCCCAAGAATACGACTACATCATTGTGGGTGCCGGCTCGGCCGGTAACACCCTGGCGACCCGTCTGACCGAAGACGAAGGCGTCACCGTCCTGCTGCTGGAAGCCGGTGGACCGGACTATCGTTTTGACTTCCGCACACAAATGCCGGCAGCCCTGGCGTTCCCGCTGCAAGGCCGACGCTACAACTGGGCCTACGAAACCGATCCAGAGCCACACATGGACGGCCGCCGGATGGAATGCGGTCGCGGCAAGGGCCTGGGTGGCTCGTCCCTGATCAACGGCATGTGCTACATCCGTGGCAACGCCATGGACTACGACGGCTGGGCCAAACTCCCAGGCCTGGAAGACTGGAGCTACCTGGACTGCCTGCCGTATTTCCGCAAAGCGGAAACCCGCGACATCGGCCCGAACGACTACCACGGTGGCGAAGGCCCGGTCAGCGTGACCACGCCCAAAGCCGGCAACAACCCGCTGTTCCACGCGATGGTTGAAGCAGGCGTCCAGGCCGGTTACCCGCGCACCGAAGACCTCAACGGCTACCAGCAGGAAGGTTTCGGCCCGATGGACCGTACCGTCACGCCTAATGGCCGTCGCGCCAGTACCGCTCGCGGTTACCTGGACACTGCCAAGAAGCGTTCGACCCTGAACATCGTCACCCACGCCCTGACCGACAAGATTCTGTTTGAAGGCAAGCGAGCGGTCGGCGTGCGTTACCTGGTCGGCAGCGCCGAGGAAACGGTTGAAGCCCGTGCCCGCAAAGAAGTGCTGGTGTGCAGCGGCGCGATCGCGTCCCCGCAACTGCTGCAACGCTCCGGCGTCGGCCCGGCCAAGCTTCTGGAAAGCCTGGACATCCCGGTGGTTCACGACCTGCCAGGCGTGGGCGAGAACCTGCAGGATCACCTTGAGCTGTACCTGCAATACGCCTGCACCCAACCGGTGTCCCTGTACCCGTCGCTGCTCTGGTACAACCAGCCGGCCATCGGTGCCGAATGGCTGTTCAACGGCACCGGGATCGGCGCCAGCAACCAGTTCGAAGCCGGCGGTTTTATCCGTACCCGTCCTGACTTCGAATGGCCGAACATCCAGTACCACTTCCTGCCGGTGGCGATTAACTACAACGGCAGCAACGGGGTCAAAGAGCACGGCTTCCAGGCACACATGGGCTCCATGCGTTCGCCAAGCCGTGGGCGGATCCAGGTCAAGTCCAAGGATCCACGCCAGCACCCGAGCATCCTGTTCAACTACATGGCCACCGAACAGGACTGGCAGGAATTCCGTGACGGCATCCGCCTGACCCGGGAAATCATGCAGCAGCCGGCACTCGACCCCTTCCGTGGTCGCGAGCTGAGCCCGGGCATCGAGGTGCAAACCGACGAGCAACTGGACACCTTCATCCGCGAACACGCCGAAACCGCGTTCCACCCGTCCTGCTCGTGCAAGATGGGCACCGACGAGATGGCGGTGGTCGATGGCGAAGGTCGCGTCCACGGGATGCAGGGCCTGCGCGTCGTCGATGCCTCGATCATGCCGCTGATCACCACCGGCAACCTGAACGCGCCAACGATCATGATCGCCGAGAAAATCGCCGACAAGATCCGCGGTCGCCAGCCGTTGCCGCGCAGCCAGGCCAAGTACTACGTTGCGGGCGACGCCCCGGTACGTGGCAAGCCGCTGCGTGAAGTGAGCCGGACCGCGCAGTAAACCGGCGCCTTCGGCGCATCACGGGCAAGCCCGCTCCCACAGGAGAATGAGGTCTCTTGTGGGAGCGGGCGCCCGCTTGCGGCTTGCCCGCGATGGCGTCCGACCAGACGCCACACCCCCTCCCTCCTGCACCTATACCACCCTTGCCCCCACCCCCCGCGCCGGCCTACTCTAGGTACCGCGCAAACGTTTCACCCCCCCGCCCCACCGACAAGCCGCCACCTGGCTGGCCACGAGGCTTACTCATGTTTGATGTCGTGTCTTCGAGCAAATGGCCCACCGGCTATCTGATCAATCCCAACGTAGAACCCCTCGATCCGAAATGGCTGACCGAGTTCAGCAAGATCCCCGCCGCCGCCGTCAGTGACTGCCTGGGGCGCAACGTCGGAGGCCTGGGGCTCAAGGCCTTCCATGGCAATACGCCGATGCTCGGCAGCGCCCTGACCGTGCGCGTACGCCCCGGCGACAACCTGATGATCCTCAAGGCCATGCAGATGGCCCGCCCCGGTGACGTGCTGGTGATCGACGGCAGCGCCGACCTGACCCGCGCCGTGTTCGGCGGCATCATGCGCGCCATGGCCCTCAAGGCCGGCATCGTCGGCGTGGTGATCAACGGCGCCCTGCGCGACCTCGACGAATGGCAGACCGGCGAGCTGCCGGCCTATGCCATCGGTGGCGTGCACCGAGGCCCGAGCACCGACGGCGGTGGCGAGATCAACGTACCGATCTCCTGCGCCGGCATGCTGGTAGCGCCCGGCGACCTGATGATCGGCGACGGTGACGGCGTGGTTGCCGCCGCCCGCGCCGAGTTGCCGGAACTGCTGGTGCGTTGCCACGACCTGCTGGCCCGCGAACAGGCTACGCTGGCGGCTATCGAAGCCGGCACCCTGGACCCGGATCGCTTCGACGCCATCCTGCGCGCCAAGGGCTGCCCGGTCTGACGCCAAACGCATCGCGAGCAAGCCCGCTCCCACAGGTTGGAACCCAGGTGGGAGCGGGCCGGGCGGCGCTCCGCTTGCCCGCGATGCGGCCCTTGAGGTCACCGTCACTCACAAGGAGGTTCGTGCATGTTCGATTTCCATCCCCAGCTCAAGCAGCGTTTCGCGGCCCTGCGCACGGGCGCTGAATTTTTTTCGCTGCGCTACGTGCGCGAGTCTGGCCAGTACCTGTCGGTACGCAAGAACGTCGCCGAGCCGCCCCGCCTGAGCCGCGACGAAGGCGCGATGCTGACCGCCCGGGTCAATGGCGTCGAGGCCTATGCCGCGACCAATGACCTGTCGCCCGCCGGCCTGCAGGCCGCCCTCGACCGCGCCGAACAACAGGCCCGCGCGCTCGCGGCCCACGCCCTGCTCGACCTGCGCCAACACGCCGTTTCCAGCGAACGTGGCGACTACCTGTCACCGAATCTGCAACAGCCCTTCCCGTCCCTCAGCGAGTGCTACCAACTGCTCGGCGCCGAATCCGCCGCCGTGCCCAAGGACGAGCGCCTGGTGAACTGGCAGGTCAGCATCGGCATCAACCATGTCGAACAGATTTACCTCAACAGTGCCGGCGCCGAACTGCGCCAGGCGCAACGTTTTGTCTACCCGGGCCTGGACGTCACGGCCTACGACGGCCATGACAGCCAGACCCGCAGCCTGGGCCGCGAGAACTTCGGCCAGCAAGGCAGCGCCGATGTCATCAGTCGTTGCGGGCTGATCGGCGCCGGCCCTCAGGTCGCCGACCAGGCCCTGCAGTTGCTGCTCGCCCCCAACACCCCGCAAGGTCCGCGCGACCTGCTGCTGATGCCCGACCAGATGATGCTGCAGATCCACGAATCCATCGGCCACCCGCTGGAACTGGACCGCATCCTCGGTGACGAGCGCAATTACGCCGGCACCAGCTTCGTCAAGGCCAGCGACTTCGGCCACCTGCAATATGGCTCCCGGCTGCTCAACGTGACCTTCGACCCGGAGATTCCCGAAGAGCTCGCCAGCTACGCCCATGACGACGACGGCACTGCCGCCAGCAAGCAGTTCCTGATCCGCGAGGGCCGTCTGGAGCGTCCGTTGGGCGGTGCGCTGTCGCAGTTCCGCGCCGGTCTGGGCGGCGTCGCCAACAGCCGGGCCTGCGGCTGGAACCGGCCGCCGATCGACCGCATGGCCAACCTCAACATCGAGCCGGGCGAGCAGTCCCTCGAACAACTGATTGGCGGCATCGAACACGGGGTGCTGATGTCGACCAACCGCTCCTGGTCCATCGACGATGCGCGCAACAAGTTCCAGTTCGGCTGCGAGTGGGGCCAACTGATTGAAGACGGCGAACTCAAGGGCGTGGTGAAGAACCCCAATTACCGGGGCATCAGCGCGCAGTTCTGGAACAACCTCAGCGCCGTCGGCAACCGCAGTACGTTCAAGGTGCTGGGCACGCCGAACTGTGGCAAAGGCGAACCGAACCAGGTGATCCGCGTGGGGCATGCCTCGCCGGCCTGCGTATTCAGCAACATTGATGTGTTTGGGGGAGATGCCTGATGAGCAGCCCATTGAGTCAGGTCGAACAATTCAAGTCACTGGTGTCCTGGCTGCGCGGCGCCCTGCGCGAGCCTGAGCAATTCACCTTGAGCTATGCCGCCGAATCCTCGGCGTTCGTCCGCTTCAACCACGCCAAGGTGCGCCAGGCCGGTCACGTCCAGCAGGCCAGCCTGGGGTTCAAGCTGATCAACGAGGGCCGGCATGCCGACCTCGACATCACCCTGGCCGGCGACCCGCAAGTCGACCAGCAACGCCTGGCCGAGGGCCTGCAGCAGTTGCGCGAGACCCTGCCCTTGTTGCCGCCGGACCCGTACCTGCTGCTCAACCCCGATGGCTGGCAGAGCACGCAAGTGCAGGAGCATCCGCTGCCGGACACCGCCCAAGTGGTGGAACAGATCGCCCGCGCAGCCGAAGGCCTGGACCTGGTCGGTTTTTATGCCGCCGGCCCCATCAGCCGTGGTTTCGCCAGCTCAGCCGGTGCCTTCGGCTGGCACCAGGCCAACAGTTTCAACTTCGACTTCAGCCTGTTCCACGCCAACGGCCAGGCGGTCAAGGCCAGCTACGCCGGGCATGAGTGGAGCGACGCCGGTTTTGCCAAGCGCTTCGAACAGGCGCGCGAGCAATTGGAGTATCTGGGCCGCCCACTGCATACCCTGGCGCCCGGGCACTACCGCGCCTACCTGGCACCGGCCGCGCTTGACGAGATTCTCGGCATGCTCTGCTGGGGTGGTTTCTCGGCGCAGTCGATTGCCAGCAAAAGCAGTCCGTTGCAAAAACTCTACGGCGGCGACCAGCACTTCAGCCCGCTGCTGGGCCTGGACGAAAAAGTCAGCGGTTCCCTGAGCCCGGCGTTTTCCGGCGAGGGCTATCCGCGCAGCGACCTGGCACTGATTGTCGCCGGCGCGGCAGGCGAGCAACTGGTGAGCTCGCGCAGCGCCGCCGAGTATGGCCTGACCGCCAACGGTGCGGGCGGCGGTGAGTCGCCCAGCGCCCTGAACATGGCCGCCGGCACCCTGCCCGAAGCCGAAATCCTCAAGCAACTGGGCACCGGCCTGTACATCAGCAACCTGTGGTACCTGAACTACTCGGACCAGCCGGCCGCGCGCCTGACGGGTATGACCCGCTTCGCCACCTTCTGGGTCGAGAACGGCGAGATCCAGGCGCCGGTCAACACCATGCGTTTCGACGACAGTGCCTACAGCCTGCTGGGTTCGCAGCTGGAGGCGCTGACCCAGGAGCGCGAGCTGATTCTGTCGGCCAGCACCTACGACCAGCGCGCCACGGCATCGGCGTTGCTGCCAGGGGCGTTGATCAAGCGGTTGACGTTGACCCTGTAAGACCGCAAAACCTTGTAGGAGCTGGCTTGCCAGCGATGCGGGGGGTCAGGCGCTGCTGATTTTGGATGTGCCGCCTTCGCTGGCAAGCCAGCTCCTACAGGGACTTGAACTGTCATTTTCCAAGAGGTCCCATGCCCAATCGCCCTGACCTGGACGCCACCACCGCCCGCTGGATTCCCTGGGTGGTGGCGATTGCGTTTTTCATGCAGTCCCTCGACGGGACCATCCTCAACACCGCCCTGCCCGCCATGGCCAGCGACCTGGCCGAAGACCCACTGCGCATGCAGGGGGTGATCATTGCCTACATGCTCACCGTGGCACTGCTGATTCCCGCGTCGGGCTGGATCGCCGACCGTTTCGGCACCCAAAAGATCTTCTTCGGCGCGATCCTGCTGTTCAGCTTTGGCTCCCTGCTCTGCGCGCTGTCGCAGACGCTGAGCATGCTGATCGGCGCCCGGGTGATCCAAGGCCTGGGCGGCGCCTTGATGCTGCCGGTCGGACGCCTGGTGGTGCTGCGCGCCTACCCGCGTTCGGAGCTGGTGCGGATCATGGGGTTCATCACCATCCCCGGTCTGCTCGGTCCTTTGATCGGGCCGACCATGGGCGGCTGGATGGTGCAGTACCTGACCTGGCACTGGATCTTCCTGATCAACCTGCCGGTGGGCCTGGTCGGTTGCTACGCCGTCTGGAAGTTCATCCCCGACCTGCGGGGCAGTGAGCGCACGCGCTTCGATGGCCTGGGCTTCGTGCTGTTCGGCGCGGCGATGGTGCTGATCACCATCGCCATGGAAGGCCTGGGCGAACTGCACCTGCCGCACCTGCGGGTCATGTTGCTGCTGTTCGGTGGCATGGCTTGCCTGGCCGCCTACTGGCTGCGGGCCGGGCATATCGACAACCCGTTGTTCGCGCCGTCGCTGTTCAGGACCCGGACCTTTGCCGTGGGCATTCTGGGCAACCTGTTCGCCCGCCTGGGCAGCGGTGCATTGCCGTTCCTGGTGCCATTGCTACTGCAGGTGGCCCTGGGTTATTCGCCCTCCCTGGCCGGGATGAGCATGTTGCCACTGGCCGCGGCTGCCATGCTTGCCAAGTCGGTGGCGCGACCGTTGATCGAGCGTTTTGGCTACCGCATCGTGCTCACCGGCAACACCCTGGCGCTGGGGATCATGCTGGCGAACATGGGCCTGGTCAGCGAGCAGACGCCCTACTGGCTGCTGCTGGTGCACCTGGCTATTCTCGGGGCCATCAACTCCCTGCAGTTCACCGCGATGAACACCGTGACCCTGATCGACCTCGACGACGCCAGCGCCAGCAGCGGCAACAGCCTGCTGTCGGTGGTCGCGCAACTGTCCCTGAGCCTGGGGGTGGCCTGCGCCGGCGCCTTGCTCGGCGGCTTTAGCGCCGACGTCGGCAACGATGGCGTGGACACCATTTTGGGGGCGTTCCAGATGACCTTTGTCACCGTCGGCATCATGGCCATGCTGGCCGCGGCGATCTTCTCCCAGCTGTCCAGAGAAGACGGACGGCGCGTCAAACGTCCGGAACCGCACATCGAACCTTAGGGCGAATGGCCACCGGACTGGTACACTGCGCGACATTTTGTTTTGCAGGCCAGTCCCGTGACCACCATCGCCACCGCTTTTAATACTTTGCCGCTGTCCGCCGCCATGCTGGCTAACCTCGACTCTTTGGGTTATGCCGAGATGACGCCGATCCAGGCGCAAAGCTTGCCGGTGATCCTCAAGGGGATGGATCTGATCGCCCAGGCCAAAACTGGCAGCGGCAAGACCGCCGCCTTTGGTATCGGCCTGCTGAACCCGATCAATCCGCGCTTCTTCGGTTGCCAGGCGCTGGTCATCTGCCCGACCCGCGAGCTGGCCGACCAGGTCGCCAAGGAAATCCGTCGCCTGGCCCGTGCCGAAGACAACATCAAGGTCCTGACCCTGTGTGGCGGCGTGTCGTTCGGCCCGCAGATCGGCTCCCTGGAGCACGGTGCGCACATCATCGTCGGCACCCCGGGCCGCATCCAGCAGCACCTGCGCAAGGGTTCGCTGGTCCTGCACGGCCTGAACACGCTGATCCTCGACGAAGCCGACCGCATGCTCGACATGGGTTTCTACGATTCCATCGAAGAAATCATTGCCCAGAGCCCGGAGCGCCGCCAGACCCTGTTGTTCTCCGCCACTTACCCGGTGGGCATCAAGCAACTGGCCGCCAAGTTCATGCGCAACCCGCAGCAAGTGAAGGCCGAGGCGTTCCACGACGACACCCAGATCGAGCAGCGCTTCTTCGAGATTTCCCCGGAAGAACGCATGGACGCCGTGGTCAAGGTGCTTGCGCACTACCGTCCGCAGTCCACCGTGGCCTTCTGCTTCACCAAGCAGCAAGTGCAGGAAACCGTCGACCACCTGACCGCCAAGGGCATCTCGGCCGTCGGCCTGCACGGTGACCTGGAGCAACGTGACCGTGACCAGGTTCTGGCGATGTTCGCCAACCGCAGTACCTCGGTCCTGGTGGCTACCGATGTGGCAGCCCGCGGCCTGGACATCGACGCGCTGGACATGGTGATCAACGTCGAGCTGGCCCGGGATTCGGAAATCCACATCCACCGCGTCGGCCGTACCGGTCGTGCCGGTGAAAAAGGTATCGCGATCAGCCTGGTGGCGCCGTCCGAAGCCCACCGCGCCCAAGCCATCGAGTTGCTGCAGAAGTCGCCGCTGAGCTGGGATCAACTGAGCAACCTGCCCTCCCAGGGCGGCGGTCCGCTACTGCCGGCCATGAGCACCCTGTGCATCGGTGCCGGGCGCAAGGACAAGGTTCGTCCGGGCGATATCCTTGGCGCACTGACCGGCGACGCCGGCGTGCCGGGTGCCCAGGTCGGCAAGATCGCGATCTTCGACTTCCAGGCCTACGTGGCCGTGGACCGCAGCATCGCCAAGCAGGCCGTGCAGCGCTTGAGCGAAGGCAAGATCAAGGGCCGCTCGTTGCGCGTGCGGATTTTGTAAGCGATCTACTCCCCAAAGAAGATCCCTGTGGGGGCGGGCCCCCACATTGGTTGGTCGGTGAATTGAAAATTCGTGTGAGGACACCGTTTTGCGCTCTACCGAAGTCGTGATCATTGGCGCTGGCGCCGCAGGGTTGATGTGCGCGCTGACCGCCGCCGGGCGCGGGCGCAAGGTGTTGTTGCTGGACCACGCCAACAAGGCCGGCAAGAAAATCCTCATGTCGGGCGGTGGGCGCTGCAATTTCACCAACATGTACACCGAACCGAGCAATTTCCTCTCGCAGAATGCGCATTTCTGCAAGTCCGCGCTGGCCCGCTACACCCAGTGGGATTTCATCGGCATGGTGGCCAAGCATGGCGTGCCGTACCACGAGAAGAAGCTCGGCCAACTGTTCTGCGATAACAAGTCCAGTGACATCCTCGAGATGCTGCTCAGCGAGTGCGACCAGGCCGGCGTCAGCCTGCACCTGGACACCTCGATCCAGACCATCGAGAAGCTCGCCAGCGGCTACCTGCTGGACACCACCCTCGGCCAATTGACGTGCGAGTCCCTGGTGATCGCCACCGGCGGCCTGTCGATCCCGACCCTGGGTGCCACAGGCTTCGGGTATCAGGTCGCCCGCCAGTTCGGTCACGAACTGCTGCCGACCCGCGCCGGCCTGGTACCGTTCACCATCACCGACCAGCTCAAGGCGCTGTGCGGCGAGTTGTCCGGCACCTCGGTGGACTGCCTGGTGAGCTGCAACGAGCAGAGTTTCCGCGAGAACATCCTGTTCACCCATCGCGGTCTCAGCGGTCCGGCGATCCTGCAGATTTCTTCGTTCTGGCAGTCCGGCGACACGGTTGAAATCAACCTGATGCCCGACCACGACGTACCGGCCTGGCTGCAACAACAGCAAGCCGAACGGCCGAACAGCGAGCTCAAAACCCTGCTTGGCGAGATCTTCACCAAGAAGATGGCCAACCTCTTGGCTGACAACTGGTTCGTCTCCAAGCCGATGAAGCAGTACACCCACGCCGAAATCGCCGAGATCGCTGACAAGCTGGCGAGCTGGACGCTGGTACCGGCCGGCACCGAAGGCTACCGCACGGCCGAGGTCACCCTGGGCGGTGTCGACACCCATGAAGTGTCCTCCAAGACCATGGAGTCGCTGAAAAGCCCCGGGCTGTATTTCATCGGCGAAGTGCTGGACGTCACCGGCCACCTGGGCGGCTTCAACTTCCAGTGGGCCTGGGCTTCGGGCTACGCGGCGGCGCAGTACGTCTGACACCCCACGGCCCTGTAGGAGCCGAGCTTGCTCGCGATGACGGATTAACATTCAACAGTGATGTTGGCCGTTAGACCGCTATCGCGAGCAAGCTCGGCTCCTACAGGGGGCGTGTTTACCAGGGAAGGAACAGATTTTGCTGTCAGATGTGATCGGCGCCATTGCGTCGGCGTCATTACTGGCTCAATTTAGCGTCATTGCCCCGGAAGGCCCTCGCACTTCATGCCATCGACTTCGTTTCGTCAGTCTCTGCGTCGCCTTTGGGCACTGGATAAATTCAGCTACAGCGTGCGGGTATTCATCGCCCTGACCGGCAGCATGGCGCTGTGCTGGTACCAGGATGAGATGGGCCTGCTGATCCCGCTGTTCCTGGGGATTATCGCCAGCGCCCTGGCCGAAACCGACGACAGCTGGCAAGGCCGGCTCAATGCGCTGGCGGTCACGCTGGTGTGTTTCAGCGTCGCGGCCTTCTCGGTCGAGCTGTTATTCCCCTACCCCTATATCTTCGTGTGCGCCCTGGCGCTGGCCAGCTTTGGCCTGACCATGCTCGGCGCCCTGGGCGAGCGGTATGGGGCAATTGCCTCGGCGACCCTGATTCTCGCGGTCTACACCATGATTGGCGTCGACCAGCGCGGCGGCGCGGTCACCGACTTGTGGCACGAGCCCCTGCTGCTGGTGGCCGGAGCGGCCTGGTACGGCCTGCTCTCGGTGCTGTGGCAGGCGCTGTTTTCCAACCAACCGGTACAACAAAGCCTGGCGCGGCTGTTCCGCGAGCTGGGGTTTTACCTCAAGCTCAAATCTTCGCTGTTCGAGCCGATCCGGCAGATGGACGTCGAGGCCCGGCGCCTCGAACTGGCGCAGCAGAACGGGCGGGTGGTCGCCGCCCTGAACGCCGCCAAGGAAATCATCCTGCACCGGGTCGGCAACGGACGGCCGGGGTCGAAGGTCAGCCGCTACCTGAAGCTGTACTTCCTCGCCCAGGACATCCACGAGCGCGCCAGCTCCTCGCACTACCCCTACAACGCCCTGGCCGATGCCTTCTTCCACAGTGACGTGCTGTTCCGCTGCCAACGCCTGCTGCGCCAGCAAGGCAAGGCCTGCCGGGCGCTGGCCGAGTCGATCCAGATGCGCCAGCCGTTCGTCTACGATGCGAGCTTCGCCCAGGCCCTCAACGACCTCGACGCCTCCCTGGAACACCTGCGCATCCAGAGCAACCCGGCCTGGCGCGGCCTGTTGCGCTCCTTGCGGGCCTTGGCCGCCAACCTTGGCACCCTCGACCGCCTGCTCAGCGATGCAAGCAACCCCGACAGCCTCGCCGATGCTACCGACAGCAGCCTGCTCGACCGCTCGCCGCGCAACCTCAAGGATGTCTGGACCCGCCTGCGCACCCAGCTGACGCCCACCTCCCTGCTGTTCCGGCATGCCCTGCGCCTGCCCCTGGCGCTGACCATCGGCTACGCCATGGTGCATTTGATCCACCCCTCGCAAGGCTACTGGATCATCCTCACCACCCTGTTTGTCTGCCAGCCGAACTACGGCGCGACCCGGCGCAAACTTGGGCAACGGATCATCGGCACCGCCATCGGCCTGACCGTGGCCTGGGCGCTGTTCGACCTGTTCCCCAATCCGCTGGTGCAATCGTGCTTCGCGATTGCCGCCGGGGTGGTGTTCTTTATCAACCGCACCACCCGCTACACCCTGGCCACAGCGGCAATCACGGTGATGGTGCTGTTCTGCTTCAACCAGGTCGGTGACGGCTACGGGCTGTTCCTGCCGCGCCTGTTCGATACCTTGCTTGGCAGCCTGATCGCCGGCCTGGCGGTGTTCCTGTTCCTGCCGGACTGGCAGGGTCGCCGGCTGAACAAGGTGCTGGCCAACACCCTGACCTGCAACAGCATCTACTTGCGGCAAATCATGCAGCAGTATGCCGCCGGCAAACGGGACGACCTGGCCTACCGCCTGGCCCGCCGCAACGCGCACAACGCCGATGCCGCACTGTCCACCACCCTGGCCAACATGCTCATGGAACCTGGGCATTTCCGTAAGGAGGCGGACGTCGGCTTCCGCTTCCTGGTGCTGTCCCACACGTTGCTCAGCTACCTCTCGGGCCTGGGCGCGCACCGCGAGACCCAGCTCCCGGATGAAGTGCGCGAACACCTGATCGAAGGTGCCGGCGTCAGCCTGGCGGCGAGCATCGACGAAATAGCCCAAGGCCTGGCGAACAAACTGCCGATCGCCATTCACAGCGACGCCGAAGAAGCCCTGGCCGCGGAGCTTGAGCAGATGCCGGACGAAATCGATGAAGGGCAGCGCCTGGTGCAGAGCCAGTTGGCGTTGATCTGCCGTCAGCTCGGGCCGTTAAGGACGCTGGCGGCGCATTTGATCAAGGACACGCGCGAGGATTGATCGCCGAGGGGGGCTGTCGGGGGGAGGCGCGTAGCGCCGTGCGGCGAAGCCGCATGCATCGAGAGGAGGTGCAGCGAAGTAAACCGGAGGCGATGCCCCCAGAACCAGGATCAAAAGATCGCAGCCCTCGGCAGCCCCCACAGAGTTTTACATCCCATGCTGACGGAGCAGCCTGTCGTAACTCCCATCAGCCTTCATTTCAGCGATTTCCCGGTCGAATCCGGCGACGATCTTCGCGTGGTCCGGGTTCTTCAGGCTGACCAGGATGTGCAGGCTGTTTTCACTCAAGGGCCGGGGCAGGAACTCCACTGCGTTGCGCACCTTGGGTGATTCGCGCGCCAGGTAGTAGCGGGCCACATACTCGTCCTCCAGGGTCAGTTGCACCCGGTCTGCCGCCAGCATGCGCACGGCCATGGCGAAGTTGTGCACCTGAACCTTTTGCAGGGCCGCGTAGCCGTCGAACTCCGGGGAATAGGCATAACCACGCACGACCGCGATCGGGTAGGTGTGCAACTGCAGCAGGTTGTTGTATTCGATGGGTGCATCCCTGCGCTTGAGAAAGCGGATGCGATTGAGCAGGTATTCGGCGGAATACTGCCCAAGTTGGGTGCGCTCCTCGTTGTACCAGGCATTCACCAGCACGTCGTAGCGCCCTTCGCCCAAGCCCAGCAACGCCCTGGCCCAGGGCACCTGCTGGAAATCACTGGCATAACCGGCCCGTGCCAGTGCGGTGCTGACAATATCGGTGGCCAACCCACCATTGACCAACGTGGCGTCGGTGAAGGGCGGCCAGGCATCGGCCACCAGGCGCAGCTTGTCCGCTGCAGCGCTCTGGCTCAGCAACAGCAGGCCAATCAAGGCGAAGGCTCGATGCAATCGCGGCATGCCCGGGAATCCTTAGAGGGCGCGTAGCCCAGCGTGTTTGTAGCCGAACTCGATATCCCGCAGGCCGACTGACGGCGACCACCCGGGCTATAACAGTAACTGACCTTGGCCTCGGCAAAGCGCCTCCAGGCAGATTACACAAAGATGACGAATCCGCGCGAGCTGAATGATGGCATTTTGGTCTTTGTCACAGAATTTCCTGCGGGCAAGACATCCAGTGGCCAGACGCTTAGTATCAGGACCAGACTTTTCTAAGGACGCGAAGATGACGGTTGAATGGGTTTGCAAACACCACAGTGACTTGGGCAAAGAGCAGCTGTATGCCATTTTGCAGTTGCGCACACAGGTGTTCGTGGTCGAACAGAAGTGCGCCTACCAGGAAGTCGATGGCCAGGACCTGGACAGCGACACCTGCCACTTGATGGCCTGGGACGGTGATCAACTGGTGGCCTATCTGCGCCTGCTCGACCCGACCTCGCAAGGCGGTGACGTGGTGCTGGGACGGGTGGTGGTTGCACCGCAGGCCAGGGGCCGGGGCCTGGGTCATGAGTTGATGACGCAGGCGCTCAAGCAGGCCGAGAAGTACTGGCCGCAGACCCCGATCTACCTGTCGGCCCAGGCCCATCTGCAGGACTATTACGGGCGTTATGGGTTTGCCGTGGCCGGCGAGCAATACCTGGAAGACGGCATCGCGCATATTGGCATGCGACGGCCCTGAAGGCCTTTTCCCCCGGTAGGTGCTGGTTAACCAGCGCAGGCGCCAGCACTACCAGGCAACCCCTCAGGGATAACCCAGCACGGCCTTGATCTGGCGCAGGTGCTGTTCGATCCAGCGCGGATCGATCGCCCCCCACTCGCGAATGCAGTAGCGCCCCGCATGGTTGCGCGCGCCCTCCTCCTGCTCGAACTCACAGACCACATCCAGGTCCGCCAGCGCGGCAATGGTGTCCTGGGCCGTGCGCCGGGGCATGCCGGTGATGTCGGTCAGTGCCGGGACGCTGCTGGCCAGCCCGCTGTCGATCAGGTACGCCACGTACAGGCGGCGGTAGAAGCTGCTCTTGGTCTTGCTCACGTCCATCCAGACACTCCTGCTTGTGATGGTTACTGCATGTCCCGCCAGGTCAGATAAACCCGCAAATCGAATTCCAGCTGGTGATAACCGGGCAGCATGTGTTCGCACAACTTGTAGAACGCCTTGTTGTGGTCGGACTCTTTGAAATGCGCCAGCTCGTGGACCACGATCATCTTCAGGAACTGCGGCGCGGCCTCCTTGAACAAAGAGGCAATGCGGATCTCTTTCTTGGCCTTGAGCTTGCCGCCCTGCACTCGAGAAATGGCCGTGTGCAGGCCCAAAGCACGATGGGTCAGGTCCAGACGGTTGTCGAACAGCACTTTGTCGATGGCCGGTGCGTTGCGCAGGAATTCCTGCTTGAGCTCCAACGCATAACTGTACAGCGCCTTGTCACTCTGCACGGCGTGCTTGTCCGGGTAGCGTTGGCTCAGATAGCCCCCCAACTGATCCTGCTCGATCAGTTGGCGCACTTGCTGTTGCAGGGCGGCGGGATAAGCCTGGAGGTATTTGAGCGCGGTCATGGGGCAACAACACAAGTCACAAAAGACCGCCAGTGTAGCGAATTCAGGCGGTCGCCGCGCTCCAGTCGAACGGCTGCACAAAGTCCCTGACCTCGTCCGCCATCAGGGGCTGCGCCACCAGGCAACCCTGGCCAAAGGGGCAACCGTTGGCTAGCAGCCACTGATACTGGGCAACCGATTCAACCCCTTCGGCGATCACCTGAACGCCGAACTGCCCCGCCAGCTCAATGATGTTGCGCGCCAGCGCCGCATCCCGGGGCGAGTGCAATATCCGGGCGATCAGTTGCCGGTCCAGCTTCAGGGTATCGAGCTCGGCATCACGCAGATGGGTCAACGAACAAGGCCCCGAGCCAAAGTCGTCGAGCGCCACCCTTACGCCGAGGTTGCGCAGCAGGCGCAGTTGCTTGCGCGCTTCATCGGGGTTGCGCAGCAAGGCGTCTTCGGTGATTTCCAGTTCCAACTGATGGGGCATCAATTGATGGCGCTCCAGCACAAGCCGCAACTCAGTGGCCAGGTTGGGCAGGCCGAACTGGGTATTGCTCAGGCTGACCGCCAGCACCATGTCCTCGCTGAACAGGTTGTCCCAGGCCTTTCGTTGCTGGGCACTGCTCTGGTAAATCCAACTGCCCAGACGGCTGATCAACTGCGCTTCTTCCAGCAACGGCAAGAACAACCCTGGCGGGACATCGCCCACACTGGGATGCTGCCAACGCAACAAGGCCTCGAACCCACGTATGCGCCCGTCGACCATCGCCACCTGAGGCTGGTAGACCAGGTTGAAATCCTTTTGCTCGATGGCCGAGCGCACACTCTCCTCGAGCATCAAGCGGGTACGCGCGCGACCATTCATATCGTGGTCGTAAAAGCGGTACTGCTGGCGCCCTGCACGCTTGGCCTCGTACATGGCGATATCGGCGGTGCGCAGCAAATCGTCGAGGCTGGCGCCGCAATCCGGATACGTGGCGATGCCGATGCTCGCGCCCAGCGCCACGTCCAGCCCGTCAATCTGCTGACAGATCGACACCCTTTCTATGAGTCTTTCCGCCATTTTCGCCGCTTGCTCGGCAAACTCGAGGTCGAGCAACGCGGTGAATTCATCCCCGCCCACGCGCCCCAGGATATCGAAGGGACGCAGGCAAGCCTTCAACTGCTCCGCGACCCAGCGCAGCACCCGATCGCCGGCGTCATGCCCCAACGAATCATTGACCCGCTTGAAGCCGTCCAGGTCCAGGTACAACAACACCCAGACACTGCCCGCGCGCTCGCCGCGCAGCAGCAGGTTTTCCGTAGCCTGGTAAAACCCCCGGCGGTTGAGCAGGCCGGTCAGCGGATCGGTGACCGCCTGGAACTCCAGCTGCTGGTGCAGATGGCAGACCACCGACATGTCGAGCACGGTCACCACCATGGCCCGCTGCTCGGGCGGCAGCGGCGCACACGACAGGGCCACGGGCACTTGCTGGCCGGACGCGGTCCGCAGCATCGCATCATGGGCACGCCAGGTCTCACCGCGGCGGTAGTGGGCATGGATATCCGAACCGGCCCACAGCGCGATCGGCGGCTTTTGCAGAAAGTCGATGAAGCTTGTCCCCTGCAACTCGTCGACCCGGGCGCTGAGCAAACGACACATGGCCGGGTTGGCGAAGCGGACTCGCCCATCTTCGTCCACCACCAGGATGCCTTCGGCGGCATTCTCCAGCACCGAGGCATTGAAGGCCCGCGCCGCCTCCAGGTCCTGGCTCAACTGCTGCAAGGCCCGGCGACTGCGCTGATGCTCCAGCAGGGCCTGGACCTTGGGCTTGAGAATCTGCGGATCGAACGGCTTGAACAGATAGTCCACCGCCCCATGGGCATAGCCCTTGATCACCGCGTCCGGGGATTGCTCGTTGGCGGTCAGGAAAATGATCGGGGTCAGTTGGGTGCGTTGGCTGCCGCGCATCAGGCGGGCGACTTCGAAGCCATCCATGCCCGGCATCTGCACATCCAGCAGCACCAGGTCGACCTCGTGCTCGAGTAACAGGCTCAGGGCTTCCAGGCCCGAGGCAGCGGTCATCACCTGCCAGTCCTGACGCTGCAGCAACGCACGCATGCTGACCAGGTTTTCCGGGTAGTCATCAACGATCAAAAGAACTGAGCGGCCGTCACCTGGCTTAGGTTGCGCGCATTCCATGCTGCTTCTCTTTCTGGGAAGGGTGAAACGGATTACCGAAAAAAACCGGACAAATGTTGTGGCTTCACTCTAGACCGGGTTTTGCCCAATCAGTAGTCATCAACACGCCATCACCCTGTCAAAGCAGGCACCGCCCGACTAACGGACTGTCTTTACAGGCCCCGCAAACCGCGACGTGTGGCACGTCGCCATTTCACTGACGCCAATTAATCGCCAGGCGGGCATTAACAAAGCACCCGCTCCGGCTTATAAAAGCCATCCTCAAGATGGGCGGGCCAGAGCTTTCGCCGCATCATTTCAGCCAGCACTCGTGGAAACCTTTGACGATGATCGATCTCGCAACCTGGAACCTCAGCGTCCCCGTTGGCACCCCTCCGGCTACCATCGACACCCCTAAACTGGTCAGCGGCTTCAAGAGCCCGTATTTCCACTCCAACACCGGCACCCTGTTTTTTTGGGCCCCCGTCACCGGCACCCGCACTGAAAATGCGATCTATCCGCGGACTGAACTGCGCGAAACCTTCAGCAACGGCACCTTGCGCAACTGGCTCTACCCGGCGGCCGACAACTCGTTGCGGGCGACCCTGGCGGTGAATCAGGTGCCGAGTTCGGGCAAGCTGGTCATCGGCCAGATCCACGCGTACAACAGCCAGAAGCCGCTGCTGAAACTCGAGTACCAGTACAAAAGCACAACCGCCACCGGCAACATCGTCGCCAAGGTACGGATGCGCCCGGATGACGCCGAAGGCCGGGTGATCATCATCGCCAGTGGCGTCAAACTCGACCGTGACTTCTCCTACCTGATCCACTTGAGCCCGGCAGGTGCCCTGGGCATCAGCGCCGCCGGCTCCCAGTGGGACAGCAAGATCAGCACCACCTGGCGCGACAAACCGCTGTACTTCAAGGCCGGGGTCTATGTGCAGGACAACAGTGGCAACAGCCAGGAAGGCGGCAAGGTGACCTTCAGCAAGCTGGACATCGATCACGATAAATAAACGGGTGTGGTACGGGCGAGTCAGCACGGTGACGGGACACAGATGCAGCACCACGACGCTTTCAGACAGATCCGCGTCGAGGGGGTCGACATTTCTGTAGGACAATCTGAGTATTGCCCCGCGCAAATACGACACCCCCTACAAGAACGTCATGGAGACACACCCAATGCCCTTTACTCGCTCCCTTCTCGCACTCTCTCTGGGCATGGCTTTGTTGCACAACCCAGTCTTCGCCGCGCCTCCTTTGTCGATGGTCGACGGGGTGGCTCAGGCCCACGCCCAGGACAGCAACGCCTGGGTTGAAATCAACAAGAGCGCGTTCGAAAACAACATTCGCGCCCTGCAAGCCACCCTCGCCGACAAGTCAAAACTCTGCGCCGTACTCAAGGCGGACGCCTACGGCCACGGCATTGGCCTGCTGATGCCCTCGGTGATCGCCATGGGTGTGCCCTGCGTGGGCGTTGCCAGCAACGAAGAAATCCGTGTGGTGCGCGAAAGCGGCTTCAAGGGCCAATTGATCCGCGTGCGCACGGCCGCCTTGAGCGAGCTGGAAGCAGCCCTGCCCTACAACGTCGAAGAGCTGGTGGGCAACCTCGACTTCGCCGTCAAAGCCAGCCTGATTGCCGAACAGCATGGCCGGCCCCTGGTGGTGCACATTGGCCTGAACTCCAGCGGCATGAGCCGCAATGGCGTGGAAATGACCACCGCCCAGGGTCGTCGTGACGCGGTAGCCATTACCAAGGTGCCAAACCTGGACGTGCGGGCAATCATGACCCACTTCGCGGTCGAGGACGCCGCCGACGTGCGTGCCGGCCTCAAAGCGTTCAACCAGCAAGCCCAATGGCTGATGAGCGTGGCCCAACTGGACCGCAGCAAGATCACCCTGCATGCGGCCAACTCCTTCGCCACCCTGGAAGTGCCCGAGTCGCACCTCGACATGGTCCGCCCCGGCGGCGCATTGTTCGGCGACACCGTGCCGTCCCATACCGAATACACCCGGGTGATGCAGTTCAAATCCCACGTCGCCTCGGTCAACAGCTACCCCAAGGGCAACACGGTCGGCTACGACCGCACCTTCACCCTGGCCCGTGACACAAAACTGGCCAACATCACCGTGGGGTACTCCGACGGCTACCGCCGTGCGTTCACCAACAAGGGCATCGTACTGATCAACGGCCATCGCGTGCCGGTGGTGGGCAAGGTCTCGATGAACACCCTGATGGTCGACGTTACCGACGTACCCAGCGTGAAAAGCGGCGATGAGGTGGTGCTGTTCGGCAAGCAAGGCACTGTCGAGATTGCCCAGGCAGAAGTCGAAGACATCAACGGCGCGCTGCTGGCCGACCTGTACACGGTGTGGGGTAACTCCAACCCGAAACTGCTGGTGGACAAATAAGCCCATCGCCAGCCACAAAAAACCCGCCTCTCGGCGGGTTTTTTATGCGGGCAGCGTCACGCTCGGACTTAGTTGACCTTGGCGTTCAACTCACCTTTCAGATAACGCTGGTACATCGCTTCCAGGGAGATCGGCTTGATCTTCGAGGCGTTGCCGGCGGTACCGAAGGCTTCGTAGCGGGCAATGCACACGTCGCGCATGGCGGTCACGGTGGCACCGAAGAATTTACGCGGGTCGAACTCGCTCGGGTTGGTGGCCATCAGGCGACGCATCGCACCGGTGGACGCCAGGCGCAGGTCGGTGTCGATGTTGACCTTGCGCACGCCGTGCTTGATGCCTTCGACGATTTCCTCAACCGGTACGCCGTAGGTTTCCTTGATGTCGCCGCCGTACTGGTTGATGATCGCCAGCCACTCTTGCGGAACCGAGGAAGAACCGTGCATCACCAGGTGGGTGTTAGGGATGCGCTTGTGGATTTCCTTGATGCGGTCGATCGCCAGCACGTCACCGGTAGGGGGCTTGGTGAACTTGTAGGCGCCGTGGCTGGTACCGATGGCGATCGCCAGGGCATCGACCTGAGTGCGCTTGACGAAGTCAGCCGCTTCTTCCGGGTCGGTCAGCATCTGGCTGTGATCCAGCACGCCTTCGGCGCCGATGCCGTCTTCTTCACCGGCCATGCCGGTTTCCAGCGAACCCAGGCAGCCCAGCTCGCCTTCTACCGATACGCCGCAGGCGTGGGCCAGGGCGACGGTCTGCTGGGTGACACGGACGTTGTAGTCGTAGTCGGTCGGGGTCTTGCCGTCTTCACCCAGGGAGCCGTCCATCATCACCGAGCTGAAGCCCAGTTGGATCGAACGCTGGCAGACGTCAGGGCTGGTGCCGTGGTCCTGGTGCATGCACACCGGGATATGCGGGAATTCTTCGATTGCCGCCAGGATCAGGTGCCGCAGGAAGGGCGCGCCAGCGTATTTACGGGCGCCGGCCGAAGCCTGGACGATCACCGGGGAGTCAGTCTTGTCAGCGGCTTCCATGATGGCGCGCATCTGCTCAAGGTTGTTGACGTTGAAAGCTGGAACGCCGTAGCCGAATTCGGCGGCGTGGTCCAGCATCTGGCGCATGCTGATAAGTGCCATTGTGTGTGTCTCTCCCGGTTTAGGGTCGTTAATCGTGCAAGCCTGCCGTAGCGGCGGCTGCTATTCAAGTTATTGCTGATCGGGGGTAAGGCCGATCTGCGTGCATTCGCCGTGTGTTACTTGGCCTTGCAGCCACGGCCGATCAAATCATTGGTAGCAACCCAGTACACCAGGCCTTCCTCACCCTTGAGGTGAAACGCCAATTGGTCGTCGCTGTACAACGTGCCACTGCCGGCCGGCTCGAGCTTCAAGCGATGCACCTGGTCATCCCCCAACCGCACTTGTACGCTATCGCGCGTGGCGTCGGTGAAGCGCCAGTGCACCTGGGCCTGGCTGTCACAGACCCAGTCGGTCCACGTGCCGGTCGCTGCCGGCGCTGATGCAAACGGGTTCAAACTGGCGCAACCGGCAAGTACTGCCAGGGACGCCACGGCGATCAAGCCTTTCATCCATCTTCCTCGGCGGTCGGCCACTGCCCACCGCACTGGGCGTTAGTGAGCCAGGCCGGTCAGGGACAACCCTGTTCCTTGGCCGGAGTGTGCGTCTCGTATTTATCCAGGCCCTCGGGCCCGGAACGCTTGTTGAGCACCGGGTTGGTTTCCGCCTGCCAGTCCGCCTGGTAACAGCCTTTGTCTGGCGCACCGGTGTCCGGGTCCTTGGCGGCCTTGGGATTACTCCCACAGCCGGCCAGCACCGCCGCGGCGATCAACGTCGCTAACGTCTTGACCATGTGAACACTCCTTTGCCTGGTCAACGGGCGGCCTCAGGCCTTGGCCCGGCTTTCCAGGACTTCGACGGCCGGCAGCACCTTGCCTTCGACGAATTCGAGGAACGCGCCGCCACCGGTAGAAATGTAGGAGATTTGCTCGGCAACGCCATATTTATCGATAGCCGCCAACGTATCGCCGCCGCCCGCGATGGAGAATGCAGAGCTGTCGGCGATGGCCTGGGCCAGCACTTTGGTGCCGTTGCCGAACTGATCGAATTCGAACACACCGACCGGACCGTTCCACAGAATGGTGTTCGAGGACTTCAGCAGCTCGGCGAAATGCGCGGCAGTCTGCGGGCCGATGTCCAGGATCATGTCATCTTCTGCCACATCAGCGATCAGCTTGACGGTGGCCGCGGCGCTCTCGGCGAATTCCTTGGCAACCACCACGTCGACCGGCAGTGGCACGCTGACTTTAGCCGCGATGGCGCGCGCGGTGTCCAGCAGGTCCGGCTCGTACAGGGACTTGCCGACCGGGTGCCCAGCTGCCGCGAGGAAGGTGTTGGCGATGCCGCCGCCGACGATCAACTGGTCGCAGATCTGGCTCAGGCTGTTGAGCACGTCCAGCTTGGTCGACACCTTGGAGCCGGCCACGATGGCGGCCATTGGCTGGGCCGGAGCGCCCAGGGCCTTGCCCAGTGCATCCAGTTCGGCAGCCAGCAAGGGGCCAGCAGCGGCCACCTTGGCGAACTTGGCCACGCCGTGGGTCGAACCCTCGGCACGGTGCGCGGTGCCGAAGGCGTCCATCACGAACACGTCGCACAGGGCCGCGTACTGCTGCGCCAGTTCGTCGGCGTTCTTTTTCTCGCCTCTGTTGAAGCGCACGTTTTCAAACAGCACGATGTCGCCGGCCTTGATATCGACGCCGCCCAGGTAGTCGGCCACCAGCGGCACGTCACGACCCAGCGCCTTGCTCAGGTAGGCAGCCACGGGTGCCAGGCTGTTCTCGGCCGAAAATTCACCTTCGGTCGGACGACCCAGGTGCGAGCAGACCATCACGGCCGCGCCTTTTTCCAGGGCCAGCTTGATGGTCGGCAGCGAAGCCAGGATACGCGCATCGCTGGTGACTACACCGTCCTTGACTGGGACGTTGAGGTCTTCGCGGATCAATACGCGCTTACCTTGCAGATCGAGGTCGGACATCTTCAACACGGTCATGGGTCGCACTTCCTGTTAGCTCAGGTTAGAGAGCAGGTTTCTTGATAGCTGTTTGCAGATAGTGTTCTGCAACATCCAGCATTCGGTTGGCAAAACCCCATTCGTTGTCGAACCAGGCCAGGACGTTCACCAGCCGAGGGCCGGAAACGCGGGTCTGACTGGCATCGACAATCGCCGAATGTGGGTCATGGTTGAAATCACAACTGGCGTGAGGCAATTCGGTGTAGGCCAGCAATCCCTTGAGCGGGCCGCTGGTGGCGGCCTCGCGCAGGAGCCGGTTGACCTCGGTGGCGTCAGTGTCGGTCACCGTCTGCATGGTGATATCCAGGCAGGACACGTTCACCGTCGGCACCCGTACCGCTTTGGCCTGAATTCGCCCGGCAAGTTCCGGCAGCAGGCGTTCGATGCCACGCGCCAGACCCGTGGACACCGGGATCACCGACTGGAACGCCGAGCGCGTGCGGCGCAGGTCCTCGTGGTGATAGGCGTCGATTACCGGCTGGTCGTTCATTGCCGAGTGAATGGTGGTGATCGACACGTAGTCCAGGCCGAACGCCTGGTCCAGCAGGCGCAGCAACGGCACACCGCAGTTGGTGGTGCAGGACGCGTTGGACACCAGCAGTTCAGCGCCGGTCAGGCAGTCCTGGTTGACGCCAAAGACGATGGTGGCGTCGACATCGGCCTCGCTGGCCATCGGCTGGGAGAACAATACCCGTGGTGCGCCGGCGTCGAGGAACCGCTGGCCGTCGGCGCGGGTGTTGTAGGCACCGGAACATTCGAGCACCAGATCGACGCCTAGGGACGCCCAATCGATGCCTTCGGGGGTGGCACTGCGCAGGACCTGCACGCAGTCGCCATTAATATGCAGACAATCGCCCTCGACCTTCACTTCGCCGGGAAACCGGCCGTGGGTGGAGTCGAAGCGTGTCAGGTATTCAATACTGGCCATGTCAGCCAGATCGTTGATCGCGACAATTTCAAACCCTGCCGCCGAGCCTCGCTCGAACAACGCACGCAAGACGCAACGACCAATGCGGCCGTAGCCGTTGAGTGCAACTTTGTAAGGACGCGGTTGAGGCATGGGGTTCTCGATAGACGCAGTCAGAGAAATCTCGACAAACACAAAACCCTTGTAGGTGCGAGCTTGCTCGCGATGGTCGTTAACGATAACGCTGGGGACCTGAATGCCCGCGTTGTTTGGACCACCATCGCGAGCAAGCTCGCTCCTACAGGGGACCGCGGTGGTCATGAGACCACCGCGTTGTGCTTAGTCTTCCAGCAGCTCTTCAGCCTGGCCCAGGATGTTCTCCAGGGTAAAGCCGAACTCTTCGAACAAGGCAGGCGCAGGCGCCGACTCGCCGTAGGTGGTCATGCCGATGACGCGGCCTTCCAGGCCCACGTACTTGTACCAGTAGTCGGCGTGAGCCGCCTCGATGGCGATACGGGCGCTGACCTGCAACGGCAGGACCGATTGCTTGTAGCCGGCGTCCTGGGCTTCGAAGACGCTGGTGCACGGCATGGAAACCACACGCACTTTGCGACCCTGCTCGGTCAGTTTGTCGTACGCCTGAACGGTCAGGCCCACTTCGGAACCGGTGGAGATCAGGATCAGTTCCGGTTCGCCGGCACAGTCCTTGAGCACATAGCCGCCACGGCTGATGTCGGCGATCTGCGCGTCGGTACGAACCTGGTGTTGCAGGTTCTGACGGGAGAAGACCAACGCCGAAGGACCGTCCTTGCGCTCAATCGCATGCTTCCAGGCCACGGCCGATTCGACCGCGTCGGATGGGCGCCAGGTGTCCAGGTTTGGTGTGGTCCGCAGGCTGGTCAGCTGCTCGACCGGCTGGTGCGTCGGGCCGTCTTCGCCCAGGCCGATGGAGTCGTGGGTGTAGACATGGATCACACGCTTTTTCATCAGCGCCGCCATGCGTACCGCGTTGCGGGCGTATTCCATGAACATCAGGAAGGTTGCGCCGTAAGGCACCAGGCCGCCGTGCAGGGCAACACCGTTCATGATGGCGCTCATGCCGAACTCGCGCACGCCGTAGTACATGTAGTTGCCGCTGGCGTCTTCAGCCGAAACACCTTTGCAGCCTTTCCACAGGGTCAGGTTGGAGCCGGCCAGGTCAGCCGAACCGCCGAGCAGTTCTGGCAGCAGTGGGCCATAGGCATTCAAGGCGTTCTGGCTGGCTTTGCGGCTGGCGATGGTTTCGCCCTTGGCGGCCACTTGCGCGATGTACTCGTCGGCCTTGGCCGAGAAGTCCAGCGGCAGGTCGCCATTGAGACGGCTCATCAACTCGATGGCCAACGCCGGGAATTCGGCGGAGTAGGCAGCGAAACGCTGATCCCACTCGGCTTCAACGGCGCGGCCGCTTTCCTTGGCATCCCATTCGGCGTAGATGTCGGCCGGGATTTCGAACGGGCCGTGGTTCCACTTCAGCGCCGCACGGGTCAGGGCGATTTCCGCGTCACCCAGTGGGGCGCCGTGGCAGTCTTCCTTGCCTTGCTTGTTCGGCGAACCGAAGCCGATGGTGGTCTTGCAGCAGATCAGGGTCGGCTGCTCGCTTTTGCGGGCCGTCTCGATCGCGATCTTGATCTCTTCCGGGTCGTGACCGTCAACGTTGCGGATCACTTGCCAGTTGTAGGCTTCGAAACGCTTCGGCGTGTCATCGGTGAACCAGCCTTCGACTTCGCCGTCGATGGAGATGCCGTTGTCATCGTAGAAGGCGATCAGCTTGCCCAGGCCCAGGGTGCCGGCCAGGGAGCTGACTTCATGGGAAATGCCTTCCATCATGCAGCCGTCACCCAGGAACACATAGGTGTGGTGATCGACAACGTTGTGCCCTGGGCGGTTGAACTGCGCCGCCAGGACTTTTTCCGCCAGGGCGAAGCCCACAGCGTTGGCCAGGCCCTGACCCAGTGGGCCAGTGGTGGTTTCAACGCCAGGGGTGTAACCGAATTCCGGGTGGCCCGGAGTACGGCTGTGCAGTTGACGGAAGCTTTTCAGGTCATCGATCGACAGGTCGTAGCCAGTCAGGTGCAGCAGCGAGTAGATCAACATCGAGCCGTGACCGTTGGACAGCACGAAGCGGTCACGGTCGGCGAACGATGGATTGCTCGGGTTGTGCTTGAGGTAGTCACGCCAAAGTACTTCGGCGATATCCGCCATACCCATAGGGGCACCGGGATGGCCGCTGTTGGCTTTTTGCACGGCATCCATGCTGAGGGCACGAATGGCGTTGGCACGCTCACGACGGCTGGGCATCGCTGTTCTCCTGAGGATTTTGAATCGAGAGTGAATAAAACGGCACGGAAAAAAGGCGAGCATTTTCCCTCAGCGGATAGCCTCGGGGCAATGACAGATAGTCGATCAGGCACATTATTCCTATGGATAAATGCGCATTGCTTAGGTGAAACCTTTCCGCATTTTGTTTGTAGAGTAAGGTTCGGCGGAAGAAGTGCCATCCATCGAGCAATATCAAAACTTTTTGATATTGACCTTGCGGTGATTTCGAGGCGTGACTAGACTGCCGGCCTTATGAACTTACGTGCGCCTTCCATTCGCCCTGACGATTGCGATGAGCTGGCGGCCCTGTGCAAGGCCGGCGGCGATCCGTTGCGCCTGAATGTATTGCGCGCCCTGGCCAATGACTCGTTTGGCGTACTGGAGCTGGCGCAGATCTTTGCCACTGGTCAATCGGGCATGAGCCACCACCTCAAAGTGCTGGCCCAGGCCGACCTGGTGGCGACTCGCCGTGAAGGCAATGCGATTTTTTACCGGCGCGCCCTGCCCCACACCGACTTGCCAGGCGGCAAGCTGCATGCGGCCCTGCTCGAAGAAGTCGATAACCTGACCCTGCCCGGCGACGTGCAATCGCGCATCACACAGGTTCACGGGCAACGGGCTGCCGCAAGCCAGGACTTTTTCTCACGGGTTGCGGAGAAATTTCGCGCCCAGCAAGACTTGATTGCCGGCCTGCCGCAGTACCGCGAAAGCGTGCTGGCGCTGCTCGACAAACTGAGCTTCAGTGACACGGCCACGGCAATCGAAGTCGGCCCCGGGGATGGCAGTTTTCTCCCGGAGCTGGCCCGGCGCTTCAGCCAGGTCACGGCGCTCGACAACAGCCCGGCGATGCTCGAACTGGCGCGCCAGGTGTGTGAACGTGAAACGCTGACTAACGTCAGCCTGCAGTTGGCCGATGCTTTGAATGGCGTGGGCCTGGCAGCGGACTGCGTGGTACTGAATATGGTCCTGCACCATTTCGCCGCCCCCGCCGATGCACTCAAGCACATGGCTGGCTTGCTGCAACCAGGCGGCAGCCTGCTGGTGACAGATTTATGCAGTCACAACCAAAGTTGGGCCAGGGAGGCCTGCGGTGATCTTTGGTTGGGGTTTGAACAGGACGATCTGGCCCGTTGGGCCACCGCTGCGGGACTCGTTCCCGGGGAAAGTCTCTATGTAGGCTTACGTAATGGTTTCCAGATCCAGGTCCGCCATTTTCAGCGACCGGCTGGCGACACTCACCATCGGTAAATTTCAGGAAAACATCGAGATGAGCGAATACTCCCTTTTCACCTCCGAGTCCGTGTCTGAAGGGCATCCGGACAAAATCGCCGACCAGATTTCTGATGCGGTGCTGGACGCAATCATTGCTGAAGACAAGTTCGCCCGCGTGGCGTGCGAGACGCTGGTGAAAACGGGCGTGGCGATCATCGCCGGCGAAGTCACTACCTCGGCCTGGGTTGACCTGGAGCAGATCGTTCGTGACGTCATCACCGACATCGGCTACACCAGCTCCGACGTTGGTTTCGACGGCGCAACCTGCGGCGTAATGAACATCATCGGCAAGCAGTCCCCGGACATCAACCAGGGTGTCGACCGCGCCAAGCCAGAAGACCAGGGCGCCGGTGACCAGGGCCTGATGTTCGGCTACGCCAGCAACGAAACCGAAGTGCTGATGCCTGCGCCGATCACCTTCTCGCACCAACTGGTGCAGCGCCAGGCCCAGGCCCGTAAATCCGGGCTGCTGCCGTGGCTGCGTCCGGACGCCAAGTCCCAGGTCACCTGCCGTTACGAAGGCGGCAAGGTCGTCGGCATCGACGCCGTCGTCCTGTCGACCCAGCACAACCCGGACGTGTCGTACAAAGACCTGCGCGAAGGCGTGATGGAGCTGATCGTCAAGCACGTACTGCCGGCCGAGTTGCTGAGCAAGGACACCCAGTTCCACATCAACCCGACTGGCCAGTTCATCATCGGTGGCCCGGTGGGCGACTGCGGCCTGACCGGTCGCAAGATCATCGTCGACAGCTACGGCGGCATGGCCCGTCACGGCGGCGGCGCGTTCTCCGGCAAGGACCCATCGAAGGTTGACCGTTCGGCCGCCTACGCCGGTCGTTACGTGGCCAAGAACATCGTGGCGGCTGGCCTGGCCGAGCGTTGCGAGATTCAGGTGTCCTACGCCATCGGCGTCGCTCAGCCTACCTCGATCTCGCTGAACACCTTCGGCACCGGCAAGATCAGCGATGACAAGATCGTCAAGCTGGTGCGCGAAGTGTTCGACCTGCGTCCCTACGCGATCACCACCATGCTCGACCTGCTGCACCCGATGTACCGTGAGACGGCTGCCTACGGCCACTTCGGTCGTACCCCAGAGACCAAGACCGTGGGCGAAGACACCTTCACCACGTTCACCTGGGAAAAAACCGACCGCGCCGACGCCTTGCGCGCTGCTGCCGGCCTGTAAGCCCAACGGCCTACCACACAAGCCCCGCCCGGTTCGCCGCGCGGGGCTTGTGTTTTTTGGGGTGGCGACACACCCTGCAAAGCACTGCGCAACACCCGCTTCGGTCCTGATCTAGCCTTGAGTTTCTCCCCCTCGGGCAAGGACGCTCACGATGCCGGTTCTCTCCCCCCTGTTGCTCGGCCTATGCCTGGGCAGCGCCTGCCTGCTGGCCAATGCCAGCCCCTGCCCCGACTGGCCGGCCGAGCGCGCCGGCGCTGAAATCGAAGCCCTGCAGCAACAGATCCAGCGCTGGGACGAACGCTACCACCGCCTGGGTCAATCACCGATCGCCGATGAACTCTACGACCAGTCCCGCGCCCGGCTCAGCACCTGGCGTAGCTGCTTCAATGCGAGCGCGGCAGCCGACAATCCGCTGCTGACCGCGCGCGGCACCCTGGCCCATCCCACGCCCCATACCGGCCTGGACAAACTCCGCGACGGCCTGGCCGTCAAAGACTGGCTCGCCTCACGCCAGCAGGTCTGGGTGCAACCCAAGGTCGACGGGGTGGCCGTGACCCTGGTTTACCAGCAGGGCCGATTGACCCAGGCCATCAGTCGGGGCGACGGCATCCTGGGGCAGGACTGGACCGCCCAGGCCCGCAAGCTCAGCGCCATTCCCCAGCAATTGCCGCAGCCCATGGACCTGTTGGTGCAGGGCGAACTGTATTGGCGCCTGACGGATCACGTGCAGGCCACGGCGGGCAGCCTCAATGCCCGCAGCAATGTGGCCGGGCTGATGGCCCGCAAGACCCTGCAGCCACAGGAGGCCGACGGCATCGGTCTGTTTGTCTGGGACTGGCCCCGGGGCCCCGTCGAGTTGCCCGTCCGTGCCGCTGCCCTGACTGACCTGGGGTTCAGCGACACGCAGCCCTTCAGCCAACCGATCCAGACCTTTGCCGATGCCGAACGCTGGCGCGAACACTGGTACCGCACGCCGCTGCCGTTCGCCACGGACGGCATCGTTCTGCGCCAGCAGCAACGGCCGCCAGCCGAACGCTGGCAAGCCAGGTCACCGTATTGGGCCATCGCCTGGAAATACCCCTTCGCCCAGGCCTTGGCCGAGGTGCGCAAGGTGCACTTCAAGACCGGGCGCACCGGACGCATCACCCCGGTACTGGAGCTTGCGCCCTTCATCCTCGATGACCGGCAGATCCGGCGAGTGAGCGTCAGCTCACTGCAGCGTTGGCAGCGCCTGGATATCCGCCCCGGTGATCACGTTTCAATCAGCCTGGCCGGCCTGACCATCCCGCGACTCGACAGCGTGGTGTTGCGCAGCACCGAACGCGCCCAGGTCCAGGTGCCGCACGCTGAAGACTTCCATTCACTGAGTTGCTGGCAACCGACTCCCGGCTGTGAAAGCCAGTTCCTGGCGCGCTTGACCTGGCTCAGTGGCAAGCAGGGCCTGGCCTTGACGCAGGTGGGCCCTGGCACCTGGGAGAAGCTGGTCCAGGCCGGTCGTATCAAAGGGTTACTGGATTGGTTGACCCTCGATGCCCAAGAGCTTGCTACCATTGCCGGCTTCGGCGAGCGCAACAGCGCGCGCCTGCTGGAGAGTCTGCAACGTGCCCGTCAGCAACCATTCGCCCGCTGGCTAAAGGCCTTGGGTGTTCCGCCCACGGGTGATGCCAGCCTGGAGGGCCCATGGCAGTTGCTGGCACAGCGAGACACTGGCCAATGGTTAGCCGAAGGTGCAATCGGCCCGGGCCGCGCGGCGCAATTGAGCGCCTTTTTTCGTGACCCGCACGTGCTGGCCTTGAGCGAACAATTGCAAGCTGCCGGTATCGACGGGTTTGAGTGACCGGGATACCTGCACCCTTGAACCCAACGAGTATCGATGCGCTCAAACCGACCATCTGCTCGCTGACTTGATTACCTGTTGAACGGAGCCTTCATGAAACGTCTTTCACCGCTCGCCCTGTTGACCCTGTGCAGCGTCCTGGCTGCCCCCCTGATGGCGGCCGAACAAGCCCCGGAACTCACCGGCTGCGCCGCCAAGCGCCAGGCCATCAGCACGCAGATCGAGCAAGCCAAGGCCCACGGCAATGCCGAGCAACAGGCCGGCCTGGAAAAGGCCCTGAGCGAAGTCACCGCCCACTGCACCGATGCCTCCCTGAAAAAAGAACGCGAAAGCAAGGTGCTCGACGCCAAGCACGAAGTCAGCAAGCGTCAGGCCGACCTCGACAAGGCGATGAAAAAGGGCGATCCGGAGAGGATCAACAAACGCAAAGACAAACTCGCTGAATCCCGCAAGGAATTGCAGGAAGCGCTGGACGAGTTGGATAAGTAAGCACAACGCCGAACCCAGCGCCTACAGACGCCAGCGCACTCAGTGGTCGCGAAATTCTTTATGGCAGGCACTGCACGCGTCTTCGACTTTCTGCACCGCAGGGCCGAGGTTGCTTGCCTTGTAGGGCTGGACCTGGCTGGCGACCACCAGCTCAGCGGTGGCCGCTTCCAGCGTGCGGGCCATTTCCTGGAAGCGCGCCTGTTTCTGCCAGACCTCATCCTTGGCGCTGCTGTGATCCTCCTCGCGAACCTGAGGAAAATGCTTCCACGGCTCCCGGGACAGGGTATCGAGCTTGACGGCGCCTTCGGCAAAACGCGGACCGTCGAACGGTACGCGCCCGCGCAACATGCCGCCCAGGTCTTCGCCGGTCTTGAGCATTTGCTTGAAGATCGCCTTGCGCTGACCCAGCGGCGAGTTCGGATCGACACCGCCACAGGCAGACAGCGTCAGGCAGGCCAGCAATACAATAGAAATTCTTTTAAGAGTCATGGTGGCTCAAGGTCACGGAAATCGGCGGCCAGTATCCTCGCCTGATCCGCAAAGACCAATAGCCCTATTAACAATAAGGGTTGCCGGAATGCCTGAAGGGCTCCGGCAGCCGATCACAGGAAGTACCGCATGAACAGTCGTTTCAAGGCCTGGCGCAAGCACCTGGGCTGGACCTTTCCGATGATCGCCCTCCTCGCCGGTTGCAATGGTGGCGACAATACCCAGCCGCAAACCCACGCGATCGCCACCTACGCCAGCGCGACCTGGGACGCCTTGCCCGCGGTGTCCGATAACGACCTGCTGGCCGGGTTCGGTTCATGGCGCAGCGCCTGCACCCGCCTCAAGGCCGACCCGGTCTGGGGCGCGCCCTGCGCGGCGGCGGCCAGCGTGCCACAAGACGCCACGGCGATCCGCGCCTTCCTCAAGGAACAGCTCCAGGTCTACGGCTTGCGCTCCTCCGGCGGCAATGCCAACGGCTTGATCACCGGCTACTACGAACCGGTGTACCCCGGCAGCCTGACGCAGACACCGGCAGCCCACGTGCCGATCTACGGCGTGCCGGAAGACATGATCATCGTCTCCCTCGATAGTATTTACCCCGAGCTCAAGGGCAAGCGTCTGCGCGGCCGCCTTGAAGGGCGAGTACTCAAGCCGTACGACGACGCTGCCACCATCGGAACCCAAGGGGTCAAAGCCCCGGTGGTGGCCTGGCTGACCGACCCGATGGACCTGCAATTCCTGCAGATCCAGGGTTCGGGCCGGGTCCAACTGGCCGATGGCCGACAACTGCGCATCGCCTATGCCGACCAGAACGGCCACCCGTATCGGCCCATTGGCCGCTGGTTGGTGGAACAGGGCGAGCTGAAGAAAGAAGCAGTGACCATGGGCGCCATCAGCGCCTGGGCCAAGGCCAATCCGACACGCATTCCCGAGCTGCTGGCCAGCAACCCGAGCTATGTGTTCTTCACCCGCAACCCCGACAGCAACGAAGGCCCGCGCGGCTCGCTGAACGTGCCGCTGACGTCGGGTTACAGCGTGGCGGTGGATCGCAAGGTGATTCCGCTGGGCAGCCTGCTGTGGTTATCGACCACTCGCCCTGATGGCACCCCACTGGTCCGCCCGGTAGCCGCGCAGGACACCGGTGGCGCGATCACGGGCGAAGTGCGCGCCGACCTGTTCTGGGGAACCGGCGATGCCGCCGGGCACCTGGCCGGCGACATGAAACAGCAGGGACAGATCTGGATGTTGTGGCCAAAAGGCGCACCGCTGCCCCAACTGCCACAGGTACCTGACACTAAGTGACTGGCCGGGTCAGATCGAGACGAAAAAGAAGCTGACGATCAGCCCGACCCCGACAAACCACACCAGCGACCGCAGGATCGCCCAGTCGGCCAGGTAGCAGATGATGTACAGCAGGCGGCTGGTGATGAACAACACTGACAACACGTTGATCGTCACCAGCTCGGCGTTGCCGGCCAGATGCGCGACGATGACCGCCGCGGCGAATGCCGGGGTGATCTCGAAACTGTTGAGCTGGGCCGCATGCGCGCGCTTGGCAAAGCCATCCAGGGTCAACGCAAACGCGCGCGGGTCATGGTTGTCCCGCAGCCGGTAGCCGCCGCCGGCCTTGGCGATGGCTGTACACAGATACGGCAGGAAAATCGCGATCAAGATGCACCACAGAGCCACAGTCATTACCGATTCCTTCTTTTTGGGTTTTTATGAGCCTGGGCTCAGAACTTCATCACGAGTATGCCAATCAGCACCAGCCCACAGGCTAAGAGCCGTGGTCTGCCAAAAGGTTCTTTGAGGTAACGCATACCGAAGAGCACCACCAGGATCACGCTGATCTCGCGCAACGCCGCCGCTTCGGCAATCGACCCCAACTGCATGGCCCAGAGCACCAGAGCGTAGCTGAACAACACGCAGAATCCGACCGCCAGCCCCAGCCGCCACTGCTCTCGCCAGAACAGCATGAATGCCGGCCGCCTGCTGACCATGGCCAGCAACGGGAACGGCCAGGCACTGAGCAACGTGACCCAGACCAGGTAATCCAGCGGGTGCGACCAGCGGCGGATGGCCTGGCCATCGATGAAGGTGTAGCAGCCGATGCACAGGCCGATCAATGCCACCACCGGCAGCATCGTCCACGGCAAGCGCTCGCCGCCACCGCCCTGCCACAGCAGGCAGAGCATGCCGAACGGGATCAGCAAGATGCCGAGGATCTGCTGGGTGGTCAGCACCTCACCGGCGAAGATCAGGGTCAACGCCAGCACCACCAGCGGCGACAACCCGCGCATCAGTGGATAGACCAGGCCCAGGTCACCCACCCGGTAAGCCTGGATCAGCAGGTAGCGATAGAGCAGTTCAAAGGCCGCCGAAGCGAGGATCCACGGCCAGATGTCCAGTGGCGGCAAGCTCACGAACGGCAGCGCCAATGCCACGAACAACAGCGCCACGCTGTCCATGCAGGCCACCACCAGCAAACGTTCAGCGCTGAACTTGATCAGGGTATTCCAGGCCGCGTGCAACAGCGCCGCCACTAAAACCAGAACTGTCGCGAGCACGTCGCCTCCTTGCCCAAGAGAATTGATTCGCCATATGTCAGCAGCTGTTTATACTGCAAGCGACCACGCCGCACTCACTTGCGCACATACTTATTCCAATAAATTTCTGCTGCTGCCTGACTCGTCAACGACTCGGGAGCCGGCAGGCGTTCGCCTGATCAAAGCGTCAAGACTACCCATAGAGACCTTGCGCATGCCACTGGCCTTGCTTGCTTTGGCCGTTGCCGCTTTTGGCATCGGCACCACCGAATTTGTCATCATGGGCCTGCTGCCCGATGTCGCCCGCGACCTTGCGGTGAGCATCCCCGACGCCGGCCTGCTGATTACCGGCTATGCCCTGGGCGTGGTATTCGGTGCGCCGATCCTCGCGATCGGCACCGCCAACATGCCCCGCAAGGCCACATTGCTGGGCATGACGTTGATGTTCATCCTCGGCAACATCCTCTGCGCCCTGGCGCCGAACTACGCCACGCTGATGGCGGCCCGGGTGATCACCGCGCTGTGCCATGGCGCCTTCTTTGGCATCGGCTCGGTGGTCGCCGCTGGCCTGGTGGCACCGAACAAGCGGGCCCAGGCGATTGCCATGATGTTCACCGGCCTGACCCTGGCCAATGTGCTGGGCGTGCCCCTGGGCACGGCCTTGGGCCAGTATGCCGGCTGGCGCTCGACGTTCTGGGCGGTGTCGGTCATCGGGGTGATTGCGGCCCTCGCCCAATGGCTGTGGTTGCCCAAGGAAATCGCCATGGACAAGGCCAACCTGGCCAGTGAGTTCAAGGTACTGGGCAAGCCCAGTGTCTTGCTGGCACTGGGCATGAGCGTGCTGGCGTCCACCAGTCTGTTCAGCGTGTTTACCTACATCGCGCCGATCCTGCAGGACATCACCGGTGTCAGCCCCCACGGCGTGACCCTCATGCTGCTGTTGTTTGGCGTCGGCCTGACGGCGGGTAGCATGCTGGGTGGAAAGCTGGCCGACAGCCGCTTGTTGCCCTCACTGGTGGGCATGGCACTGGCGGTCATGGTGGTGTTGGCGGCGTTCAGCCAGACCAGCCACTCGGTGATCCCGGCGGCCATTACCCTGGTGCTCTGGGGCATATTTGCCTTTGCCCTGTGCCCGATCCTGCAACTGCTGATCATCGACCAGGCCCATGAAGCCCCCAACCTGGGCTCGACCCTGAACCAGAGCGCCTTCAACCTGGGCAACGCTGCCGGCGCCTGGATCGGCGGGCTGGTGGTGGCCAGCGGTGCCGATCTGGCGGACCTGCCTTGGACCGGCGCGCTGGTCAGCGGCTTGACCGTGCTGACCGCGCTGTACTTCATTTACCGGCAACGGCGGGCGAATGCCCTGGAGCTTAAAGCGACTGCACAATGATCTGGCTTTTCAGGTCATTGGCCGCGGCCTGCGCCATGGTTTTCATCGACTTGAAGTCCTCCGGGGTGCACACCGCGCCCGGCTGTTTGAAGTCGAAGCGGCGCTTGACCACCACCGCGTTGCCCTCGCGGGCATAGGTCGAACGGTAGTCGAACCGCTCATGGCTCAGCGTCACGTTTTTCGGTGCCGCGAGAATGCTGACATCCTGCGGGAACTCAAAGCGCGCCTGCTCCTCGGTCACCCCGGAAATGCAGGTGAATGCCTGAGTCCGCTCCGGCTCCATGAGCAGACCAAAGACACTTTGCGCAATGCCACCGGCCAGGCTGCTCATGGTCAGCACCCCGATCGGCCCTGGCAGGTTGACCAGGTTTTCCACGCGCCCGGCCATGTTCATTTCATAGTCCTGGCCGCTCCCCTCGAACTTCCCGGCATCAAACGTGCCGCTGCCATTGAGCCCGCAGGACGCAAGGACCTGCTGGATCAGCAGGTCGCGATCGGCGGGCTTCATCGACCTGACCCCATAGCGGTTCACTTCGGCGGCCCAGCCGATCACATTGGAGGTATGGCTGAAGTCGGCCGCGCCTTTTGACGAGACCTTGAACAGCATGCTGTTTTCCACCAGGCCCTCTTGAGTGGCCGGCGTGTGTCCAACATCACCGGACTTGCTCAGGACCACCGGCTTGTCCAGCACGGGCACCGGCAGGTAACCCGCGGCAATGCCTTCGGCGGTGGAGTCAAGATACAGGTTCAGGCTCGGCACATAGGTAATGGCGTGGTTGAGCAGCCCCAGCGTCGGCACCTTGGGCAACACATAGGCATTGCCCAGGTTGACCAGGGCCGGCGAGCTCTCGATTCCCACCGCCGCCAGCATGGCTTCCAGCAGCGCTACGTGGTCCTTACAGTCGCCATAGCGGTTGGCCAGAATCGTGTCCACCGGATGGGGCACTACACCGCCCGGGCCGACGTAGACCGCAACATAACGGATGTTCTTGCGCACCCAGTCGCTGAGCGCAATCGCCTTGGCCCGGGGCGTGTCGAGCCCGGCCGTGAGGCCGTTGGCGAGGTCCTGGATCTGCGGCGTCAGGGTGCTGTGGGCCCGTGCATCGTAGGCTTTGGCGAATGCGGCGAAATGGCTGAACGTCGACACCGCCAGGTATTGGCCGTAGTCCAGGTAAGACACCGCCCCCTGCTCGATTCGCGCCTTTTGCGCAGGCACATAGTCCCAGCGATAGATTTTGCGTCCCGGCCCGGCAGCCGGCGTGGTCGCGGTGAACCCCTTGGCATCGGCGTGCAGCGGCATGTCGGCCGGCAGATCATAGATCAGGGTGAATTGCCGGATAGGGAAAAACGCCGGGTAGGACAGGTCTTCAAACTGGCCAGGAAACAGCGCCGTGCTGCGCTTTTTTTTAAACTGAAGCACCAGGCGGTCACCCACGGCAACCTCAGGGAAGATCACCACCTTGAGCAGCGTGTCCTGGAACATCGGTGCATCCGCCGACGCACGCTCCTGCTGCTCCTTGATCTGGTCGGCCTTGACCTGCACCTTGCGCCCGTCAGGCTTTTGCGTATACGCCTGGACCACCTCCAAGGTTTCCAGGGTCCGGTTGTAACTCATCGAACGTTGGGCCCAGGCCTTGATCGCCCGCTCTTCGTTGATCAGGTGCACCGTTTCCAGGGTAGCGACAAAACTGCCGTCGGCATTGACCACATGGGTCTGGATTTCTTTCTCGATGGTGATCGAAAGGTCAGTGCCATCATCCTTGGCCTGGACGGTGCCCACAGCCAGGACAGACACCAGTAGCGCACCTAGCAGGCGCGCAGAAGAGAAGCCTTTGAAGTGCATAAAGATCCGTCTTTTTATGAATAGGAAGCGTTCGCAATATACAGCAAGCGCTGCGCAATCATTTCGACACCTTTCAATAATTCTTGAAATTCAGGCTTCTACCCGCGCATCCAGGGTGAACCAGGCCTCATTTATCCGATGTGTGCGGATCAGCCACTGGCGCGTTGGTCTTCTTCGGCGGTCCGCTCTCGCTGCGAATCTGTGCATGACTGAGCAAGGCAAAGATGAAGCTGCCGCCGATGATGTTCCCCGCCAGCGTAGGACCCGCAAACACTAGCCAGAAGTCCGCCCATGACAACTCGCCAGCGAACACCAGGTAGGAGACTTCGGCCGAACCGACCACGATGTGGGTGAAGTCCCCCAGCGCCATCAGGTAAGTGATGAGGATGATGATCCACATCTTGGCGCTTTCCATGGAAGGGATCATCCAGACCATGGTGGCGATCATCCAGCCTGAGACAATGCCCTTGGCGAACATTTTGCTGGCATCGTTTTCCATGACCTTGCGCCCGATGTCGAGGAAGGCCAGGTCGGTCCGGGTGTCGAAAATCGGCAGGTGCAACATCACGTAGGCGACCAGCAAGGTCCCGCACAGATTGCCAAACAGCACCACTGCCCACAGGCGCAACAGCCGCCCGAAATTGTTCAACGTGGGTTTGGTCATGACCGGCAGCACGGCGGTCAGGGTGTTTTCCGTAAACAACTGCTGGCGGGCAAGGATCACCGCCAGGAAACCCGCGCAGTAGCCAAAACTGGCGATCACCTTGAAGGCTTCGCCGTCCGGCAGTCGCGAGTTCAGCAGACCCATGGCCATCAGCGACAGGCCCATGGTCAAGCCTGCGGCCAAGGCAGACCACCAGAGCGCAGCAATACTGCGTTCCAACTCCTGGTCACCCTGGGTGCGAATGATTTCATGCAGCACCGCCGCGCGCGGTGGCTGGTTCTTGTCGACGTCGTGCTGTTCCTGCGCCGAAAGGTTCGGGGTCTTGCCGTTTTTTTCAGTGTTCATGGCGTCCGCAACCTGTGGCGTGTCGTTTAGGTACGACACGCGAGGAGCGGCTTGCGTTCTGTGTTTTATTCGACGCCGGCGTCATCCTGGAACTGGTCCTTGACGTACTTGATCTCGGTCCGCCCGTGCGCGGCCGGCAGGCCGTCCTCGCCGAGGTTCACAAAGACCATCTTTTCCACCGTGAGAATGCTCTTGCGGGTGATCTTGTTACGCACTTCGCAGGTCAGGGTGATCGAGGTACGACCGAACTCGGTGGCGGTGATGCCCAACTCAATGATGTCGCCCTGGCGCGAGGCGCTGACAAAGTTGATTTCGGAAATGTACTTGGTGACCACGCGCTGGTTGCCCAACTGGACGATGGCATAGATCGCCGCTTCTTCGTCGATCCAGCGCAACAGGCTACCGCCGAACAGCGTGCCGTTGGGGTTGAGGTCTTCGGGTTTTACCCATTTGCGGGTGTGGAAATTCATGCTCACTCCTGACCGTCTTGCCAATTGATGCCGGCCATCATGGCAGAGCCCGACGCAGAGCTCTACGCAGCATCGACTATGGTCTCGATCAAGATTATCAACCAGCCGACAGAAACCCTTTGGAAGATCCGCCCGGCCCGCTATAATCGCCCCCGTTTCAAAACGGTCATCTTCGGTTGCTACCGTTTTCCCGCCACCTGTCCGAGGGGCGCTGCAGCAGGCTAGACCTGTCAGGCTCGGATGGGGCGTTGCCTGGCCTTGAACCGCCGGACACTAAACGCACAACGGCGCCCATTCGCATACATTACGAATGGAGGCTCTTCATGAGCGCTGTCAACACGCCTGCAGATTTCACCGACTACAAAGTCGCCGACATGTCCCTGGCTGCCTGGGGCCGTCGCGAAACCATCATCGCCGAATCGGAAATGCCGGCCCTGATGGGTCTGCGTCGCAAGTACGCCGAAGAGCAACCGCTCAAGGGTGCGAAGATCCTCGGCTGCATCCACATGACCATCCAGACTGCCGTGCTGATCGAAACCCTGGTCGCCCTGGGTGCCGAAGTGCGCTGGTCGTCCTGCAACATTTTCTCGACTCAGGACCAGGCTGCCGCGTCCATCGCCGCGGCCGGCATTCCGGTGTTCGCCTGGAAAGGTGAGACCGAAGCAGAGTACGAGTGGTGCCTGGAGCAAACCATCCTCAAGGATGGCGCGCCATGGGAGGCCAACATGATCCTCGACGACGGCGGCGACCTGACCGAGCTGCTGCACAAAAAATACCCGGCGGTACTGGATCGCGTCCATGGCGTGACCGAAGAAACCACCACCGGCGTGCACCGCCTGCTGGACATGCTGGCCAAGGGCGAGCTGAAAATCCCGGCCATCAATGTCAACGACTCGGTGACCAAGAGCAAGAACGACAACAAGTACGGCTGCCGTCACAGCCTCAACGATGCGATCAAGCGTGGTACCGACCACCTGCTGTCCGGCAAACAAGCGCTGGTCATCGGCTACGGCGACGTGGGCAAGGGTTCGGCCCAGTCCCTGCGCCAGGAAGGCATGATCGTCAAGGTTTCCGAAGTTGACCCGATCTGCGCCATGCAAGCCTGCATGGACGGTTTCGAACTGGTATCGCCGTTCATCGACGGTATCAACACCGGCACCGAAGCAAGCATCGACAAGGCGCTGCTGGGCAAGATCGACCTGATCGTGACCACCACCGGCAACGTCAACGTTTGCGACTCGAACATGCTCAAGGCCCTGAAGAAGCGCGCTGTTGTCTGCAACATCGGCCACTTCGACAACGAAATCGACACCGCTTTCATGCGCAAGAACTGGGCATGGGAAGAAGTGAAGCCACAGGTGCACAAGATCCACCGCACCGGCCCTGGTGATTTCGACGCACAGAACGACGACTACCTGATCCTGCTGGCCGAAGGCCGCCTGGTGAACCTGGGCAACGCGACCGGCCACCCAAGCCGCATCATGGACGGTTCGTTCGCCAACCAGGTCCTGGCGCAGATCTTCCTGTTCGGCCAGAAGTACGCCGACCTGTCGCCAGCCCAGAAAGCCGAGCGCCTGACCGTTGAAGTACTGCCCAAGAAACTCGACGAAGAAGTGGCCCTGGAAATGGTCCGCGGTTTCGGCGGCGTCGTGACTCAACTGACCAAGACCCAGGCCGACTACATCGGCGTGACCGTCGAAGGTCCGTTCAAGCCGCACGCTTACCGCTACTGATCGGCCGACTCTTCTTGCAGGAGCGAGCTTGCTCGCGATGGACGTTAACGATAACGCGTGGTGTCTGGATAAACGCGTTGCCCTCACGTTTTTCGCGAGCAAGCTCGCTCCTGCAGGGGGTCAACGTCCGCCTTACGTGCTTCCAAGGATATGACCATGTCCCAAGATCGTCGCTACAGCTTCGAGTTCTTCCCGACCAAGACCGATGCTGGGCATGAAAAGCTGCTGGCCACTGCTCGTCAGTTGGCCACCTACAACCCCGACTTCTTCTCCTGCACCTATGGCGCTGGCGGTTCGACCCGTGATCGTACCCTCAACACCGTGTTGCAACTGGAAAGCGAAGTCAAAGTCCCTGCTGCGCCGCACCTGTCCTGCGTCGGCGACAGCAAGGCTGACCTGCGCGGCCTGCTGAGCCAGTACCAGGCGGCGGGCATCACCCGGATCGTTGCCTTGCGCGGTGACCTGCCGTCGGGCATGGGCATGGCCAGTGGCGAGTTGCGCCACGCCAATGACCTGGTGCAATTCATTCGTGAAGAAACCGGCGATCATTTCCACATCGAAGTCGCCGCTTATCCGGAAATGCATCCGCAAGCGCGCAATTTCGAAGACGATATCGCCAACTTCGTTCGCAAGGCCAACGCAGGCGCCAACAGTGCGATCACCCAGTACTTCTTCAACGCCGACAGCTATTTCTACTTCGTCGAGCGTGTACAGGCGATGGGCGTGAACATCCCGATCGTGCCGGGCATCATGCCGATCACCAACTACAGCAAGCTGGCGCGCTTCTCCGATGCCTGTGGTGCGGAAATTCCGCGCTGGATCCGCAAGCAGCTGGAAGCCTACGGCGACGACACCCAGAGCATTCAGGGTTTCGGCGAGCAGGTGATCACGCAGATGTGTGAACGTTTGTTGCAGGGCGGTGCACCAGGGCTGCATTTCTATACCCTGAACCAGGCTGATCCTAGCCTCGCTGTCTGGAACAATCTGCAACTGCCGCGCTGATCACGGCAGAGCATTCAGAAAAATGGCCCTGGCGAACTGCAGGGCCTTTTTTTATCTGCCACTCACCCTGGAAAACCGCAGTAGATGTCGATACCTAGCCCAACGCCGACCCCACAACTGATCTACCTGGTCTACGGTGCCTGCACTTACCACCAGGAAGCACTCTTCAGTATTGCCAGCGCCTTGGCGGGCCTGCGCAAGACCCCGGGGGAAGCGCTCGACATCCAGGTTTTCACCGACAACCCGGCGCCCTACCGCGACCTGCCGGTACGGATCCGCCAGTTCGACGAAGCCACCCGCCAAGGCTGGATAGCCCCCCACGGCTACCACTTCCGCGCCAAACACGCCGTCATGCAACAGGTGATGGCCGAGTCGGAACTGGCCCTGCTGATCGACACCGACACCTTCTTCCACTGCTCGCCCCTGGAACTGTTCCGACGCATCCAGCCCGGCACCCTGCTGTGCAACACCCTCGGCATGCCCTACGGCGCCAACAAACAGACCCTCCTCTACCAGACCCTGGCCGAGGTGCTGCAACAACGACAACTGGCGGACGACCAGATGCCGCTGCTGAACTCCGGAGTGATCGGCCTGTACCGCGAAGATGCCGACATCCTCACCCACTCCCTCGCCCTGATGGACGAGCTGTACCCCCTGGCCCAGGGTGCCTACACCCTTGAAGAGTTCTGCCTGTCGGTGGCCGCCTACCGCCAGCGCCAGGTGCGCGAATGCCCGGACCTGATCCACCACTACTGGAGCCGCAAGGAGCTGTTTCGCGCCAAGACCAATGCCTGGCTGGAAAAACACCGGGCCAACCCCACGAGCACCCTGGCCCTGGACGAGACAGCCCTGGTGACGGCGACGCTGCCGCGCCCACCGGCCCTGCAACGCCTGGCCTACAAAATCGTGACCCTGGCCTTGCCCCGGCGGCAGCGCCAGTTCATGCGCGAAATCCTCTACGGCTGCTACCGCCATGCCAATCCGTTTGATCAGGCCTGTACGCAGGTCTGGTGGGAAAAGGCCCATGCCAATGTGGAAAAACGCCTGAAACGGCCGCTGGAAAACGATCAACTGGAACGCTGGTTCAACCACCCGATCAACCGCCTGGTCCTGGGCCGGCGACGCCGAGCCATCTACCTACATCTGATGCAGGCAAAAGGCGACTAAGCCTCAGGCTAGACCGCCTCTAGCTATTTCACCGCCTCTCGTCGTAATCTCCAGCGATGCCCGTCATTGCCCAATTGCTGACAGCCGCGCTTCTTGTATGCCTGAGCTTTGCTGCCCGGGCGGAAAAGTTGCGCATCGTCACCGAGCCCTGGGCGCCCTACGTTTACGAAGAAAATGGCCAGGCCCGGGGGCTGGACTACGAAACCACGGCCATCGTCTTCCAACGCCTGGGAATCGAAGTGCAATGGCAGTTCCTGCCATGGAAACGCTGCCTGGCCATGCTCGATCAAGGGCTGGCCGACGGCGCACTGGACATCTTCCACAGCAACGAACGCGACGCCATCCTGCTCTACCCCAGCGAACCGCTGTCGCAAGTCGAATTCGTGATGTTTTATGCCAACGCCCGCCCGCACCCTTTCAAAACCCTGGAAGACCTGCGTGGCCTGACCATCGGCACCTCCCCCGGCTACCTGTACAGCCAGGACTTTCGTGAGTCCACGCTGTTCACCCGGGAGCCGGCGCCGACCCATGAAGCCAACTTCGGCAAGCTGGCACGCGGGCGCATCGACCTGCTGATCACCGACCGCCGGGTCGGGCAAACCCTGCTCGACAGCCTCAACCTGCGCGACCAGATCAGCGAAAACCCGACCGTCATCAGCCGCGAGAGCCAGTTCCTGGCGGTGCGCCGCAATGCCGGCATGGACCTGCTGGTGCAACGTTTCGGCGCCGAACTCAAGCGCTTCAAGCGTGAGCCGGCCTATGCCCAGCTCAGCGCACGGTATGGCGCGGCACCGGTCAAGGACCTGCCTCTTGTGAACCCGCAAGCCCGTGAAGAAAAAACCGTTGAGCAGCAGGAAAGCAGCGCACAGTGATTGCTCTGTTATACTCCGGCCTTCCCGCCAGGCTTACGCCCGGACGCTCGGCACTGTTTCAGGTCTCTCGACATCGCTACAGCGCAGCTTTCCAGCCCGCGCGAGCACTCGAAGATGAGCCATCAGGGCCCAGCAGGACCGGACGCGATTGCGCTTCTCTCAAACGCCACTCGCGCCAGGCAAGACTATCCCATTGGGCCAAGCCCTAACTAAAACAGGATTACTCATGTCCTTTGCTTCCCTCGGTCTCTCCGAGGCTTTAGTCGGCGCCATCGAAGCCGCCGGCTACACCCAGCCTACTCCGGTGCAACAGCGGGCCATTCCCGCCGTGTTGCAAGGTCGCGACTTGATGGTTGCGGCACAGACAGGCACTGGCAAAACCGGCGGCTTTGCCCTGCCGATTCTGGAACGCCTGTTCCCCAACGGTCACCCGGACAAGTCCCAGCGTCACGGCCCGCGCCAGCCGCGCGTACTGGTCCTGACTCCGACCCGCGAACTGGCCGCCCAGGTGCACGAGAGCTTCAAGCTCTATGCCCGCGACCTCAAGTTCGTCAGTGCCTGCATCTTCGGCGGCGTTGGCATGAACCCTCAGGTTCAGGCCATGGCCCGCGGTGTAGACGTGCTGGTCGCCTGCCCGGGACGTTTGCTCGACCTGGCCGGCCAAGGCAGTGTCGACCTGTCCCACGTGGAAATCCTCGTGCTCGACGAAGCCGACCGCATGCTCGACATGGGTTTTGTCCATGACGTGAAGAAGGTCCTGGCCCGTCTGCCGGCCAAACGCCAAAACCTGCTGTTCTCGGCGACCTTCTCCAAGGACATCACCGACCTGGCTGGCAAGCTGCTGCACAACCCCGAGCGCATCGAAGTCACGCCGCCGAACACCACGGTCGAGCGGATCGAGCAACGTGTGTTCCGCCTGCCGGCGAGCCACAAGCGTTCGCTGCTGGCGCACCTGATCACCGCCGGTGCCTGGGAACAGGTCCTGGTCTTCACCCGCACCAAGCACGGCGCCAACCGCCTGGCCGAGTATCTGGACAAACACGGCCTGAGCGCCGTGGCCATCCACGGTAACAAGAGCCAGAACGCCCGCACCAAAGCCCTGGCCGACTTCAAGGCCGGTGAAGTGCGGATCCTGGTGGCTACCGACATCGCGGCGCGCGGCCTGGACATCGACCAGTTGCCCCACGTGGTCAACTTCGAGCTGCCGAACGTCGACGAAGACTACGTACACCGCATTGGCCGTACTGGCCGTGCCGGTCGTTCGGGCGAGGCGATCTCGCTGGTGGCCCCGGACGAAGAAAAACTGCTGAAAAGCATCGAGCGCATGACCAAGCAGAAGATCGCCGATGGCGACCTGATGGGGTTTGATGCCAGCAGCGTCGAGGCCGAGAAACCTGAAGTGCGCGAGCGTCCGGATGTGCGTAACCCGCGCAACCCACGTGGCCCGCGCGGCGACGGTCCGAACGGCGGTGGCGGTGGCGGCGGTCGCAAGGACAAAGGCAAGGACAAGGGCGGCAAGGAAAAGCCGGCAGCCAACCGTGGCGAGCGCCCGGCGCAAAAGCCGCGTGAAGGCACGCCTGCCCGCGAACAGCAGCGCCCTGCTCCACGTGCGGCCGCTGATCGGGCACCGGACGAGTTCCTCGACGACGATGTGGATAACTTCGGTAACCGCGTCGACTACGTGCCACAGCAGAAACCGGCCCAGGGCCGTGGTCGCCGTCCAGGCGCCCCGGCACAAGGCGCAGGCGCCGGCGCACCACGCACTGGCCAGCCACAAGGCCGGCAGAACGGTCCACGCAACAGCAGCGGCGCCAGCACTGGCACTCCGCCAGCCAAGCGCAGCGGCCCACGCAGTGGCGCCCCCCGTGACGGCCAGGCCCGTCGCGAGGAGTCCCGCAACCGTCGCCCAGCCCGTGATGATCAGCCACGCCAGGAACCCGCGGTACAAAACCCGCGCGGCGGTCCGGCACCCAAGATCATTCACAAGGAGTCCAAGACCGATCGGTTCCCGACACCTGAGCAGCTCGATCAACTGCCAAGCCGTCCACGTGGCGAAAAACCAGCGCTGCTGACCCGCAACCGCTGATTTTGTCCGCGTCAAAAAAAACGCCCCGGCTCTTGTGAGTCGGGGCGTTTTTTTGTGGCGGCGAATATTACTTCGCTTTCACACCTTCGAACGTAACGTACAGCTCAACAGCGTCGGAAGCAGGGCCCAGGTCCTTTTGCTTGCCGAAATCGCTACGCTTGATGTGGGTAGTGCCTTCGAAGCCGGCACGGTAGCCGCCCCATGGATCCTTGCCTTCACCCAGGAACGTGGCCTTGACCACTACTGGCTTGGTCACGCCCAGGATGGTCAGGTCGCCTGCGACATCAGCTGTGTCCTTGCCATCGGCATTCTTGCCAGTGGATTTGACGCTGGTGGAAACAAACGTCGCCTTGGCGAATTTGCCCGCATTCAGGAAGTCAGGGCTGGCGATGTGCTTGTCGCGCTCGGCGTGATTGGTGAATACGCTGGCGGTATTGACGTTGAACTCGATCTTGCTGTCTTCAGGCTTGGCAGCGTCAAAGCTGAACTTGCCGTCGATATCCTTGAAAGTACCAGTGATGAAGCTGTAGCCCAGGTGGCTGATCTTGAAGTCAACGAAGGCGTGCTGACCTTCCTTGTCGACCACATAGTCGGCTGCCATCACGTTGGCCGACAGCAGAGCAGTACCGATTGCCAGAGCGGCGAGAGACTTTTTCAACATGCTTTCTATTCCTTGGAGTCGAGGTTGAACATCAGGCTTTGCGACCCAGCATGCGTGCCAGGGTCACATCACGATCGATAAAGTGGTGCTTCAATGCGGCCAACGCATGGAGGCCGGAGACAATCACCAGCGCCCATGCCAGGTAGAAATGAATCTCACCGGCCAGGTCTGCCTGGTCCGGTAGACCGGAAATCAGGGCAGGGACTTCGAACAAACCAAACACCGGTATCCCGACACCGTCTGCGGTGGAAATCAGGTAACCGGCAATCATTACCGCAAACAGGCTGGCATACAGAAACCCGTGGCCGATCTTGGCGCCGATGCGGGTCAGGCGATCGTAGCTGGCCAGGGTCGGCGGTGGCGGGCTGATCCAACGCCAGAGCACCCGCAGCAGCATGATCGCGAAGAGCACCAGACCCATGCTTTTATGCAGGTCCGGGGCATCCTTGCGCCAGGTGCTGTAGTAATCCAGCCCGACCATCCACAAGCCCAGGGCGAACAGACCAACCACTGCCAGGGCGACACCCCAGTGCATGAAAATACTGACCCAACCGTAGCGGGAGGAAGAGTTACGTAGCTGCATTGCCCACATCCTGTAAGAACTGCGATCAAGACTATCGAGTTATCTATCGAATTAAAGCGGAAAAATTTGCTTTGAAATATCGAGAAATACGATCTGGAGTCTGGTGCCGGTTGGTTAAGGAAAGATTAACCACGTGAGACACTTGTCCTCCAGGCACCACAAACGTGCCCCGCAAAGCGGGTTTCTGTTCAGTCCAGGCAACTGAAAAAACCACAATAGGTTGTCCGCATGCCCAGCATTGCATAGGCTTGCGCGATTGTTTGCCCGCGAAACCAGCGCGCCGTCTCGAGGAGAATTTACATGGGCTTGAATAATCAGTGGATGCAGCGCGATCTCGCGGTGTTGTGGCATCCCTGCACCCAGATGAAAGACCACGAACAACTGCCGTTGATCCCGATCAAACGGGGTGAAGGGGTGTGGCTGGAGGACTTCGAAGGCAAGCGTTACCTCGACGCTGTCAGCTCCTGGTGGGTCAACGTGTTCGGCCACGCCAATCCGCGGATCAACCAGCGGATCAAGGATCAGGTCGACCAACTCGAACACGTGATCCTCGCCGGCTTCAGCCACCAACCGGTGATCGAACTGTCCGAGCGCCTGGTGAAGATGACGCCGGAAGGCCTGACCCGGTGCTTCTACGCCGATAACGGCTCATCGTGCATCGAAGTCGCACTGAAAATGAGCTTTCACTACTGGCTCAACCGCGGCCAGCCGAACAAGAAGCGTTTTGTCACCCTGACCAACAGCTACCACGGCGAGACCATGGCCGCGATGTCGGTCGGCGACGTGCCCTTGTTCACTGAAACCTATAAAGCCCTGCTGCTGGACACCATCAAGGTGCCGAGCCCTGATTGCTACCTGCGCCCCGACGGCATGAGCTGGGAAGAACATTCGCGGAACATGTTCGCGGCGATGGAGCAAACCCTGGCCGAGCACCACGACAGCGTTGCGGCAGTGATTGTCGAGCCGTTGATCCAGGGCGCGGGCGGCATGCGCATGTACCACCCGGTGTACCTCAAGCTGCTGCGCGAAGCCTGTGACCGCTACGGCGTACACCTGATCCACGACGAAATCGCCGTCGGCTTCGGCCGTACCGGGACCATGTTTGCCTGTGAGCAGGCCAGCATCCGCCCGGACTTCCTGTGCCTGTCCAAGGCCCTGACGGGCGGCTACCTGCCACTGGCGGCCTGCGTTACTACCGACGAGGTCTACAGCGCCTTTTACGACGACTACCCGACCCTGCGCGCGTTCCTCCATTCCCACAGCTACACCGGCAACCCGCTGGCCTGTGCCGCCGCGTTGGCGACCCTGGATATTTTCGAGCAGGACAACGTCATCGAGAACAACAAGGCCCTGGCCCAGCGCATGGCGACCTCGACCGCACACCTGGCCGATCACCCGAACGTGTCGGAAGTGCGCCAGACCGGCATGGTACTGGCCATCGAGATGGTCAAGGACAAGGCCAGCAAAGAGGCCTATCCGTGGCAAGAGCGTCGCGGCCTGAAAGTGTTCCAGCACGCCCTGGAGCGCGGCGCGCTGTTGCGCCCGTTGGGCAGCGTGGTGTATTTCCTGCCGCCCTACGTGATCACCCCCGAGCAGATCGACTTCCTCGCCGAAGTGGCCAGCGAAGGCATCGACATCGCCACCCGCGACTCGGTCAGCGTCGCGGTGCCGAAGGACTTCCACCCTGGGTTCCGTGATCCGGGCTAGCAGCCATCGCTCCCACATGGGCTGTGGCTGAGCAGTCAACGCCCACTCAGACGAATGACACCTTTTACAGAGACCCCGCATGAGACTGTCCCGCTTCTTTATCGATGCCCCCTTGAGTCTTGGCGAGCATGAATTGCCGGAGGCCCAGGCCCATTACATCAGCCGCGTGCTGCGCATGGCCGAGGGCGATGCGCTGCAAGTGTTCGACGGCTCAGGCCAGGAATACCTCGGCACACTGGCGGAAGTCGGCAAGAAGCGTGTGCGCGTGGCGCTGACCGAAAGTGTTGCCGGGCAAATCGAGTCGCCGCTGCAGATTCACCTGGGCCAGGGCTTGTCCCGGGGTGAGCGTATGGATTGGGCGATTCAGAAAGCCACGGAGCTGGGGGTGAGTGAAATCACGCCGATTTTCAGTGACCGCTGCGAAGTGCGGCTCAAGGACGAACGCGCCGACAAACGCCTGCAGCACTGGCGCCAAGTGGCGATCAGCGCCTGCGAGCAATGTGGGCGCTCGCGGGTGCCGGTGATCCATCCGCCGATGCTGCTGGCAGACTGGATCAAGCAGGTCCCGGCCGAGCTGAAACTGGTGCTGCACCCGGTGGCGCAGCCATGGGCGAGCCACGCCAAACCCGCGACCCTGGCCTTCTTGATCGGCCCCGAAGGTGGCTTGTCGGACGCTGAAGTGGAGCAGGCCAAGGCGGGCGGTTTTCACGCCGCACGCCTGGGCCCTCGCGTGTTGCGCACCGAAACCGCGCCGGTGGTGGCGCTGGCGGTGGCACAACAGTTATGGGGCGATTTCTAAGGGCCGCAGGCTGCGATCTCCTGATCTGAAAATCACTGCACCGGATCACTCGTCGGCTTGGCAATGATCGCCTTGAGTTCGCTGGTCATCGGGAACTCAAGGTTCAGGCCTTTTGGCGGGATCGGCTGTTCAAACCAGCGCTGGTAGATCCCGTTGATTTCCCCTGAGCTGTACAGCTCACCCAGTGTCGAATTCACCAGGGCGAGGAACTGCGGATCGTCCTTGCGCACCATGCAGCTGTAGATTTCCCGCGACTGCTCTTCCCCGACCACCACCCACTTGTGCGGGTCGCGAGCCTTGGCGCGCTCACCGTAGAGCAGCGCGTCGTCCATGTAGAACGCCGCTGCTCGACCAGACTGCAACATCTGGAAGGCTTCACCGTGGTCCTTGGCGCTGATCACGAACATGTCGATCTTGTTGTCGACGTTGTAGCTCTTCAGATACCGCTCGTTGGTGGTACCCGCGGTGGTCACCACGTTCTTGCCACGCAGGTCGGCGAAGCTCTTGATCCCGCTGTCGTTGGCGGTCAGCAACTGGCCTTTGACATAGATAAAGCCGTAGGAAAACGCCACCTGCTTTTGTCGTTCAGCCGTCACGCCGGTCGAGCCACACTCCAGGTCGACCGTGCCGTTCTGCACCAGCGGGATGCGGGTTTGCGAGGTCACCAGGTTGTATTTGACCTGGAGCTGGGGCGCCGCGAGCTTCTGCTGCACACGCTCGACAATCTTGCTCGCCAAGTCCACCGAGTAACCCATCGGTTGCCCCGAGTGGTCACCCACGTAGGAGAATGGCACCGACGCATCGCGATAACCCAGCGTAATGTTTTGGGCGCTGGCAATCTTGCTCAGGGTGGGGCCCAGCGGGCCTTCTTCAGCCTGCACTTGAGTGCCGAGCAACAGGCCCAGGGTGCAGCCGAGCAACGTGATTTTTTGCATTGTTATTCTCCGTTGTGGGTGATGGATGACTTAGCGGCGGGCCGCGATAACAGTGATTTCGACCCGCACCTGCGGGCGGGCCAGTTCGGCCTGCAAGGTGGTGCGGCTCGGTGCCTGGCCAGGCGACAGCCAGGCCGACCAGACGTCATTCATCGCCGCGAAATCCTCACCGATATCCTTCAAGTAAATGGTCGCGCTGAGCAGATGATCCTTGTCGCTGCCCGCCTCGGCCAGCAGCGCGTCGATTTTTTCCAGTACCTGGCGAGTCTGGCCACCGGCATCGGTGGCATCACCCGGCACCTGGCCGGAGAGAAACACCAGGTCGCCAAAGGTCACGGCACCGGACAAGCGTGGATGGGTCTGGATACGGCTGATGGTCATCGGATAGTCCTTCTCTTGGGTAATGGTTCAGGCCGCACGGGGCGAAAAGCCCTGCAGGTCAATGGAGGGGCGGCGCTGGCCGATCAGCTCACTGAGCAACTGCGCGCTGCCGCAGGCCAGGGTGAAACCCAGGGCGCCATGGCCGAGGTTCAGCCACAGGTTGCAATATTCCGTTGCACCCAGCAGCGGCACGCCGCTGGGGGTCGCCGGGCGCATGCCGGCCCATTCGATGACCTGCTCGTAGTCACCGGCATTGGCAAAGGTGTCACGCGCCTGGCGCTTGATCAGGGCCAGGCGCTTGGGGTCCAGCGCCGGGTCAAAACCGACGATGTCGACCATAGCCGCCACCCGCAGTTGCTCGCCAATGCGCGCGTAGACGATCTTGCGGTCATAGTCGGTGATGCTCAGGTCCGGGGCCCGGTGCTGGGCGCCGATCGGCACGGTCAGGCTATACCCCTTCAGCGGATACAGTGGCAGGTGCACCCCAGGCAACGCCAGCAGTGGGCTGCGATGGCCGGCAGCGATGACCAGGTGCTCCACCGGCAGCACTTCGTCCCCCAATTCGATGGCGCTCACCACGCCGTTCGCCTGGCGAATGCAGGTCACAGCCTGGCCCAGGCGGAATTGGCAACGGCCTGAGGCCCGCAAACGCGCCGCCAGTTGCTGGCAAAAGCCGTGGCAGTCACCAACTTCCTCATCGGGGGTGTAGATCGCGCCAACAAAGGGTGCATCGGCCAGCGCCGGGTCCAGGCGGGCGCAGTCGGCAGACGACAGCACCTGCTGTTGCTGGGGGTCGGCCAGTTTGTGGCGGGCGTGCTCGAAGCTCGCGGTGTTGCGAAAGGTCACCAGCTTGCCGTTGCGCCGCCAGTGGAAACCGTCCAAGGCATCGTCTTCGCGCCAGGCCTGCAGGGTGGACTGGCTGAACAACGCCAGGCGCAACAGATGGGCTGCATTGGTGCGGTTGACGGAGGAGCGGCAGGCCCCCAGAAAGGACGCCATCCAGCGCCACTGCGCCGGGTCGAAGCGAGGGCGCAGCTTCAACGGTGAGTCACCGCGCAGCATCCAGCCAATGGCCTGCAACGGCACGCCGGCATCGGCCAGGGGCGCCACGTAGCGATAGGACAACTGGCCGCCATTGGCAAAGCTGGTTTCACTGCCCAGCGAATCCCGCGCCTCGACCAGGGTCACCTCAACGCCATCGCGCACCAGTGCGTAAGCCGTTGCCAGGCCAATGACGCCGCCGCCGATGATGCATACACGCTGAGCCATGTCAGTCCTTAACCGTTGTTGAGACGAGCCCGAGGTTAGAGCCAGGTGACAGGCGCCGAACAATGAATAAAGATGGTCAGCCCATAAACAAAGGTTATGGACTCGCCATGCGCCTTCGCCACATCGAGATCTTCCAGGCCATCCGCCAGACCGGTTCGGTCAGTGCTGCCGCGCAATTGCTGCACGTCTCCCAACCCGCCGTGACCAAAGTGCTGCAACACGCTGAGCAGCACCTGGGTTTCCCGTTGTTTCTACGGGTACGCGGCAAACTCCAGGCCACCCCGGAAGCGCTGGAGCTGGAGCGTGAGGTCGACAAGGTCGCCGAAAGCCTGCAAGGGGTGCGACGCCTGGCCCAGAGCCTGCGCCGCGAGCCGGGCCACAGCCTGCGGATCGGCGCGACCCCGGCACTGGCCCTGTCGTTGTTGCCGCCGGCCATTCATGAATGGACGCAACGCTATCCGGAGATCGCCTGCGAGCTGTCCAGTGCCCACAGCCGCGAGCTGGTGCAGAACCTGCTGATGCGCGAAATCGATGTCGCCCTGACCCTGCAATTGCCCGATCACCCAGGGCTCAAGGCCCAGGCGCTGGCCAGTGGGGTGTTGGTGGCGTTGGCGCCGGCCGGTTACTGGGCCCTGGAGGAAGAAGGCCAGCCGCTGCCGCTGCAGGCCCTGGCCGACGCGCCGCTGATCGGGCTGTCCAGTGCCGATCCACTGTCGGCCCGACTCGACAGTTACCTCAAGGCCGTCGAGCCACCACCCCGAGTCAGCATCGCGGTGCAAACGTATTCACTGGCCAGGGCAATGGTCGAATCCGGGGCCGGCCTGACCGTGATTGACCCCTTCACCGCCCTGGGCGCCTCGCCCGGGACCACCGCCATTCGCCCCCTGGCGCCGGAGCTGCCGATCACCCTGTATGCGGTGACCCGTGCGACCGAACCGCCACCGCACACCCTGAGCGAGCTGCTGACCATCTTCAGCCACCGCGCGCAAGAGCAACTGGACAGGTTGGTCGGGCGTGCGTAGCAACGCCGCGAAAGCGCTGTCCCTGCCCCCCCATCAAATCACATAAAGCAGGATCGCCACGAAATGCAGCAAGCTCCCAGTGATCACAAACAGGTGCCAGATCCCGTGGGCATGGCGCAGCCGGCTGTCGAGGGCAAAGAAAATGATGCCGACGGTGTAAAACACCCCGCCAGTCGCCAGCCAGGCAAACCCCGCCGTGCCTAGCGCGGCGATCAGCGGCTTGACTGCCACCAGCACGATCCAACCCATCACCGCGTAGATCACCAGCGACAGAATCCGCGCCTCGGAGCGCGGCTTGATCTCTTGCAGCATGCCGATCACCGCCAGCGCCCAGACAATCCCGAACAACGACCAGCCCCAGGGACCACGCAGGGTCACCAGGCAAAAAGGCGTGTAGCTGCCGGCAATCAGCAGGTAGATCGACAGGTGATCGACCTTCTGCATGATCACCTTCGCCCGCCCGCGCACGCTGTGATAGACCGTCGACACGCTGTACAGCACCAGCAAGGTCACCCCGTAGATCGCCACGCTGACAATCTTCCAGGGACTGCCATCGAGACTCGCGACCACCAACAACCAGACCACCCCGACAAACGCCGCAACCGCCCCGAACAAATGGCTCCAGGCGTTGAATCTTTCTCCGTGGTACATGGGCCTCCCAATGCAAACGCCAGACAACGACACATGAACACGTTCATACGTCTATATGGGAACGCTCATTCAACAACCAACCCCGCCCCCAGCAACAACGCCTCCAACGCCAGCAAGTCGGGGATTTTTGCCACTTGGTCGACAACTTGCACCGCCGCCTGTTCCAGCGCACACAGCGGCACGTCGACGTAACTCAGCTGGCTGTCGAGCTTGCAGGAGCGCGGGATACCCTGGACCAGCAGGGCAATGAACCTGAGGTTGGCTCGCCCACTGAGGGTGTTGAGGATGACGATGCGTGCGCGTTCGCCGATCACGGTTTTGCTGCCGCAGGCCGACTCGAAACTCAACAACGGGATCTGTCGGTCGCGCCAGATGACCTGGCCCAGGTACCAGGGCGGAGAGTCGAGGTCGAAGGTCCCGGGCTGGTAGTCGATCAGCTCGGCAACGGCGACGTTGGGCAGGATCAGGGTGCGGTCGGCCAGGGGCAACAACAGCCCGGTGAGGTGGCTGGTACGGTGCTCAAGCATGGGCCTTGCTCCACAGGGCGATACTGTCGAGCAGCACCGACTCCTGGTACGGCTTGCCGAGGTAGTCGTTGACGCCGATGGCCATTGCCCGGTCGCGGTGTTTTTGCCCGGTGCGCGAGGTGATCATGATGATCGGCAGGTGTTGCAGGCGGGGATCGTTGCGCACCTGGGTGGCCACTTCGAAGCCATCCATGCGCGGCATTTCGATGTCCAGCAGCATCAGGTCGGGCATGTGCTCTTCCAGCAGCTGCATGGCGTCCACCCCGTCCTTGGCCGTGAGCACGCTCATGCCGTGGCGCTCCAGCAACCGACTGGTGACTTTGCGCACGGTGACCGAATCGTCGACCACCAGCACCAGCATCGAGCGCTGCGGCTCTCCTTCCGGGCTGGTCGCGGCCTGCGCCGGCAAACGCACCTGCATCGCCCGCAGCGGCGCCAGCAGGTCGAGAATCAGCACCACCCGGCCATCGCCCAGAATCGTCGCACCCGACAGCCCCTGCACCGCGGCAAACTGCGGGCCAAGGCTCTTGACCACAATTTCCCGGGTGCCTGCCATGGCGTCGACCTGCACCGCGATATGCCGCTCGTTGCACTGCACCAGCAACACCGGCAGCGGCAGGTTCTGCCCCAGCAAGCGCGGGCGCACGCTGGTCTTGAGCAACTCGCCCAGGTAGCACAGTTCGTAGCCTTGCCCGGCGTACTCGTACCGGGGCGGATCCAACTGGTAACGGCCCTCCAGTTCACTGGGCAAGACCCGCACCATGCCCTCGATGGTGTTGAGCGGAATCGCATACTGATCCCCGCCACACTGCACCATCAGCGCCCGGTTGACCGACACCGTGAATGGCAGGCGAATGCGAAAGTGCACGCCCTTGCCCGGGACCGAATCGATGCTCATCAGGCCGCCGAGCTGGCGCACCTCTTCATGCACCACGTCCATACCCACCCCGCGCCCGGAGATCTGGGTGATCTTCTCGGCGGTGGAAAAGCCAGGCTGCAAGATGAACTGCAGCACGTCGCGGTCACTCAGGGTGCTCTCGGGAGCCAGCAGCCCGCGCTTGATCGCCTTGCGCCGCACGGCATCGAGGGGCACGCCGGCACCGTCGTCGCGGATGTCAAAAATGATATCGCCGCCCTCGCGGGACAGGTCCAGGCTGATCCGCCCCTGCTCGGGTTTGCCGGCGGCGCGGCGCACCTGCGGGGACTCCAGGCCATGGTCGATGGCGTTGCGCAGCATGTGCTCCAGCGGGGCGGCCATGCGCTCAAGCACATGGCGGTCCATCTCGCCCTCGGCGTTGCCGACGATGAACTCGACGTCCTTGCCCAGCTCGCTGGAGACCTGGCGGACGATGCGCTTGAGGCGCGGCAGCATCCGCTCGAACGGCACCATGCGCGTGCGCATCAGGCCTTCTTGCAGTTCGCTGTTGATCCGCCCCTGTTGCTGCAGCAGGTTTTCCGCGTCGTGGTTGCGCCGCTCGAGGGTTTCCTTGAGGTCGAGCAGATCGGAAGCGGACTCGAACATCGCCCGCGACAACTGCTGCAACTGGGAATGGCGATCCATTTCCAAGGGGTCGAACTCTTCATAGCCCAGGCGCTCGGCGTCGACTTGCTGGCGACTGAGGATGCGTCCCTGGGTTTCGGTGTCGAGGCGGCGCAGTTGATCGCGCATGCGCTCGATGGTGGTTTCCATCTCGCTCAAGGTCACCCGGGCATCGTTGACCTGCTGCTCGACACGTCCACGAAAGATTGAAGTCTCGGCGGCCAGGTTGACCAGGTCGTCGAGCAGTTCGGCGGACACCTTGACCATGTCGGCGCCCACCTCGGCGGGCAACGCGGGCGGCTCCGGCTTGTTCTGCGCCGGGCTGTCGAGCGTCACTGACGCCGCCTGCACGACCGCCGAGGGGTGACTGAAGGCCTGGATCGCCTCGATCAGGCGCTCGGCCGGCGCTACCGGTTGACCGGCGCGGGTGGCGTCAAGCATCTGCGCCAGCCGGTCATGACTGCGTTGCAACAACCCGAACAGCGCCGGTGTGGCCTGCAGCAAGCCAGTCGACAGGCCTTCGTAGAGAAATTCCAATTCATGGGCCAGGTCGCCAATCGGCGCGATCTCGACCATCCGCGCGCCGCCCTTGAGGGTGTGCAGATCGCGCAGCAGGGTTTCCATTTCCTGGCGGTTTTGCGGATCGGCCTGCCAGCGCAGCAAAGCCGCGCCGGAACTGTCGATGATGTCGAAGCCTTCCTCGAGGAAGATTTCCAGCAACTCCGGGTCATTACCCGGCGCATCCTCGGCGGGCGCCTGCGCAGCGGCGTCGGCAGGGTTGGCGCTGCCTTGGCGCCACTGCGCGATAGCCTCGATCAATGCCGTGCAATCGTCCAGCGGTTGTTGGCGTTGCAGTTGCTCCAGCAGTTGCGCGAGGCGGTCGTGGCTGTGCTGCAACAGCAGGCCCAGCTCGACGCTGTAGCTCAAGCGCCGGTCCACCAAGCCCTCGTAAAGACTTTCCAGCTCATGGGCCAGGTCACCCACCGGTCCGATCTCGGCCATCCGCGCCCCACCCTTGAGGGTGTGCAGGTCCCGTTGCAGCGACAACAACGGGGCCGGGCTCTGCGGTTCCGCGAGCCACCGCTGCAGGGCTTGCCCGGCGCTCTCCAGGATGTCCACGGCCTCTTCGAGAAAGATCGCCACCATTTCATCGTCCACCGTCAACGGCGTCGGCGAGGACTGCCCCAGTTCGGCGGTGACGCTGCCAAGTTCGGTGATGCTCAGGGTGCGACTGCCATCGCTGCGGATCAGGCCCATCGCGGACGGATCCAGGCCCTCATTGAGCAGATCGCGCAGGGCGTGCACGCGAGCCGGTTGGTGGCTGACTTCCTGGCCCGCCGCCAGTTCGTCGAGCATGTTGATCAAGGCTTCGTGGGCACTTTGTGCCTCGTGGAAGAACCGTTCGCTGACCGCCAGGCTGCTTTCCTCCACGGCGCCGTACAGGTCGAGCAAGGCCTCACACAACTCATCCATCGGGTGCAGGTCAGCCAGGTGTGCGCCTTCGCCCAAGGTCGTCAGCTCATCCAGCAAGGCACTCAGCTCCTGGCGCTCGCCGGGGTGTTGCTGCCAGCGTCGCAACAGGCTTTCGGCGTCCAGCAGGATGTCCATGCCCTGGGCCAGGAAGTTGTTGATCAACTGCGGATCACGGTTGATCCGCACGCCGCTGTCGGACGCGCTGTGCCAGGCCTCCAGGCGCTCGGCAAGCAGCGCCTGGGTGCGCTGGATCAGGTCAGGGGCGCCGCGGATTTCCACCAGCGGGTCGTCCTGCAATTGCGCCAGGCCACGGCGCAGCAAGTCTTCGGCCTCCAGCAGCAGTTCGACTTCATCCAGGTCCAGGGCCAGCAGGTGCGCCTTGTATTCGCGGGCCAGTTGATCGAAGGGTGCCGCCAGTTCGGCGATCGGCACCACACCGGCCACCGAGGCACTGCCCTTGAGGGTATGCAGCGCGCGCTGCAACTCGTCAGTGGCCTGCAACGGCAGATGTTCGCCAGCTTGCTCAAGAAAGCGCTTGAGGCTGTTGAGGTGGGTATCGGCTTCGTTGCGGAAAATCTCCAGCAACTGCGGGTCGTGGGCCCCGCTCGCCGGCTCGGGCAGCGCAGCGCCCCGGGCCAACGCGTGGGCACGGGCCGCCAGGTGGTCGACATCATCGCGTTGGCGCTGATTGTTGGCGGCGAATTCCGCCACCAGTTCCGGCAGCAGTTGCAGTGTGTCGCGCAGCAGTTCGTCGACCTGTGGCCCAGGCTCGACACTGTGTTCAAGTACCCGGTTGAGCAGGTTTTCCACGGCCCAGGCGAGCTCGCCGAGCACCAGCGCGCGGACCATCCGCCCACTGCCCTTCAAGGTATGAAAGGCCCGCCGCAGTTCGCCCAGGACCGCAGCACTGCCCGGGCTGGCCGACCAGCGCGGCAGGTACTCACGCAGGATATCGAGGACTTCGGCGGTCTCCTCGAGGAATACCTCGCGCAGCTCGTCATCTATCGGCTCTTCATCGGCCGGCGGAGGTTGCAGGCTGCCAGGGGTGCTCATGGCCGGCGGGTTGACCGCCGAAACCGGGCTGGCCAGGGCATCTGCCAGCGATTGTTGGGCGGCCGGGTCAGCTTCGGCGAACCGACCGTCATCGGTACTCGGCGACGGATTGAACGGCGGCAACTGAGTGGCGCTGGGCAAGTAGCCAAGTGTCGCCAGACTCTGCTCGGCCACATCCAGCACCTGCTCGCCGAGGGTCTGCGGGTCCTCGCTCAAGCGCTCCAGGTAATACTCGATGCTGGTGATGGCATCGGCCAGGTTGTCCAGGTGCTGCCAATCCGGTGGCGTGCGGTCCGCCAGCAGGTGCTCGCGAATGTAGCTGTTGCACGCTTCGAGCAGGCTGGCGGCACGGTGCAGGGGAATCATCACCAATGCACCGCGGACCTGGGTCAGCAGGTCCGGCAGCAACTGCAACGGCTGGCGATCCCAGTGGGCATCGATGTATTCGACGATCATGTCCTTGGCCTGCTGCAGGCACAGCCGGGCCTCCTTGATGACGATCTGGTGGATCTGCGTCAGGTCGGTGGTCGGCAGCCGGCTTTCTTCACGGCTTTGCTCGACGATGCCGACCATACCCGCCAAGGTCGCCTCGACGTAGAGCAAGGCGCCGGCGACGTCCATCAGGATCGCGTCGTTGGGCTCGCGCTGGCCCTGGGCCAGGCTCATCACCACGCCCAACTGGTCGATGATGACCTTGCGTGGCTGGCCAAAACCGAGCACTGCCAGGGTGTCGGCAATCTGCCGCAACGGCGCCAGCAGGCTGTCGAGGTCCGAGGCATGCTGGCGGTCGCTACGCACGAACAGGTCCAGGCGCTCCTTGACCCGCACCAGTTCCTCGCACAAGGCGGCCAGCACCGAGCGCATGGCGTCGCGGTCAGGCCCGGCCAGGCGCGCGCGCTCGGCGTCGAGCAAGGCGTTGTCAGGCAGGGCGTCATCCAGCCCGTAGCGATCTTTCATGATTAACATCCGGGCACTGGGGGATTGCGCCTTGGCGATATAAAACAGCAGGCTTTTCAGCAGATCGGGTGGCGCCGCCTGGTTGATGGCCGGCATGCCGTGTTCAAGCAGGCGCTTGAGTTCCTTGTCGGTCTCCTTGAACAAGCTGCGCAGCGCCGGACTGTTATCGATACGGCCACTGAGCATGCCTTCGACCAGCGCTGAAGCCACCTGCCACAACGGGCTCAGTGGCGCATCGGCACACAGCGCTTCAAGGCGTGCAAAGACCTTGGCCAGGTAACCGAGGTTGGTGCTGTCATCCTGTTCGCGCAGCAGGCCGACCAGGCCCATCTGCAGCATCTGCCGCAGTTTGCGCAGCACATTGGGCAACTCTGCCGGCTCCAGCAGCGCCAGTTGTGCATCCGTCAGGGCAGGCAGGTCTTGCAGTTGCGGACTGAACAGGCTGGTTTCCGCGAGCAGGCCCTCGCCTCGGGCGCTGCGCAGGTCGTTGATCAGCGGCAACACCACCAGGGGCAGGTCCCGCCGGGCGCTGAGCACGCGGTCGAGGTAAATCGGCAATTGGCCGAGGGCCTGTTGCAGCAGGCGAATGGCTTCGTCGCGATGAGCCACCATGCCGCGCTGCAAGGCCGCCGCCAGGTGCTCCATCTCTTCGGCGAGCAGGGCCGCACCGTAGAACTCGACCATCTGCAGGCTGCCATGGACCTGGTGGATGCCAGCCAGGCATTGCTCGAGCGCGTGCAGCGCCTGCGGGTCCTCGACCAGGTGATCGAGGGCAAGGTAGGCCTGCTTCAGCGTTTCGGCAATTTCGCCCTTGACCCATTCAAGGGCCACATAGTCGTGCCGATCACCCATAACCACTCCAGTCAAAATTCGTTCCCAGCGTGCAGGGTTCAGGCCTTGTCGGTTCCGTGCTCCGGTACCGCCGGCAAGGTGAAGCCGGACACCGAGCGCCGCAACTGACTGGCCATTTTCGCCAGGTTGCCAATGCTCTCGGCAGTGGCCGTGGAGCCCGACGAGGTTTGCGTGGTGATCTGCTGGATCACGTTCATGGTCAAGGAAATCTGCCCCGCCGACGACGTCTGTTGCTGCGCCGCATTGGAAATACTCTGGATCAGCGCCGCGAGGGTTTTCGAAACGCCTTCGATTTCCTCCAGGGCCACCCCGGCATCCTGCGCCAGCCGCGCGCCGCGCACCACCTCGGTGGTGGTCTGCTCCATGGAAATCACCGCTTCATTGGTATCGGTCTGGATCGCCCGCACCAGGGTTTCGATCTGTCGGGTGGCGGCGGACGAACGTTCAGCCAGGCGCTGCACTTCGTCGGCCACCACGGCAAACCCGCGCCCGGCGTCGCCGGCCATAGAGGCCTGGATCGCCGCGTTGAGGGCCAGGATGTTGGTCTGGTCGGCGATGTCGTCGATCAGGCTGACGATGTCGCCGATTTCCTGGGACGACTCGCCCAGGCGCTTGATGCGCTTGGCGGTGTCCTGGATCTGTTCACGAATGTTGTCCATGCCGTGAATGGTGTTGTGCACCACTTCGTTGCCCTTGTTGGCGATTTCCACCGAGCGCTCGGCCACGGCCGATGACTCGGCGGCGTTCGCCGAGACCTGGTCGATGGACTGGGCCATGTCGTTGATCGAGGCCGAGGCTTCGCTGATCTGCTGGGCCTGGTGCTCCGAGGCCTGGGCCAGGTGCATCGCCGTGGCCTGGGTTTCCTGCACGGCGGCGGCCACCTGGCCGGCCGTGAGGTTGATGGTGGCCACCAGGTCGCGCAGTTGGTCGACCGAGTAGTTGATGGAGTCGGCAATGGTCCCGGTGAAGTCTTCGGTCACCGAGGCCGTGACCGTCAGGTCGCCGTCAGCCAGGTCTTCGATCTCGTCGAGCAGGCGCATGATCGCGTTCTGGTTGCGCTCGTTCTTCTCGGCGGTCTCGCGCAACTGGCGGTTGGTTTCACGCACCATCACCAGGCCGATCAGGATGATTGAGGTCAGCGCCAGCAGACCCAGCACGTAACCGCCGATGGTATCGGTGGAACGCCCGCCCACCAGGTTTTCGAAGCCATTGGCCAGGTGCGAGGCTTCTTCCAGCAAGGTCTGCGACAGGTTGAAGATGTTGCCCGCCGACTCGCGGACCTTGAACAGCTGGGGCGAGGTTTCGAGGATTTCATCCACCGAGCCCGAGACGAACTGGAACAGCTCGGCGATCTCGGTCAAGCGGGCACGGGCATCGCGGTCCTCGACCTGGCTGACCTTGAGCGCCGGATTACCCTGCAGCATGCCGTTGAGTACCTGGCCGAAGCGCGCCGCGTCACGGCCAAACACATCGGCGGCCTGTTGGGCGTTTTCATCGCCGGCCAGCACCGTGTTGACGGCGCCAAGGATGCGCTCGGCAAGCAGCGACTGGCGCTGGGCCTTGGCCACCTGAGTGGCCGGCGCGCCGCGCTGCAGCAGGATTTCGACGACTTTTTCGTACTCGACCTGCAACTGCGGCACGGTCTCGGCCAACGTCGCAGCCACCTGGTGCAGCGACAGCACCGTCTGTTCACTGGAGAGGATCGCGTCGGTATTTTTCAGCAACCGCTCCCAATCCAGTTGCACGGCCCGCATTTGCGGACGCACCACCGCGGGTGCCGGCGGCAGGCCGGTGGCAGGGTCGCCCTTTTTCAGGTAGCCCCAGCGCAGGGCAAAGTCATTGCGCGCATCGCTGAGCAGCTTGAACGCCGCGGCTTTGCCGGCAGCCGCTTCGGTGGCGTTCTTGGCGATTCGCTGGGACAGCACGCGCAGCTCACCGGCGTGGCCGATGTACTGCTTGTCGTAGGAGGCCTGGGTGTTGAGGTAAGCAAAGTTGGCGAACAACAGCACGATGAACACGATCAGCGCGATGAACAGCGCAATGATCTGCGAACGACTGCGCGATCCATCGCTTGAGGTGCCCGTGTTGACTTTAATCATCGATCTTCGCCTGTTGACCCACATTGTGAAACCGCACCGGAGTCCTTGCGAGTGCTGCGCACTCGGACGCAGCCTTCGGCAGTTGCTACAGGTACCCTACACCGCCACATCCATGAAGCGTGGTGACTGTGCCACGGCAAACGGACTGAACACCTGCCAGCGTTGCTCACGCTCGAACCGGCCCTTGATGAAAGCCGCCGCCGGGCCGTCCTGGCCGCCCGCCGCACCCGGCTCGAACCGGGCTTGATCGAAGTGCTGCATGCCCAGCACCTCATCGACCATCAGCCCGACGAACACTTCCTTGTACTCGACCACCAGGACCCGGCGCTGCTTGCGCTGAGCCGACAACTCGGCACCAAGGAAACCGCACAGATCCATCACCGGCAGCAAGCGGCCACGCAGGTTGGCCACTCCCCTGACCCACGGCTTGACCCCCGGCAGCTGGGTCAGGCGCGGCTCATGCAGGACTTCACTGACCTCGCCCATGGGCGCCACGTACCAGTGTTCGCCCAGGCGAAAGCCAATGCCGCTCCAACCGTGATTGCGGGTTGGCTGGGACGGCAAGTCGGCCGCCAGCAACCGGCAACGCTGGTCGATCTGCAGCAGCCGTTCAAAAGCGCTCAGCGACTCGGCCATGGCGCGGCCGTCAGCCTGCCAGCACGGCGTTCAAGGTCTTGATCAGGGTGTCTTCGTCCACCGGCTTGGTCAGGTAGTCCTTGGCGCCCTGGCGAGTGCCCCAGACCTTGTCGGTCTCCTGGTCCTTGGTGGTAATGATGATCACCGGAATATGGCCGGTCTCCGGGTCCTTGGTCAGTTGACGGGTCGCCTGGAAGCCGTTGAGGCCGGGCATGACGATGTCCATCAACACGGCATCGGGTTTTTCCTGGCGAGCCAGCGCCACGCCATCGGCGCCGTTTTCCGCCTTCAACACTTCATGGCCGTGCCTTTCCAGCATGCCGGTGAGTTTGTACATTTCGGTCGGCGAGTCATCGACGATCAGAATACGTGCCATGGTCTTCCCCATTCTTGTAGATACCAGGCCGGTTGGCCGGGCATCACTGTACGTGTCTTACAGCGGCGCATCGGCAGCGAAGCCCGGTACATGAGCGCGAATCGCGTTCAACAGTTCTTCCTTGCTGAATGGCTTGGTCAAAAACTGATCGGAACCGACAATCCGGCCCTTGGCCTTGTCGAACAAGCCGTCCTTGGACGACAGCATGATCACGGGCGTGGCCTTGAACGCGCTGTTGTTCTTGATTAAAGCGCAGGTCTGATAACCATCCAGACGCGGCATCATGATGTCGACAAAAATGATCCCCGGATGATTGTCGGCAATCTTGGCCAGCGCATCAAAACCGTCGATGGCAGTGATCACCTCGCAGCCCGCATTGCGCAACAAGGTTTCAGCGGTACGGCGGATGGTCTTCGAATCGTCGATTACCATGACCTTCAAGGCGTTGGAATGCTGTTCCATATCTGCTCTACCATCGCCTGGGCGAATCAGTTTGTCCGTTTGCGGCTGTCCGTTGGCTCAAAACCCTTGTTGATCAAGGGCCAGCGCGACATGCCAGCCTTTTTAGCACAGTCTCCATGTCCAATCTATCGGCCGGCCCGCGAGGCGGTTTTTCCTTGACCGGGAACCCACCGGGCGCCACTCTGACGCCACTTTTTCTGGCCTTCGGCTGGTTTTTTTGTAGGAGCGAGCTGGCTCCTGCACAAGACACACCCAGCCCTTCAAATTCGAGGAAACACCCATGAGCGTTCGCGTCGGGATTGTCATGGACCCTATCGCCAGCATTTCCTATAAAAAGGATAGTTCGCTGGCCATGCTGCTGGCCGCCCAGGCGCGCGGCTGGGAGCTGTTCTATATGGAACAGAGCGACCTGTACCAGGGCGAAGGTGAGGCGCGGGCGCGCATGCGACCGTTGAAGGTTTTCGCCGACCCGCAGAAATGGTTCGAGCTGCAAGCCGAGACCGACGCGCTGCTGAGCGACCTGGATGTGATCCTGATGCGCAAGGATCCGCCCTTCGACATGGAGTTCGTCTACTCCACCTACCTGCTCGAGCAAGCCGAGCGCGCCGGCGTGCTGGTGGTCAACAAGCCCCAGAGCCTGCGCGACTGCAATGAAAAACTGTTCGCCACCCTCTTCCCCCAGTGCACCCCGCCGACCGTGGTCAGCCGCCGCGCCGACGTGTTGCGTGAGTTCGCCGCCAAACACGGCGATGTGATCCTCAAGCCGCTGGACGGCATGGGTGGCACCTCGATCTTCCGTCATCGCGCAGGCGATCCGAACCTGTCAGTGATCCTCGAGACCCTGACCGCCCTGGGCACCCAGCAGATCATGGGCCAGGCCTACCTGCCGGCAATCAAGGATGGCGACAAGCGCATCCTGATGATCGATGGCGAGCCGGTGGACTACTGCCTGGCGCGCATCCCGGCCCAGGGCGAAACCCGCGGCAACCTGGCCGCCGGTGGCCGTGGCGAAGCCCGCCCACTGAGCGACAAGGATCGCTGGATCTCCGCCCAGGTCGGCCCGACCCTGCGGGAAAAAGGCCTGCTGTTCGTCGGCCTCGACGTGATTGGTGAGCACCTGACCGAAATCAACGTCACCAGCCCGACCTGCATTCGCGAGATCGACAATGCATTTGGCACGAACATCGGCGAAATGCTGATGACAGCCATCGATCAGAAGCTTAAGGCTCGTTGATATAGAACCCCCAAGGGCAGACCAACATTGCGTTATCATGCGCGGCCTGTGCAAAACGCGATGTTGGTTTCCTTGTCATGACCCTGCCGTCCGATCTGCCCCCTGAACTCGCCCACCGCGGCGTGCGCCCGGCCGATCGCCTCGGATTTACCCTGTTCCTGGCAGCGTTGATCCACCTGGCGCTGATCCTCGGCCTGGGGTTCACCTTTGCCGAACCCAAGCAGATCAGCAGAACCCTGGAAATCACCCTCGCCACCTTCAAAAGCGAAACCAAGCCGAAAAAAGCCGACTTCCTGGCCCAGGAAAATCAGCAAGGCAGCGGCACCCTGGATAAAAAGGCGATCCCCAAGACCACCGAGATCGCGCCTTTCCAGGACAACAAGGTGCAAAAGGTCACGCCACCGCCCGCGGTCAAACCCCAGGCCGCCCCCAAGGCTGCCGTGACCACCGTGGCGCCGGCCCCGAAGAAAGCCGCGACCAGGAAAGAAGAAGTGAAGTCGGCGCCGGCGCCCAAGCCGGTGACACCGATCTTCGACAGTGCCCAGCTGTCCAGCGACATCGCCAGCCTCGAGGCGGAACTGGCCAACGAACAACAGTTGTACGCCAAGCGCCCGCGCATCCACCGCCTGAGTGCGGCCTCGACCATGCGCGACAAGGGTGCCTGGTACAAGGATGAATGGCGCAAGAAGGTCGAGCGCATCGGCAACCTGAACTACCCCGACGAAGCGCGGCGCAAACAGATCTACGGCAATTTGCGCCTGATGGTCTCGATCAACCGTGACGGCTCGCTGTATGAAGTGCTGGTCCTGGAGTCTTCCGGCCAGCCACTGCTGGACCAGGCGGCCCAACGTATCGTGCGCCTGGCAGCACCCTTTGCGCCTTTTACCGGCGACCTGTCGGACATCGACCGGTTGGAGATCATTCGCACCTGGAGGTTTGCCCGTGGCGACCGGCTCTCCAGCAACTGACCCCACAGATGATCAGTGTTGTTCGGGCTATTTGGGCATTTCCTGCACATCCCCAGCTTGTCAGTTCGCCCCTCCAACGCCACACTAGCGCACATGAAAAACGTCATCCCCAGCTACCTCAAGCATCACTTCCTGATCGCCATGCCCCACATGGCCGACCCGAACTTTGCGCACACCTTGACCTACATCGTCGAGCACACGGCCAATGGTGCCATGGGGCTGGTGATCAACCGCCCGCAGGACCTGAGCCTGGCGGATATTCTTGAGCAGTTGCGCCCTGACGTCGAACCCCCGGTGTTGTGCCAGCATGTGCCGATTTTCACCGGCGGCCCGGTGCAGACCGACCGTGGATTTGTCCTGCACCCCTCGGGCATGACGTTCCAGGCGACCGTTGATCTGGAGGGCGAACTGTCCCTGTCCACCTCCCAGGACGTGCTGTTTGCCATCGCCGACGGCGTGGGCCCGGCCAAGAGCCTGATCGCCCTCGGGTATGCCGGCTGGGAAGCCGGGCAATTGGAAGCCGAACTGGCCGACAACGCCTGGCTGACCTGCCCGTTCGACACCGACATCCTGTTCAACACCAGCAGCGAATCGCGCCTGGAAGCCGCGGCCAAGCACCTGGGCGTCAACCTCAGCCTGCTCACCAGCCAGGCAGGGCACGCCTGATGGCCCTGCGTCTGATCCTCGGTTTTGACTACGGCACCAAGCAGATCGGCGTGGCCGTTGGCCAGGTGATTACCGGCCAGGCCCGCGAGCTGTGCACCCTCAAGGCGCAAAACGGCATTCCCGACTGGAATCAGGTCGAAGCCCTGATCAAGGAGTGGAAGCCCGACGCGGTGGTGGTTGGCTTGCCGCTGAACATGGATGGCACGCCCAGCGACATGTGCCTGCGAGCGGAAAAGTTCGCCCGGCGCCTCAATGGCCGCTACAACCTGCCCTTTTATACCCACGATGAACGCCTGACCACTTTCGAGGCCAAAGGCGAACGCCTGGTCCGAGGTGGGCAGAAAGGCAGCTACCGCGACAACCCGGTCGACGCCATCGCCGCCGCCCTGCTGCTGCAAGGCTGGCTCGACGAAAACAGCGCCCTGTTCGAATCCTGAAGAGCCGCAGCAAGCGTCTCTCTTAGCTACAACCCGAGCCTTTCCCTGCAAGTCCCGGCTCGGGCCCATGAAGGAGCAACCATGAGCCTGCCCAATCCCGCCGAACTGATCAGCCAGATGGCGACCCAGCTTGACGCCTACCTGGCCAAACGCGGCATCAGCGAGCCGCGCTACATCGGTATTCGCACCGGCGGCGTGTGGGTCGCTCAGGCGCTGCTCGAAGCACTGGGCAGCGACGCGCCACTGGGCACCCTGGACGTTTCCTTCTACCGCGACGACTTCAGCCAGAATGGCCTGCACCCGCAAGTGCGCCCTTCGGCCCTGCCCTTCGAGATCGAAGGCCAGCACCTGGTGCTGATCGACGACGTACTGATGAGCGGGCGGACCATCCGCGCCGCCATGAACGAACTCTTCGACTATGGCCGCCCCGCCAGCGTGACCCTGGTCTGCCTGCTGGACCTGGACGCCGGCGAGCTGCCGATCCGCCCGAACGTAGTCGGCGCGACCCTGTCCCTGGCCGCCCATGAACGGGTCAAACTGTCCGGCCCGGAACTGGCGCTCGAACTGCAAGACCTCGCCCTTTAATCCGCCCTATTGAGAGTCCCCCTCGCGATGACGCCTCTAGATACCAAGCGCCCGCTGCAGCTCAATGATCAGGGCCAGCTGCGCCACTTCCTCTCCCTCGACGGCCTACGCCGCGAGCTGTTGACGGAAATCCTCGACACCGCCGACTCGTTCCTCGAAGTCGGCGCGCGGGCGGTGAAAAAAGTCCCGTTGCTGCGCGGCAAGACCGTGTGCAACGTGTTCTTCGAGAACTCCACCCGCACCCGCACCACTTTCGAACTCGCGGCCCAGCGGCTGTCGGCCGACGTGATCACCCTCAACGTGTCCACCTCATCGGCGAGCAAAGGCGAAACCCTGCTCGACACCCTGCGCAACCTTGAAGCCATGGCGGCCGACATGTTTGTCGTGCGCCATGGCGACTCCGGCGCCGCGCACTTCATTGCCGAACACGTCTGCCCGCAGGTGGCGATCATCAACGGCGGTGACGGCCGGCACGCCCACCCGACCCAGGGCATGCTCGACATGCTCACCATTCGTCGGCACAAGGGCAGCTTCGAGAACCTCTCGGTGGCGATCGTCGGCGACATCCTGCACTCGCGGGTTGCACGCTCGAACATGCTGGCACTGAAAACCCTCGGCTGCCCGGACATCCGCGTGATCGCCCCCAAGACCCTGCTGCCCATCGGCATCGAGCAATACGGGGTGAAGGTCTACACCGACATGACCGAAGGCCTGAAGGACGTCGACGTGGTGATCATGCTGCGCCTGCAGCGCGAACGCATGACCGGTGGCCTGCTGCCGAGCGAAGGCGAGTTCTACCGCCTGTTCGGCCTGACCACCGCGCGCCTGGCCGGCGCCAAGCCGGACTGCATCGTCATGCACCCGGGGCCGATCAACCGCGGGGTGGAGATCGAGTCGGCGGTGGCCGACGGTCCGCACTCGGTGATCCTCAATCAGGTGACCTACGGGATCGCCATTCGTATGGCCGTGTTGTCCATGGCCATGAGCGGGCAGACTGCCCAGCGCCAATTCGAGCAGGAGAACGCCCAGTGAAGCTCAGCATTCTCGGCGCCCGCGTCATCGATCCAAGCAGTGGCCTGGATCAAGTCACCGACATCCACATCGAAGCCTGCAAGATCGTCGCCCTGGGCGCCGCACCCGCCGGCTTCGTGGCCGTTGAAACCATCGAGGCCCAGGGCCTGGTGGTCGCGCCCGGGCTGGTCGACCTCAACGTCGCCCTGCGCGAACCGGGTTATAGCCGCAAAGGCACGATTGCCAGCGAAACCCGCGCCGCCGCCGCCGGTGGCGTCACCAGCCTGTGCTGTCCGCCCCGCACCAAGCCGGTGCTGGACACCTCGGCCGTGGCCGAACTGATCCTCGACCGCGCCCGTGAAGCCGGCAATGCCAAGGTGTTCCCGATCGGCGCCCTGAGCAAGGGCCTGGAGGGTGAGCAACTGGCCGAGCTGATTGCCCTGCGCGACACCGGTTGCGTGGCCTTCGGCAACGGCCTGGAGAGCTTCCGCAACACCCGCACCCTGTGCCGGGCCCTGGAATATGCAGCCACCTTCGACCTGACGGTGATCTTCCACTCCCAGGACCATGATCTGGCTGAAGGGGGCCTGGCCCACGAAGGCCCGACCGCCAGTTTCCTCGGCCTGCCGGGGATTCCCGAAACCGCCGAAACCGTGGCCCTGGCCCGTGACCTACTGCTGGTGGAGCAAACCGGCGTGCGGGCGCACTTCAGCCAGCTCACCAGCGCCCGCGGCGTCGCCTTGATCGCCCAGGCCCAGGCCCGGGGCCTGAAGGTCACGGCAGACGTGGCGCTGTATCAGTTGATCCTCACCGACGAGGCGCTGATCGACTTCAACAGCCTGTACCACGTGCAACCGCCGCTGCGCACCCGCGCCGACCGTGACGGCCTGCGCGAGGCAGTGAAGAGCGGGGTGGTGCAAGCCATCTCCAGCCATCACCAACCCCACGAGCGCGACGCCAAGCTGGCACCGTTCGGCGCCACCGAACCTGGCATCAGCAGCGTGGAACTGCTGCTGCCGTTGGCCATGACCCTGGTCGAAGACGGCCTGCTCGACCTGCCGACCCTGCTGGCACGCCTCAGCGCTGGCCCGGCCGAGGCCCTGCGCCTGCCGGCGGGCAAGCTGGCGGTGGGTGCTGCGGCTGACCTGGTGGTGTTCGATCCGGCCGCCTCGACCGTCGCCGGCGAGACCTGGCTGTCGAAGGGCGAAAACTGCCCGTTCCTCGGCCACAGCCTGCCGGGCGTGGTGCGCTACACCCTGGTGGATGGACGGATCAGCCACCAGGCTTGAACCACGTCACTCCCATCGCGGGCCGGGCGGCGTTCCGCTTGCCCGCGATGCTTTTACTGGAAGGCGCTGCGGTTCTGCGCGTTGCGCACGGAAACCTGGTCGTTCAGGGTCCAGAAGTCATACAACACCCCCAGGAAGAACAACCCGCCCGTCACCAGGTACAGCAAGCCGCTGAGCCACTTCCCCTGATACATGCGGTGTACGCCGAATACGCCGAGGAACGTCAGCAGAATCCAGGCCACGTTGTATTCGATCGGCCCTGCGGTAAAACGCAGATCCGCTTCACGGTCCATGGCCGGGATCAGGAACAGGTCGATCAGCCAGCCGATACCCAGCAAACCGAAGGTAAAAAACCAGATCGTGCCAGTCACCGGCTTGCCGTAATAGAAGCGGTGCGCCCCGGTAAAGCCGAAAATCCACAGTAGGTAACCGATCACCTTGCTGTGGGTGTCCTGGGGTGAAACATCCTGACGATAGGTGTTCATGTAGTCCCTCATATGCCGCGATAGAAAAATAATTTTGTGACTTGTGTGACTTTTTTATGTCGTGCCGACAAGTGGTTTGTCAGCCCGGCAGTTCCCGCAAAGCCTTGTGCCACCTGACTTGTGTCCGACAATCAAGCCAATTTGCCGCCGCTTCGACGGTTTTGAGCCCCGGCTGGAATCGACCAACGGCCCCGAAAAGGACAAAAAAGCTGTTATAAAGTTGCGCGTTCCCTATATAGAGCCTTGCCTAATGCGTCCATTTTTCAAGACATGGCTAACCATTTGCCTATTATTGCCACTGGCCGCCCACGCCACCAATCGTGAGCAGCGTCTTCCAAACGTTAATGGTTACACCCCTAAATCTCATGTTTCTGCCGTTACCAGCAAAAACAAACACAGTGTTAAAAGCCCGCAACTGAGCAAGGCCAAGAGCTCGTTGGTGCCACCAATGGCCGCCAAGCAGAGCAGCGATGTCTTGAGTCGCGCGGTCAATGTGCTTGGCACCCCCTATCGTTGGGGTGGCAGCAGCCCAAGTAAAGGCTTTGATTGCAGCGGCCTGGTGAAATACGCCTTCAATGACGTAGCCGCCGTCGACCTGCCGCGCACCTCCAATGCCATGGCCTCCGGCCACGGGCTGAAAGTCGATCGCAAGGACCTGAAACCCGGCGACCTGATTTTCTTCAAACTCAAGAGCCGCAGGGTCAATCATGTTGCCATCTACCTGGGCAACGACCGCTTCATCCACGCACCACGCCGTGGCAAGTCGGTCTCCATCGACACCCTGAAGAAACCGTACTGGGATAACCACTATGTGGTCGCCAAACGGGTTCTGCCGAAAGAGCCGAACACCATGCGCATTGTTCAGCGCTGATAAAAGCTCTCAGCAGCCGATCCATGATCGGCCTCGATCCTTCGCGGGCAAAACCATTCTTGTGGGAGTGGGCCGGGCGGCGCTCCGCTTGCCCGCGAAGGCGTTTGTGAAACCGCTATAAGCCTTCCGCCGAGCGCGCCCGCTCTCGCGCATGCTCACGACTGATCAATCCCCTCCCAAGCAACGACCTCAGGCTCATGTCCAGGGTCTGCATGCCCAGCGCACCCCCCGTCTGGATCGCCGAATACATCTGCGCCACCTTGTCCTCGCGGATCAGGTTACGGATCGCCGGAGTGCCCAGCATGATTTCGTGGGCCGCCACCCGACCGCCGCCAACCTTCTTCAACAGCGCCTGGGACACCACCGCCTGCAACGACTCCGAGAGCATCGAGCGGACCATGGCCTTCTCGTCACCGGGAAACACGTCCACCACCCGGTCGACGGTTTTCGCCGCCGAACTGGTGTGCAAGGTACCGAACACCAGGTGCCCGGTCTCGGCGGCGGTGAGGGCCAGGCGAATGGTTTCCAGGTCCCGCATCTCCCCCACCAGGATCACGTCCGGGTCCTCGCGCAGGGCCGAACGCAGCGCAGCCGCAAAGCTGTGGCTATCGCGGTGCACTTCACGCTGATTGATCAGGCATTTGCGCGGCTCGTGGACGAACTCGATCGGGTCTTCAATGGTCAGGATGTGCTGATGGCGGTGGCTATTGAGGTGATCGATCATCGCCGCCAGCGTGGTGGACTTGCCGGAGCCCGTGGGCCCGGTAACCAGCACCAGGCCCCGCGGGATCTCGGCAATACGACGAAACACATCCCCCAGGCCCAGTGCGTCCAGGCTCGGCACCTTCGACGGGATGATCCGTAATACCGCGCCCGGTCCCCGATGCTGATGAAAGGCATTGACCCGAAAACGCGCGACACCCGGCGCCGCGTAGCAGAAGTCGAGCTCCAGCGCCTGCGCGAACGCGGCTTGCTGTGGTTCGCTCATGAGCCCGTTGATCAGCGCCGTCACCTGGCGGGCGTCCTGTGGCGGTAGGTTGATCCGCCGCACATCGCCATCCACCCGGATCATCGGTGGCAGGCCGGTGGACAAGTGCAAGTCGCAGGCACCCTGTTTGACGCTGAAGGCCAGCAGCTCAGTGATATCCATAGCACTCCTCAATTCCAGTAGAATGCCGCGAACCTCAGACTGCCGGCGTCCCTTGAATGTCCACGATAGCAGACAACATCTCCCAGGTAGCGGCGCGCATCCGCAGCGCTGAACAGGCCGCGCAACGTGCCGCAAACAGCGTCCAGCTGCTGGCCGTGAGCAAGACCAAACCCGCCGCCGCGGTCCGCGAAGCGTGCGCTGCCGGGGTTCGCGACTTTGGCGAAAACTACCTGCAGGAAGCCCTGGGCAAGCAACGGGAATTGACCGACCTGCCCTTGTGTTGGCACTTCATCGGCCCCATTCAATCGAACAAGACGCGAGATATCGCGCAAAACTTCGCTTGGGTGCATTCCGTGGATCGCTTGAAAATCGCACAACGCCTGTCCGAACAACGTCCCGCCGAGCTGCCAGCCTTGAACATCTGCATCCAGGTCAACGTCAGCGGTGAAGCCAGCAAGTCCGGCTGCACCCCGGCCGACCTGCCGGCCCTGGCTGCAGCGATCAGCGCCCTGCCGCGCCTGACCTTGCGCGGCTTGATGGCGATCCCCGAGCCCACCGACGATCGCGCCGAGCAGGATGCTGCCTTTGCCGCCGTACGCGAGCTGAACAACAGCCTGTACGACAGCCTCAACCTGCCGCTCGACACACTGTCCATGGGCATGAGCCACGACCTCGAGTCGGCCATTGCCCAAGGCGCCACCTGGGTCCGTATCGGTACGGCCCTGTTTGGTGCGCGCGACTATCAGTAAAAAACATGACCAGCCATGAACCCTGGCTGGTACCCCACTTTAAAAGGACCTGACATGAGCAAGACGCGTATTGCCTTTATCGGTGCCGGAAACATGGCCGCCAGCCTGATCGGCGGCCTGCGGGCCAAGGGCCTGGACGCCGCGCAGATTCGCGCCAGCGACCCGGGTGCCGAGACCCGTGCGCGGGTGGCCGCAGAGCACGGCATCGAAGTATTCGCCGACAACGCAGACGCCATCGCTGGCGCCGACGTGGTGGTTCTGGCGGTCAAGCCGCAAGCGATGAAAGTGGTTTGCGAGGCCCTGCGCCCGAGCCTGCAACCGCAGCAACTGGTGGTTTCGATTGCCGCTGGCATCACCTGCGCCAGCATGAACAACTGGCTCGGCGCCCAGCCGATCGTACGCTGCATGCCCAACACCCCAGCGCTGCTGCGCCAGGGCGTGAGCGGCCTGTTCGCAACCGCCCAGGTCACTGCCGAGCAACGCCAGCAAGCGCAAGACCTGCTGTCGGCCGTGGGCATCGCCCTGTGGCTGGACGAAGAGCAGCAACTGGATGCGGTCACCGCCGTCTCTGGCAGTGGCCCGGCCTATTTCTTCCTGCTGATCGAAGCCATGACCGCCGCTGGCGAGAAGCTCGGCCTGCCTCGGGAAACCGCGGCCCAACTGACCCTGCAAACCGCCCTCGGCGCCGCGCACATGGCGGTTGCCAGTGACGTCGACGCCGCTGAACTGCGCCGCCGCGTCACCTCGCCTGCCGGCACCACCGAAGCCGCGATCAAGACCTTCCAGGCCGGCGGTTTCGAAGCCTTGGTGGAACACGCACTGGGTGCCGCCGCACACCGTTCAGCCGAGATGGCTGAGCAACTGGGTCGCTAACCGGCTCTTATAAGGAATCAATAATGCTTGGACTCAACGATGCTGCCATTTTTGTTATTCAAACCCTGGGTAGCCTTTACCTGCTGATCGTACTGCTGCGCTTTATCCTGCAGGTGGTACGCGCGAACTTCTACAACCCGCTGTGCCAATTCGCAGTGAAGGCCACTCAGCCACTGCTCAAGCCACTGCGCCGGCTCATCCCGAGCCTGTTCGGCCTAGATATGTCGTCACTGGTCCTGGCCCTGATCGTGCAAATGGTACTGTTCACGGTCGTCCTCCTGCTCAAAGGCATTCCGGTCGACGTAATCCTGCTGGCACCGTGGGCACTGATCGGCATCTTGGCGCTGTTTTTAAAGATCTTATTCTGGTCGATGATCATCAGCGTGATCCTGTCCTGGGTCGCTCCGGGAAGCCATAATCCGGGCGCTGAATTGGTCCAGCAGATTACTGAACCGGTACTCGCACCGTTCCGCCGGATCGTGCCGAACCTGGGCGGTCTCGACATCTCGCCGATCTTTGCATTTATCGTGATCCAACTGCTGCAAAGCTGGTTAATCCCACGCCTTGCCTACTTTGCGCAAATGCCAGGAGACCTGTTCGGGCTGATCTGATGAGCTACTACCGTTGGGACGGGGCGGACCTGATCCTCGAATGTCACCTGCAACCGGCGGCCCGCAGCGATGATTTCGCGGGCCTGCACGGTGATCGCCTGAAGATCCGCCTGACCGCCCCGCCGGTCGAAGGCAAGGCCAACGCCTACCTGATGGCCTTCCTGGCCAAGGCCTTTGGTGTCTCCAAGAGCCAGGTCAGCCTGCTCAGCGGCGAGCTGAGCCGGCAGAAGCGGGTGCGGATTTGCTCACCACAGAAGCTGCCGGATTTGCCGGATCTGGTGCGACAGCCTGGGTGACAGCGTCATCGTTCATCGCGGGCAAGCCACGCGCCCAGAGGGGAACGCATTCCAATGTGGGAGCGTGGCTTGCCCGCGATGGCCGCGCCTCGGTCTGACAGGAAACAATCATCCCCGCCCTTTGCTTGCCGCTAGCCACAGCGGTCTTTAGACTTACGCCTCATTTCAACGAGAGCAGGGTCGATGCCAACTGCCTTTCCCGCCGATTCTGTTGGTCTGGTGACGCCCCAAGTGGCGCACTTCAATGAGCCCCTGGCCCTTGCCTGCGGCCGCTCCTTGTCAGCCTATGACCTGATCTACGAAACCTACGGCACGCTGAACGCCACGGCGAGCAACGCCGTGCTGATCTGCCATGCCTTGTCCGGGCACCATCACGCGGCCGGCTTCCACAGCCCCGACGACCGCAAGCCCGGCTGGTGGGACAGCTGCATCGGCCCCGGCAAGCCGATCGACACCGACAAATTCTTCGTCGTCAGCCTGAACAACCTCGGCGGCTGCAACGGCTCCACCGGCCCCAGCAGCATCAACCCGGAGACCGGCAAGCCATTCGGCGCCGAGTTCCCGGTGCTGACCGTCGAGGACTGGGTCCACAGCCAGGCCCGCCTTGCCGACCGCATCGGCATCACGCAGTGGGCCGCCGTGATCGGTGGCAGCCTGGGCGGCATGCAGGCGATGCAATGGAGCATCACCTACCCCGACCGCATCCGCCACTGCCTGGCCATTGCCTCGGCGCCCAAGCTCTCGGCGCAGAACATCGCCTTCAACGAAGTCGCGCGCCAAGCGATCCTCACCGATCCGGAGTTCCATGGCGGCTCGTTCCAGGAAGCCGGGGTGATTCCCAAGCGTGGCCTGATGCTGGCGCGCATGGTCGGGCACATCACTTACCTGTCGGACGACTCGATGGGTGAGAAATTCGGCCGCGGCCTCAAGAGCGAAAAGCTCAACTACGACTTCCACAGCGTCGAGTTCCAGGTCGAGAGCTACCTGCGTTATCAGGGCGAAGAGTTCTCCGGGCGGTTCGATGCCAACACCTACCTGCTGATGACCAAGGCGCTGGACTACTTCGATCCGGCAGCGAACTTCGACGATAACCTGGCGAAAACCTTCGCCGGTGCCAAAGCCAAGTTCTGCGTGATGTCCTTCACCACCGACTGGCGCTTCTCCCCGGCCCGCTCCCGCGAGCTGGTCGATGCCCTGATGGCCGCCAAGAAAGACGTTTGCTACCTGGAGATCGACGCTCCGCAAGGCCACGACGCCTTCCTGATTCCGATCCCGCGCTATCTGCAGGCGTTCAGCAATTACATGAAGCGAATTACGGTGTGAACAAGCCATGAGAGCTGATCTGGAAATCATCCAGGAATGGATCCCCGCCGGTAGCCGCGTGCTCGACCTGGGCTGCGGTGATGGCGAACTGCTGACCTGGCTGCGCGACAACAAGCAAGTCACCGGCTATGGCCTGGAAAACGACCCGGACAACATTGCCGAGTGCGTGGCCAAGGGCATCAACGTCATCGAGCAGGACCTGGACAAGGGCCTGGGCAACTTTGCCAGCAACAGCTTCGACATCGTGGTCATGACCCAGGCCTTGCAGGCCGTGCATTACCCCGACAGGATCCTCGACGAAATGCTGCGGGTCGGTCGCCAGTGCATCATCACCTTCCCCAACTTCGGGCACTGGCGCTGCCGCTGGTACCTGGCGAGCAAGGGGCGAATGCCGGTTTCCGAGTTTCTGCCGTACACCTGGTACAACACACCGAACATTCACTTCTGCACCTTCGAAGACTTTGAAGCCTTGTGCCGTGAACGTGAAGCCAAGGTCATTGATCGGCTTGCCGTGGATCAACAGCATCGGCATGGGTGGGCCAGTAAGCTATGGCCTAATCTATTAGGTGAGATTGGCATTTACCGTGTCAGCAGTCCTGGCCTGCAGGATCACCAGGTAGCGGTCTAACCCGTTTTTTAAAGGAGTACGATCATGAGTCGTCTAGCTCTGTTTGCCTTAACCCTCTGCCTGAGCGTCAGCGCCATGGCGGCCGACGTTATCAAGGGCGAGCGCCAGGAAACCTTTGGCGATGTGACGGTGCATTACAACACCTTCAATTCGACCTTCCTTCAGCCGGACATCGCCAAGGCCGTCGAGCTGATCCGCAGCAAGAACCAGGGCGTGATCAACGTCTCGGTGATCAAGGCCGGCCAGCCCATGGTTGCCAGCGTCACCGGCAGCGTGAAAGACCTGACCAGCAAGACCGTGCCACTGAACTTCAAGCAAGTCACCGAACAGGGGGCGATCTACTACCTCGCCCAGTACCCGGTGGACCAGCAGGAAGTCCGCACCTTTGAGATCAAGGTGCAGACCGGCGACAAGATCAACACCATCAATTTCAACCAAGAGCTTTTCCCCGGCGAATGATCACCTTCACCCAACTCGTACTGGCCAGCCATAACGCCGGCAAACTCAAGGAACTCCAGGCCATGCTCGGCGAATCGGTGCAACTGCGCTCGATTGGCGAGTTCAGCAGCGTGGAGCCGGAAGAAACCGGTCTGTCGTTCGTCGAAAACGCCATCCTCAAGGCCCGCAATGCCGCCCGTATCTCCGGCTTGCCGGCACTGGCCGACGACTCGGGGCTGGCAGTGGACTTTCTCGGGGGTGCGCCGGGCATCTACTCGGCGCGCTACGCCAACGGCCAGGGTGATGCGGCGAACAACGCCAAGCTGCTCGACATGCTCAAGGACGTCCCGGCCGCCGAGCGCGGCGCTCAGTTCGTCTGTGTGCTGGCCCTGGTGCGCCACGCCGATGACCCGCTGCCGATTCTCTGCGAAGGGCTGTGGCACGGGCGCATCCTGACCCAGGCCAGCGGCGAACACGGCTTTGGCTACGACCCGCTGTTCTGGGTACCGGAGCGTGACTGCTCAAGCGCCGAACTGAGCCCGGCCGACAAGAACCTCATCAGCCACCGCGCCCGCGCAATGGATTTGCTGCGCCAGCGTCTGGGCCTGAAATGACCCACGAACCCTGCGCGTTGCCGCTGATTGTCGGTGGCGCCGCGCCATCGCCCCGGGCCGCCCTGCCTACGCTGCCGCCCCTGGCGCTGTACATCCACATTCCGTGGTGTGTGCGCAAATGCCCCTATTGCGACTTCAACTCGCACACCGCCAGCCCCGTGCTGCCGGAAGAAGAGTACGTCGACGCCCTGCTGGCGGACCTCGATCAGGACCTGCACGCGGTCTACGGCCGGGAGCTGAGTTCGATCTTCTTTGGTGGCGGCACCCCGAGCCTGTTCAGTGCCGTGGCCCTGGGCCGATTGCTCAAGGGTGTGGAACAACGCATCCCGTTTGCCAGTGACATCGAAATCACCCTGGAGGCCAACCCGGGCACCTTCGAGCAGGAGAAGTTCGTCGCCTACCGGGCGCTGGGTATCAATCGCCTGTCGATCGGCATCCAGAGCTTCCAGCAGGAAAAACTCCAGGCCCTGGGCCGCATCCACAACGGCGACGAAGCCATTCGCGCCGCCGGCATGGCGCGCCAGGCCGGGTTCGACAACTTCAACCTGGACCTGATGCACGGCTTGCCCGATCAGTCCCTGGACGACGCCCTGGATGACCTGCGCCAGGCCATCGCCCTCAAGCCCACCCACCTGTCCTGGTACCAGCTGACGCTGGAACCCAATACGGTGTTCTGGAACCAGCCGCCGACGTTGCCGGAAGACGACACCCTGTGGGACATCCAGGAGGCCGGCCAGGCATTGCTGGCCGAGCACGGCTACGCCCAGTACGAAGTCTCGGCTTACGCCCAGGCCGGCCGTGCGGCGCGGCATAACCTCAACTACTGGAGCTTTGGCGACTTCATCGGCATTGGCGCCGGCGCCCACGGCAAGCTGAGCCATCCGGACGGGCGCATCGTACGCACCTGGAAGACCCGCCTGCCCAAGGACTACCTCAACCCGGCCAAGCGCTTCAAGGCGGGCGAGAAAGCCCTGACCAATGACGAGCTGCCGTTCGAGTTCCTGATGAATGCCTTGCGCCTGACCGAAGGTGTCGAGGCGCGACTGTACCCGGAACGTACCGGGCTGACCCTGGAAAGCCTGGCCGAAGGCCGTCGCGAGGCCGAACAAAGTGGTTTATTGCAGGTCGAACCGTCACGTCTGGCGGCGACCATGCGCGGACAACTGTTCCTCAATGACTTGCTGCAGAATTTTCTGAGCTGATTTTCAGAACTAAGGGAAAACGAATGGATTTGGTACTCGACCTGCTCGCCACCGTGTCTCGCTGGAGCCGCGGTAACCTGTCGGAAATCTCCCTGGCATTGGTGGGCTGCTTGCTGGTGCTGTTTGGCGCGGATTTCAAAGGCTGGGTCGAGCAACGCCTGGGCAACATCGCCGGTGCGTTGCGCGTGCCGATGATGGCCCTGCTGTGCGTGATCGGCAGCGGCGCCTCCCTGATCTACGCCACGCCCTGGATCGTCAAGGGCCTGAGCCAGTTCAACAACTACAGCCTGGCACCGGTGTTGCTGGTGGTGCTGGTGTTGATTGGCGTAGTTGCAGACCGCCGCTAACCCTGCGCCCTATACAAATCCACTGTAGGAGCGAGCTTGCGCGCGATGGTCGCAAACGAAAACGCGGGGTATCTGAAGCCCCCGCGTTAATGTGTAGTTTTTCGCGAGCGCGCTCGCTCCTACAACAGCTTCTCGAACTTCAAGTCCCACACCCCATGCCCAAGACGTTCGCCGCGGCGTTCGAACTTGGTGATCGGGCGCTCGGCCGGGCGTGGCACGCACTTGCCGTCTTCGGCCAGGTTGCGGTAACCCGGCGCGACGTTCATCACTTCCAGCATGTATTCAGCGTACGGCTCCCAGTCGGTGGCCATGTGCAACACACCGCCAACCTTCAACTTGCTGCGCACCAGCTCAGCGAAGGACGCCTGGACGATCCGGCGCTTGTGGTGACGGCTCTTGTGCCATGGGTCCGGGAAAAACAGCATCAGGCGATCCAGGCTGTTGTCCGCCACGCAGCGGTTGAGCACTTCGATCGCATCACAATCGTAGACCCGCAGGTTGGTCAGGCCCTGGGTCAGCACGCCATTGAGCAGCGCACCCACACCCGGACGGTGTACTTCGACCCCAATGAAGTCCTGGTCCGGCGCAGCCGCGGCCATTTCCAACAGCGAGTGGCCCATGCCAAAGCCGATTTCCAGCGAGCGCGGGGCCGAGCGGCCGAACACCTGGTCAAAGTCCACCGGCGCGTCGGCCAATGGCAGGACGAACAGCGGCGTGCCCTGCTCCAGGCCCTTTTGCTGGCCTTCGGTCATGCGCCCGGCGCGCATCACAAAACTCTTGATGCGGCGGTGTTGGCGCTCTTCGCCTTCTTCCGTCTGGATAGGCGTGTCGTTCGATTCAGTCATCAATGGCTCTTACTTGATCAGACCATCCAGCGGCGAGGAGGCGCTGGCATAGAGTTTTTTCGGCATGCGGCCGGCAAGGTACGCCAGGCGACCTGCCACAATCGCGTGTTTCATGGCTTCGGCCATCATGATCGGTTGCTGGGCGTGGGCGATGGCCGAGTTCATCAGCACCGCTTCGCAGCCCAGTTCCATGGCGATGGTGGCGTCGGATGCCGTACCGACACCGGCATCCACCAGCACGGGCACCTTGGTTTCTTCGAGGATGATCTGCAGGTTGTACGGGTTGCAGATCCCCAGGCCGGAACCGATCAGGCCGGCCAGCGGCATGATCGCGATGCAGCCGATGTCCGCCAGTTGCCGGGCGATGATCGGGTCATCACTGGTGTAGACCATCACGTCGAAGCCTTCCTTGACCAGCGTTTCGGCGGCCTTGAGGGTTTCGATCACGTTGGGGAACAGGGTTTTCTGGTCGGCCAGCACTTCCAGCTTCACCAGATTGTGCCCGCCGAGCAGCTCACGGGCCAGGCGACAGGTGCGCACGGCCTCGATCGCGTCGTAGCAACCGGCGGTGTTCGGCAGGAAGGTATAACGCTCTGGCGAGAGCACGTCGAGCAGGTTCGGCTCGCCCTCGTTCTGGCCCAGGTTGGTGCGGCGCACGGCGAAGGTGACGATCTCAGCACCCGAGGCTTCGATGGCCAGGCGGGTTTCTTCCATGTCACGGTACTTACCGGTACCTACCAGCAAACGCGACTGGTAAGTACGACCGGCCAGGACGAAAGGCTTGTCGCTGCGAACGTTGCTCATCGGAAATCCTCTGGTGGGGTGAGGGTCTTGCACAATGCGGGTGGGGCGCGGCTATCGCTGCAGGCGACTAGCCGCCACCGATGGCATGCACCACTTCGACCGAGTCGCCTTCGGCGAGGGGGGTGTCAGCGTGCTGGCTGCGCGGGACGATATCCAGGTTGAGCTCGACCGCCACCCGGCGACCGGTCAGGTCCAGACGGGTCAGCAGGGCCGCAACGGTTTCACCGTCGGGCAGTTCAAAGGATTCGCCGTTCAACTGAATGCGCATGCCGGATGCCGCCATCATTTTTAGGGGCCAGCATTCTAGCCCGATCATGACCTAAAGGTCAGCTACAAGTGTCAGGCGCTAACTTGCAAGCGCCAGGCGGTAATGCCCAGCAGCAGCCAGCCCACGAGGAATGCCAGGCCACCAAACGGGGTGACGATCCCCAGCTTGCTGATGCCGGTCAGGGTCAGCAGGTACAGGCTGCCGGAAAACAGCAGGATGCCCATGGCAAAACAAATGCCCGCCCAGGTCACCAGGCGTCCGGGAATCTGTGTGGCCAGCAGGGCGACACCCAGCAGCGCCAGGGTATGGACCAGTTGATAGGTGACGCCGGTATGAAAAATCGCCAGGTATTCGCTGCTCAAGCGACCCTTGAGGCCATGGGCGGCAAACGCGCCCAGGGCGACACCGGTAAAACCGAAAAAAGCGGCCAGCATCAAAAAGCCACGCAACATGGGGAACTCCAGTCAGACTCATCGGGCAGGGTCTGTATAATGGCCCGCTCGACGGGTTCGGCCAAGCCATCTCTATGCTGCCAATATTTGTGCGCCGCTTCATGAAAACCCTGCTCTGGTTTGCCGGCGGCAGCGTAGTGCTGGTCCTGCTGTTGCGTTTTATCCCGCCACCGGGGACTGCACTGATGGTCGAGCGCAAGATCGAGTCCTGGTTCGATGGCGAGCCCATCGACCTGCAGCGTGACTGGCAGTCCTGGGACAACATCAGCGACGACCTGAAAGTCGCGGTGATGGCCGGCGAGGACCAGAAATTCCCCGAGCACTGGGGTTTTGACTTCGGGGCGATCCAGGCCGCGCTGGCCCACAACGAACGTGGCGGCTCGATCCGGGGCGCCAGCACCCTGAGCCAGCAAGTGGCGAAGAACCTATTCCTCTGGTCCGGCCGCAGTTGGCTGCGCAAAGGCCTGGAAGCCTGGTTTACCGCACTGATCGAAATGTTCTGGCCCAAGCAGCGGATTCTCGAGGTGTACCTCAATAGCGTGGAGTGGGATGCCGGCGTGTTTGGCGCCGAGGCTGCAGCGCGCCATCACTTCGGCGTCAGCGCCCGCTCATTGAGCCGCCAACAGGCCAGCCTGCTGGCGGCCGTGCTGCCGAATCCGCGGGTGTACAGCGCCAGCCATCCGAGCGCCTATGTGGCCCGGCGTGCCGGCTGGATTCGCCAGCAGATGAGTCAACTGGGCGGCGATAGCTACCTGATCGGCCTCAATGATTCGCGCAAGGCGCTCTGGGCATATTAACCACAACACTGAAGATCCCGTGGGAGTGAGCCTGCTGACGATGGCAGTTGGTCAGTCAACACTGAGGCTGAATGTACTGACGTCTTCGCGAGCAGGCTCGCTCCCACAGAGGTCTAGGGTGAGACTGAAAATGGGCACAAACAAAAATGCCCCGATCAACGATCGGGGCATTTTGCACTGCGCCGCAGGTTAGGCGGCGATCGACAACTTGAGCTTGTTCATCGCGCTCTTCTCGAGCTGACGGATCCGCTCGGCCGACACGTTGTACTTCTGCGCCAGGTCGTGCAGCGTGGCTTTTTCTTCTGCCAGCCAGCGCTGGTAGAGGATGTCGCGGCTGCGGTCGTCCAGTACATCCAGCGCCTCGTGCAGGTTGCTGGTGGAGTTGTCGCTCCAGTCCGCATCCTCCAGTTGACGGGCCGGGTCGTACCGGTGGTCTTCCAGGTAGTTGGCTGGCGACTGGAAGGCGCTGTCGTCGTCCGCCTCGGCGGCCGGATCGAAGGCCATGTCATGACCGGTCAGGCGGCTTTCCATCTCGCGCACTTCCCGCGGCTCTACGCCGAGGCTTTCAGCCACACGATGGACTTCTTCGTTGTTCAGCCACGCCAGGCGTTTTTTCTGGCTGCGCAGGTTGAAGAACAGTTTGCGCTGGGCCTTGGTGGTCGCCACTTTGACGATGCGCCAGTTGCGCAGGATGAACTCGTGGATTTCCGCCTTGATCCAGTGCACGGCAAAGGACACCAGGCGCACACCCATTTCCGGATTGAAGCGCTTGACCGCTTTCATCAGGCCAACGTTGCCTTCCTGGATCAGGTCAGCCTGGGCCAGGCCGTAGCCGCTATAGCTACGGGCGATATGCACAACAAAACGCAGGTGGGCGAGCACCATCTGCCGAGCCGCCCCCAAATCCTGCTCATAGTAGAGACTCTCGGCCAGTTCACGCTCCTGCTCTGGCGTCAGCAATGGAATGCTGTTGACCGTGTGCACATAGGCCTCCAGGTTTGCGCCTGGGACCAGAGCATAAGCAGGTTGCAAAGAAGTGGTCATACGAAAAAACCTCCGACTCACATAACTCGTGCAGTTCAGCACTGCGAAAATTGACCGGAAACCGAAGGACAAGTTCCCCTACACGCTGAAAGGATATACAAGCAAAAAGACACTATTTCGGTGCAAGCTCTCTCAAATGGCGTGCTACCGCAATCCACGCACCGATATAACCCAACAACACCGCACCAAGCAAGAGCGACAGACCATCGGCTGCCGGCACACCCGCCAGGGCAAAATTACTGCCATACAGGCCGGCCAGCCCGGTGACCGCATCATTGAGCCAGTTCAGGCCAAATGCCAGGACACCCCAGGAAAGAACCCCAGCGCCAAAGCCATAAAGCGCCCCCATATACAGAAAGGGCCTACGCACATAGCTATCAGTGCCGCCGACCAGTTTAATCACTTCTATCTCGGTGCGGCGGTTTTCAATATGAAGACGAATGGTATTGCCTATCACCAAAAGTAATGCAGAAACCAGCAACACCGTCAGGCCGAAGACAAACCGCTCGCCCAGCTTGAGAATCGCCGCCAAGCGCTCGACCCAGACCAGGTCAAGTTGCGCCTGCTGCACCTTCGGCAGCTCGGACAAACGCTGGCGCAAGCCTTCCAGGGTCGCCTTGTCGACTTCCTTGGGGGTCACCAGCACCACGCCCGGCAACGGGTTTTCCGGCAACTCCTTGAGCGCCTCGCCCAGCCCGGACTGCTGCTGGAACTCCTGCAGCGCCTGCTCACGGCTGATGTACTCGGCCTCGGCCACGCCCGGCATGGCCTTGATCTGCTCACGCAATTGATCGCCTTCGCTGGCGCTGGCATCCAACTGCAGGTACAGGGAAATCTGCGCTGCACGCTGCCAGGAGCCACCCAGGCGCTCGACGTTACTCAGCAAAAGTGACAGCCCCATCGGCAAGCTCAGGGCTACCGCCATCACCAGGCAGGTAAAGAAGCTGCCGATCGGTTGCTTGCCCAGGCGGCGCAAGCTGTCGAGCAGGCTGGCGCGATGGCTTTCAATCCAGGCACGCAACAGGGTGCTGAAATCCGGGCCATCGTCTTCGTCGTGTTTTTTCTTCTGCGGCTGTGGATCGGCGGCCTTGGGGGCCACGCGCTCGGAAACCTTCGGGCTGCGTGTCGCACTCATACCCCGGCCTCCCCGTCGCCGATCAATCGGCCACGCTGCAGGGTCAGCATGCGGTGACGCATACGAGCGATCAGCGCCAGGTCGTGACTGGCGATCAGCACGCTGGTGCCCAGGCGGTTGATGTCTTCGAACACACCCATGATTTCGGCCGCCAGGCGCGGGTCAAGGTTACCGGTCGGTTCATCCGCCAGCAGCAAGGCCGGGCGATGGACGATGGCGCGGGCAATGCCGACACGCTGTTGCTGGCCGGTGGACAGGTCGCCCGGGTAGAGGTCGGTCTTGTCCGAGAGCGCCACGCGCTCCAGGGCCGAATCCACGCGCTTGATGATCTCGGCTTTGGACAGGCCAAGAATCTGCAGCGGCAGCGCGACGTTGTTGAACACCGTGCGATCGAACAACAACTGGTGGTTCTGGAACACCACGCCGATCTGCCGGCGCAGGAACGGGATCTGCGCGTTGCTGATGGTGGCCAGGTCCTGGCCGGCCAGCAGCAACTTGCCGGTAGTGGGACGCTCCATCGCCAGCAACAAACGCAGCAGGGTACTTTTACCGGCACCCGAGTGCCCGGTGACAAACAAAAACTCGCCCCGACGGACTCGAAAGCTCAGCTCATGCAAGCCGACGTGACCGTTCGGATAGCGCTTACCGACCTGTTCGAAACGAATCATGAACGCTCCCGCTCGGCAAACAATGCCTGGACAAAGGGTTCTGCTTCAAAGGTACGCAAGTCATCGATGCCTTCACCAACACCGATGTAGCGAATCGGCAAACCAAACTGCTTGGCCAGGGCGAAGATCACCCCACCCTTGGCGGTACCGTCGAGCTTGGTCAGGGCCAGGCCGGTCAGGGCGACCGTCTGGTTGAATTGCTTGGCCTGGTTGATCGCGTTCTGCCCGGTGCCCGCGTCGAGAACCAGCAGCACCTCGTGCGGGGCCTCGGCGTCGAGCTTGCCGATGACCCGGCGAACCTTCTTCAACTCTTCCATCAGGTTGTCTTTGGTGTGCAGGCGACCGGCAGTATCGGCAATCAAGACGTCGATGTTGCGCGCCTTGGCCGCCTGCACCGCATCGAAGATCACCGACGCCGAGTCGGCACCGGTGTGCTGGGCGATCACCGCAATGTTGTTGCGCTCGCCCCAGACCTGCAATTGCTCGACCGCGGCCGCGCGGAAGGTATCACCCGCCGCCAGCATGACTTTCTTGCCTTCGAGTTGCAGCTTCTTGGCCAGCTTGCCAATGGTGGTGGTCTTGCCGGCGCCGTTGACGCCCACCACCAGGATCACGAATGGTTTGTTCTGCGAGGTAATTTTCAGCGGCTGCTCGACAGGCTTGAGCATGGCCGCCAGTTCCGCCTGCAGGGATTTGTACAGGGCGTCGGCGTCGGCCAACTCCTTGCGCGCCACCTTCTGGGTCAGGCGCTGGATGATCACCGACGTGGCCTCGACGCCCACATCGGCGGTCAGCAGACGGGTCTCGATGTCTTCGAGCAATTCATCATCGATGATCTTCTTGCCCAGGAACAGGCTGGCCATGCCCTCGCCAATGCTGGCACTGGTTTTCGACAGGCCTTGCTTGAGGCGGGCGAAAAAGCCGGTCTTGGTTTCTTCACTGCGCGCCGGCTCAACGGCCACCGGCTCTGGGACAACCGGGGTAACGGGTGCGGGCGCGACCACAACGGGAGCGACCACCGGTGCCGGCTGCGGCTCTGGCTCTGGCTCTGGCTCTGGCTCTGGCGCCAGCTGCGGCTGCGGCTGCGGCGCGACGAACGCGGCGATGACCGGTTGCGGCAAGTCCGGTTCGTCAACGGTCAGCGGTTCGACCAACGGCTTGGCGTCGACCACCAGCAATTCGACGGCTTGCTGCACCACGGTAGGCGCGGGAATCGACGGGGTAACGTGCGGCGCCTGCACGTCTTCAACCAAGGCCACCGGCTCTTCAGGGACCGGCAGGGTCAACCACGGTGTGTGCACCGGTTCTGACACGGGCGCAGGCTCAACCACCGGCGGCAACACCGGCTCGACCAATGGCAATACGACAGGGGCTACTGTTTCGGTCACCGGCGCGGCGTCTACTACCGGCTCTGGCGCCACCTCAGGCAGTGGCTGTGGCTGTTCGACGACGGGTTCCTGCGGTTTTTTGCGCAGCCACCCGAACAGGCTTTTTTTCTCGCCAGCCGCAGCTGGGTTCTTCTTGTCGTCGTTGGAACCAAACATGGAGGACGGCTATCTCACGGTAGCGACGCGCCAATGGCGCCTCGGCAATTGAATATTCGATGCAGAACAGACTGTGTTTCACTCAGCTTGTTCACGCGCAACATTTTGTCGAGGTGCTCAACGGCACCTCAAAGCTCGACTAATACCAAGAACTGAAACGGTATTTTCGGCGAAAACGCAGAGTTTAGCTGACAAACCCAAAGCTTCTTGCGCAAACCCATACAACCTACTGACCGATCAATGGCCTCATAGGCGTGGCCGCCAGTAAAACGGATCAGTATCCTAGCACCTCCTCGCCCGCCGACGCTAAGACCAAGCGGGCAGCCCAACAGGTTAAAAAACGAATGAATGCTCTAGCCCGCCGCGCTGCTGGCCTGCTGCTCAGCACAGTTTGTCTGCCCTTCGCAGCCCTGGCTGCCGCCCCCCAACCGACCCACGAATTCACCCTCGACAATGGCCTGAAGGTCATCGTGCGTGAAGATCACCGTGCGCCCGTGGTGGTTTCCCAGGTCTGGTACAAGGTTGGCTCCAGCTACGAAACCCCGGGGCAGACCGGTTTGTCCCACGCCCTGGAGCACATGATGTTCAAGGGCAGCGAGAAAGTCGGCCCTGGCGAGGCGTCGCTGATCCTGCGCGACCTGGGCGCCGAAGAAAACGCCTTCACCAGCGATGACTTCACCGCGTACTACCAAGTGCTGGCCCGTGATCGCCTGGCCGTGGCCTTCGAGCTTGAAGCCGACCGCATGGCCACCCTGCGCCTGCCGGCCGACGAGTTCAGCCGCGAGATCGAAGTGATCAAGGAAGAGCGCCGCCTGCGCACCGACGACAAACCGATGTCCAAGGCCTACGAACGCTTCAAGGCCATGGCCTACCCGGCCAGCGGCTACCACACGCCGACCATCGGCTGGATGGCCGACCTCGACCGCATGAAGGTCGAGGAGCTGCGTCACTGGTACGAGTCCTGGTACGCCCCGAACAACGCGACCCTGGTGGTCGTCGGCGACGTGACCCCGGATGAAGTCAAAACCCTGGCCCAACGCTACTTCGGCCCTATCGCCAAGCGCGCCGTGCCAGCGGCGAAAATTCCCCTGGAGCTGTCCGAGCCCGGCGAGCGGCAGATCACCCTGCACGTGCAGACCCAACTGCCGGCCCTGATGCTGGCCTTTAACGTTCCGAGCATTGCCACCACCCAGGACAAACGCTCGGTCAACGCCTTGCGCCTGATTTCCGCCCTGCTCGATGGCGGCTACAGTGGGCGCATCCCGACCCAGCTGGAGCGCGGTGAAGAGCTGGTCTCCGGCGGTTCGTCGAGTTACGACGCCTACACCCGTGGCGACAGCCTGTTCACCCTGTCGGCAACCCCCAACACCCAGAAGCAGAAAACCATGGCTCAGGCGCAGGCCGGCCTGTGGAAACTGCTTGAACAACTGAAAACCACTGCACCTTCCACTGAAGAACTGGAACGTGTACGGGCCCAGGTGATTGCCGGCCTGGTCTACGAGCGTGACTCGATCACCAGCCAGGCCACCGCCATCGGCCAGCTGGAAACCGTCGGCCTGTCCTGGAAACTGATGGACACCGAACTGGCCGAACTGGAAAGCGTGACCCCGCAAGACATCCAGAACGCCGCCCGCACCTATTTCTCCCGCGAACGTCTGAGCGTTGCGCATGTACTGCCACTGCCCCAGGAGAACGCGCATGAGTGAGATCAACAAGTCACGGGTGGCCCTGGTCGCCCTGGCCGTCGTCGCGCTCGCCGCGTCGGCCGTCTTCTATGTAATCCGCCCAGGCGAGATCAACGCCAGCGAAGCCCTGGACAAGGCCAAGTCGAGCCAGAAGCTGCAATCGCTGGCCGAGCTCGACGGCAAGGCGCCGAGCCGGCGCACCCTCGACGTGCAGACCTGGAACACCGCCGAAGGGGCCAAGGTGCTGTTCGTCGCCGCGCCTGAATTGCCGATGTTCGACCTGCGCCTGATTTTCGCCGCCGGCAGCAGCCAGGACGGCGACAAACCGGGCCTGGCGATGCTGACCAACGCCATGCTCAACGAAGGTGTCGCCGGCCAGGACGTCAGCCAGATCGCCCAGGGCTTCGAAGGCCTGGGTGCCGACTTCGGCAATGGCGCCTACAAGGACATGGCCATTGCCTCGCTGCGCAGCCTGAGCGCCGTGGACAAGCGCGAATCCGCCCTCAAGCTGTTCGCCGAAGTAGTGGGCAAACCGACCTTCCCGGCCGACTCCCTGGCCCGGATCAAGAACCAGATGCTCGCCGGCTTTGAATACCAGAAGCAGAACTCGGCCAAGGTTGCCACTCTGGAGCTGATGCGCCGCCTGTATGGCCAACATCCTTACGCCCACGCCAGCGATGGTAACGCGCTGAGCATCCCGGACATCACCCTGGCGCAACTCAAGGCCTTCCACGCCAAGGCCTACACGGCCGGCAACGTGGTGATCGCACTGGTCGGTGACCTGTCGCGCGCTGACGCCGAGGCGATTGCCGCCCAGGTGTCCGCCGCCCTGCCCAAGGGCCCGGCGCTGGCGAAAATCCCCCAGCCTGAGGAACCCAAGCCCGGCACCAGCCGCGTCGAGTTCCCGGCCAAGCAGACCAACCTGATGCTCGCGCAATTGGGCATCGACCGTGACGATCCGGACTACGCCGCCGTCTCCATGGGCAACCAGATTCTCGGTGGCGGCGGTTTCGGCACCCGGTTGATGAGCGAAGTACGGGAGAAACGTGGCCTGACCTATGGTGTGTACTCGGGCTTTTCGCCGATGCAGGCCCGCGGCCCGTTCCTGATCAACCTGCAAACCCGCGCCGAAATGAGCGAAGGCACGCTCAAGTTGGTGCAGGACGTCATGGCCGACTACCTTAAAACCGGGCCGACCCAGAAAGAACTCGATGACGCCAAGCGCGAACTTGCGGGCAGCTTCCCGCTGTCGACGGCCAGCAACGCCGACATCGTCGGCCAACTGGGCGCCATGGGTTTCTACAATTTGCCGCTGAGCTACCTCGAAGACTTCATGCAGCAGTCGCAGAACCTGACCGTCGAGCAAGTGACCGCGGCCATGAACAAACACTTGAGCATGGATAAAATGGTGATCGTCACCGTCGGTCCTACCGTGCCGCAAAAGCCGTTACCGGCCCCTACTGACAAACCTTCCGAGCAGCCGCTCGGGGTTCCGGAGCATTAATGGCCACTCGCCCTAAAAAACCCGTGCACAACGTCCACAACGGCGTGAACCAGCTACGCATCATCGGTGGTGAATGGCGCAGCCGCCGCCTGAGCTTCCCCGACGCCCCAGGCTTGCGCCCGACGCCGGACCGCGTGCGTGAGACCCTGTTCAACTGGCTCGCGCCCTATGTCGCCGGGGCCAAGGTGCTCGATCCGTTCGCCGGCAGCGGTGCGCTGTTCCTCGAAGCGCTGTCCCGTGGCGCCGCCATGGGCCAGGCATTGGATGCCAGCAGCCTGGCGGTGTCCAGCCTGAAGGAACACCTGGGCACCCTGCGCTGCACCGTCGGCCAGGTACAGACCGCCGACGCCCTGCGCTACCTGGAGACCCAGCCAGCAATCGCCTACGACCTGGTCTTCCTCGACCCGCCGTTCAACCAGAACCTGCTGCCCGCCGTGTGCTCGCTGCTGGAAGAACGCCAGTGGCTGGCCGACGACGCCTGGATCTACACCGAAAGCGAAAACGCGCCATCGACCCTCGACCTGCCAGGCGCCTGGCGCCTGCACCGGGAGCAGAAATCCGGACGGGTGTATTACGCCCTGTGGCATCGCCTCGTGGAACAATCCGCCTGATGACCGGCCTGGGCAGTCACCCAGACTGCCCAGGCCCTGGCCGCACTCAAGATACATAGTTAATACCCGGCGCCTCTTGGAATCCGCGACATTGATTGCACGTCTTTCACGTCAATCAACCAGGATGCACAACCAATGAACATCTACTGCAGCGCCCTGCTGCTTCTGAGTGGGCTGATGCCCATGATGGCGCTCACGGCCAGCGCATCGACCAGCCACGGGTTCACCGGCCTGGCGCCAAGCACAACCCAGCAGGCCCTGCCGGAACCCGTCGATCGAGCGGACCCGGGCATGTGTCGCGCTGACGAAGAGATTGTGGCAAGTTAGTTTTCCCGTTGCACCGGCAGAACGGGCCCTTCGTTCTGCCACCCTGCCCATCCGCACCAACGAGATCGTCGTGCCCCAACCCTCACCCGCACCGGCAAAACCCTTCACCCCGGCATTTGGCCTCGGCAATCCGCACCTGCAAACCCTGTGGGGGCCGCTCTGGCGCAAGACCACCCACCTGGACCGGCAACGCGAACGCCTGTGGCTCGACGACGGCGACTTCCTCGACCTCGACTGGCACGGCCCGCACAGCGTCGACGCGCCCCTGGTACTGGTGCTGCATGGGCTGACCGGCTCCTCCAATTCGCCCTATGTCGCCGGCCTGCAACGTGCCCTGGCCGCGCAAGGCTGGGCCAGCGTCGCACTGAACTGGCGCGGCTGCTCGGGCGAACCGAACCTGTTGCCACGCAGTTACCACTCCGGCGCCAGCGAGGACCTCGCGGCGGCCATCAACCACCTGCGAGCTACGCGCCCCCTGGCCCCGCTGTATGCGGTCGGCTATTCCCTGGGGGGCAACGTGTTGCTCAAACACCTGGGTGAAACCGGCAGCGCCAGCCAGTTGGTGGGTGCGGTGGCGGTCTCGGTGCCCTTTCGCCTGGACCAGTGCGCCGATCGCATCGGCCAGGGTTTTTCCAAGGTCTATCAGGCGCACTTCATGCGCGAAATGCTGGCGTACATCAAGAACAAGCAGCGCCAGTTCCTCCAGGACGGACGCCATGAAGGCCTGGCGACCCTGGCCAGCCTCGGCTCGCTGGACAAGATGCGCACCTTCTGGGACTTCGACGGCCGGGTCACCGCGCCGCTGCACGGCTACGCCGACGCCCAGGACTACTACCGTCGCGCCTCCAGCCGCTACTTCCTCGGTGAAATCCGCACCCCGACCCTGATCATCCAGGCCGCCGACGACCCCTTTGTCTACCCCCACAGCCTGCCGGAAGCCGGCGAACTGTCGGCCTGCACCTCCTTTGAGCTACAGGCCAGGGGTGGGCATGTCGGATTTGTCGACGGCACCTTGCGCACCCCGGGTTATTACCTGGAACGGCGCATCCCCCAGTGGCTGGCCCAGGGAGGTCGCGGGTAAGGCCATGGACCGTCACTCGGGCGAGTCGATCCGCTTCTGGCAAACCGACCCTTTGGCCGGGGTCGAACTGCTGTCGGCGCGCTACATCGAGCAACGCTTCGTCCCCCATGTGCACGACGGTTTTGTGATCGGCATGATCATGGCGGGCGCCCAGCGCTACCGCTATCGCGGTGCCGAACACCTGGCCGGCAGCGGCACCCTGGTGGTGATCAACCCGGACGAACTGCACACCGGGCACAAGGGCACCGAGGATGGCTGGCTGTACCGGGCGTTCTACCCGGACAACGGGCAAATCCTCGGACTGCTGGCCGAACTCGAATTGCCCACCCACCGCTTGCCAGACTTCGGCGCCACGCTGTATCGCGACCCGGACCTGGTCAGCGGTTTCTGTCAGTTGCACCGCTTGCTGGAGAGCCCGGCCAGCGCCCTGCAACAACAAACCCTGTGGCGGGAAATGATGCTCTCGTTGCTGCAGCGCCATGCCGCCGTGGCCATGCCGGGGCAACCAGGCCGGGAACACCGCGCCATCGCCCGGGCCAAGGAATTGCTGCACGCGCAACTGGCGGCACCGCCGTCACTGGAAGCGCTCGCGGCGGCGGTCAACCTGTCACCCTTCCACTTCGCCCGGGTGTTTCGCCACGCCACCGGCATGCCACCGCACACCTGGCTGATGCAACAGCGCATTGCCCAGGCCCGGGCGTTACTGCGCGAAGGCTGCCTGCCGCTGGCGGTCGCCACACAACTGGGGTTTGCCGACCAGAGCCATTTGACCCGGCAATTCAAGAAGGTCTACGGCGTCGGCCCCGGCGCCTACCGCTCTGCCAGAATGGCCCCGTAGGAACCGAGGGAAATCTGCAAGATCGTTCAAGACGACTGTTTGTCGCGTCGCGCAAGATGCCGACACAAGGAGCGTCTCCATGACCCGTCAGCATCTATATTCCCGTGGTATCCGCGACAGTTTCGCCATGGCGGTAGGCATTCTGCCGTTCGGCCTGATCTTCGGCACCCTGGCCGGCGCGGCGGGCCTGACGCTGTGGCAGGCGGTCGGTATGTCACTGCTGGTGTATGCCGGCTCTGCGCAACTGATCGCCCTCAGCCTGCTGGGCACTGGCGCCAGCGTGCTGGTGATCCTGTTGACCACCTTCATCGTCAACCTGCGTCACGTGCTGTACAGCGCCACCCTGCAACCCCATGTCGGCCGTCTGCCACAGCACTGGCGCCTACTCCTGGCCTTCTGGCTGACCGATGAAACCTTTGCCGTGGTCCAGCGGTTTTACCTGCTACACGGCGACAAGCCCCTGGCGCAGTGGTACTGGCTGGGCGTCGCCAGCTCGCTGTATGCCTGCTGGGTGGGCAGCTCGCTGGCCGGCGTACTGTTTGGCCAGGCGGTGCCTGACCTGGCGAGCTGGGGCCTGGAGTTCGCGATGCTGGCGACCTTTATCGGGATTGTCGTGCCGCTGCTGCGCAACCAGCCGCAAATTGCCGCAGCCCTGGCCGCCGGCGCCGTGGCCCTGGCCACCCTGCACTGGCCCTACAAACTGGGCCTGATGGCCGCGGCGCTCAGCGGGATCGCGGTGGGCGTGCTGCTGGAGCGCCGCCAGTTGCAGCAACACCCCACCAGGGAGCTGCGCTCATGAGTTACGGGTGGCTGATTCTGGGAATGATGGCGATCACGTTTGCCCTGCGCTATAGCCTGTTCGCCTGGCCCAACCTGAAGTTCCCGCCGCTGGTGCGCCAGGGGCTGCACTACGTACCGACGGCGGTACTGACGGCCATTGTGGTGCCCGGGATGTTGTTACCCGATGGCCAGCACTGGGCGCTGACCATGAACAATGCCTATCTGCTGGCGGGGTTGGCAGCCATCGCCATCGCAGCCACCACCCGCCACCTGTTGGCGACCATCGGCGGCGGCATGCTGGTGTTCTTTGGCCTGCGCTGGATGCTGGGGCAGTTACCGCTTTGAGGCTTAATCGCCGGTGGCAATCGCCCGCTGCGGATCGGTGATCCATTCGCTCCACGAGCCAGCGTACAGCGCCCCCAACGGGTAGCCGGCGAGGCACAGGGCAAACAGGTTATGGCAGGCGGTCACACCCGAACCGCAGTACGCCACCAGTTCGCTCGGCGAACGCTGCGCCAGCTTCTCGGCAAACCGCTGCTGGAGTTGCGCGGCCGGCAGAAAGCGCCCGTCCGGCCCCAGGTTTTCGGTGAAGGCCGCACATGACGCGCCCGGGATGTGCCCGGCCACCGGATCGATCGGCTCGACCTCGCCGCGAAACCGCGGCAGCGCCCGGGCATCGAGCAGGGTCAGCTCCGGGCGGACGAGGCGTTGCTGCAGTTGGTCGGCGCTCAAGACCATGGCCGCGTCCGGGGTACCGCTGAACGTGCCGCGGCTGTTGCCCGGCGCATCCAGGCTCAGGGGCAGGCCGGCGGCATGCCAGGCCTTGAGGCCACCGTCGAGAATAAACACGCCGTCACGCTTGCCCAGCCACGCCAGCAGCCACCAGACCCGGGCCGCATACGCACCCGGACCGTCGTCATACAGCACCACTTGACTGTCGTTGTCGATGCCCCAGGCTTGCAGGCGCTCAATCAGGGCCTGGGGGTCCGGCAGTGGGTGTCGTCCCGTGACCCCCTTGATCACCGGCCCACTGAGGTCACGCTCCAGATCGGCAAACGAGGCGCCGGCGATATGCCCTTCGGCATAACTGCGCTGGCCATAGTCCGGGTCCTCGAGGGCAAAACGACAATCCAGAATTACCAGAGCGGCCTGATTCTTTTTCTGGTCCAGGGCAAGGGGGCTGATCAGTTGCGCGATGGGCATAGCGGGCTCCTGTGAGGTAAGTCTTGGCGCGATCCTACTGCACTTCTTCGAGGGCCTGGCCCAACGGCACGTAAAACTCCTCGAACAAGGCGTCGATTTCCTCGCGCGATTGCTCGGTGACAAACCCGGCTTCCAGCACCAGCACCTGGTACACGCCACGTTTAATGGCCTGCTCACTGAGGTGGCTGGAGTTTTCTCGGGTGGTACACAGAAAACGCACCCAGGACGTCAGGATGATCCAGGCATTGAGCGTCAGGGATTCGATCTGCACTTTGTCCATGGCGAGGATGCCGGCGTTGACGAAACCGGCGTAGATCGCCGAGCCCTGGATCAGGCAGCGCTGGGAAAAGCGGCGATAACGGGCCGCCAACTCAGGATCATTGTCCAGCAGGTGTTCCAGGTCACGGTGCAGAAACCGGTAGCGCCACATCGCGTCCAGCAGTTCCTGCAAGTAGTAACGCTTGTCTTCGACCGTGGCGGCGCGCCCTTGCGGCGGGCGCAGGAAGCTTTCCACCAGGGCCTCGTACTCACTGAACAACACGGCGATGATCGCCTGCTTGTTGGGGAAGTGGTAGTACAGGTTGCCCGGGGATATCTCCATGTGCGCGGCGATATGGTTGGTGCTGATGCTGCGCTCACCCTGCTGGTTGAACAGCTCCAGGCTGTTCTGCACGATGCGCTCGCTGGTTTTTATTCGTGGGGCCATGGCTTGAGCTTTAATTCTGCTGTGCGTTGCGGGCATCTTACGACCTATCCGTCGGCGGATAAATCATCGCTTCCCGGGGAAGTCATTTGACTTTTTAGAGCATAGACTCTAAAAACTTCTCCATTATAAAAAAACCTGGAGCTACCATGACCGCCGACATTGCCTACCTGCAAGACTCCCAGCAGCCATTGAGTGAGCTTCACGACCTGTTTAGCGCCCAGCGCCAGGCGTATGCCGCTAACCCGATGCCACCGGCGGCCCAGCGCCAGCAATGGCTCAAGGTGTTGAGCGACGTGCTGAGTGACCAGCGCCAGGCCTTGATCGACGCGATCAGCGCAGACTTCAGCAACCGCAGCGCCGATGAAACCCTGCTCGCCGAACTGATGCCGAGCCTGCATTGCATTCATTACGCCAGCAAACACCTCAAGGGCTGGATGAAAGCCTCGCCGCGCAAAGTCGGCGTGGCCTTCCAGCCGGCCAAGGCCAAGGTGGTCTACCAACCGCTGGGGGTGGTCGGGGTGATCGTGCCGTGGAACTACCCCCTGTACCTGGCCATCGGCCCGCTGGTGGGCGCCCTGTCCGCGGGCAACCGGGTGATGCTCAAGCTCAGCGAATCCACCCCGGCCACCGGCAAGCTGCTTAAGTTCCTGCTGGGCCAGATCTTTCCCGAGGACCTGGTGACCGTGGTGCTGGGCGAGGCCGAGGTGGGCATGGCGTTTTCCAAACTGCCGTTCGACCACCTGCTGTTCACCGGCGCCACCAGCATTGGCAAACACGTGATGCGCGCGGCGGCCGAAAACCTGACGCCGGTGACTCTGGAACTGGGTGGCAAATCCCCGGCCATCGTCTCCCGCGACGTGCCGCTCAAGGATGCCGCCGAACGCATCGCCTTCGGCAAGACCCTGAATGCCGGGCAAACCTGTGTCGCTCCGGACTATGTGCTGGTGCCGCAGGACCGGGTCGAATCCTTCGTCGAGGCCTATCGCCAGGCCGTGCGCAGCTTCTATCCGACCCTGGCGGACAACCCGGACTACACCGCCATCATCAACCCACGCCAACTGGCGCGACTGCACAGCTACCTCAGTGACGCGAGCGCCAAGGGCGCGCAGTTGATCCCGCTGTTCGAGCAAGACCAGGACCGGCGCATGGGCCACAGCGTGCTGCTCAATGTCAGCGACGAGATGATCGTGATGCAGGACGAAATCTTCGGCCCACTGCTGCCGGTCGTGCCCTACACAACCCTGGACCAGGCGTTTACCTACATCAATCAACGACCGCGTCCACTGGCGCTTTACTACTTCGGCTACAACAAGGCCGAACAGAATCGCGTACTCCAGGAAACCCATTCCGGCGGTGTCTGCCTCAACGACACCCTGCTGCACGTTGCCCAGGACGACATGCCATTTGGCGGTATCGGTGCCTCCGGCATGGGCCATTATCACGGCCGGGAAGGTTTCCTGACGTTCAGCAAAGCCAAGGGTGTGTTGATCAAGCAGCGCTTCAACGCCGCCAAGTTGATCTACCCACCCTATGGCAAATCAATCCAGAAGCTGATCCAGAAACTGTTCATCCGCTGACCCTTCACTGCCGGGTAAAAACAATAATGAACCCAAGCTTTTCCGATGCTCCCGCGCTGTCACGGCGCGGCCTGCTCAAATTCAGCCTCGGCGCCAGCGCCTTCCTCGCCACCGCGGGCCTGGGCGCCAGCCTCAGCGGTTGCTCGGCCAGCAGCCCGGCCAACGGTTTTGCGATTATCCGCGACGGTGACCTGGGATTTTTGCGGGCACTGTTGCCGGTGATGCTTGAAGGCGCGGTGACGGCCGAACAACGCCCCGCGGCCATCGAACACACCCTGCGCAGCCTGGACCAGGGCCTCAATCACTTGTCGCCGCAAATGCTCAAGCTGACCCAGCAACTGTTCGACGTGCTGGGCATGGCGGTCACCCGCGGACCATTGACCGGCATCTGGGGCAGCTGGGAAAACGCCAGCAGCGAGGCCATTCGCCACTTCCTGCAACGCTGGCAGAACAGCTCATTAAACCTGCTGCGCATGGGCCACAGTTCGATCCTGCAATTGGTGATGATGGCCTGGTACAGCCGCGCCGAGTCATGGACCCATTGCGGCTACCCAGGACCACCCAAGGTCTGAGATCCAGGCACCTTCACCCCCTAAAAAATATAAGAGAGCCCCCGATGCCCGTACCCGATCCGTTCCGCGAAGGCATGGCCCGCGGCTGGAAAACCTACAACGGCTCACAGCTGGCCAATGACCTGACCCTGGAAGCCGACATCGCCATCATCGGCAGCGGCGCGGGCGGTGGCACCACGGCCGAGATGCTCAGTGCAGCCGGCTACAAGGTGCTGTTGATCGAAGAAGGCCAGCTCAAGACCAGCAGCGACTTCAAGATGCTTGAAGACCAGGCCTACGCCAACCTCTACCAGGAGGGCATCGGGCGCATGAGCAAGGACGGTGCGATCACCATCCTGCAGGGCCGCGCGGTAGGCGGCACGACGCTGATCAACTGGACCTCGAGCTTTCGAACCCCCGAGCCGACCCTCGAACACTGGGCCAGGGAACATGACGTCAAGGGCCACAGCCCGGCGGACATGGCGCCCTGGTTCGAGAAAATGGAACAACGCCTCGGTGTCGCGCCCTGGCTGGTACCGCCCAATGCCAACAACGAAGTGATCAAGAAAGGCTGCGAGCAACTCGGCTACAGCTGGCACGTGATTCCGCGCAACGTGCGCGGGTGCTGGAACCTCGGCTATTGCGGCATGGGCTGCCCGACCAATGCCAAACAATCGATGATGGTCACCACCATTCCCGCGACCCTGGAAAAAGGCGGCGAGCTGCTGTACCTGGCTCGCGCCGAACAGCTGTTGATCAAGGACGACCAAGTCACCGGCCTGCTGTGCGTGGCCATGGATGAACGCTGCGTGGCACCGACTGGCCGCACCATTACCGTCAAGGCGCGGCACTATGTGCTGGCCGGTGGCGGGATCAACAGCCCGGCGCTGTTGCTGCGGTCCAAGGCGCCCGACCCTCACGAGCGCCTCGGCAAGCGCACCTTTCTGCACCTGGTGAACATGTCTGCCGGGCTGTTCGATGAGGTCATCAACCCGTTCTACGGCGCGCCGCAGTCAATTTACTCCGACCACTTTCAATGGCAGGACGGCGCCACCGGCAAAATGTCCTACAAACTCGAAGTGCCGCCGCTGCACCCGGCCCTGGCGGCGACCTTGTTCGGCGGCTTCGGTACCCAGAACGCGGCGCACATGCAGCAACTGCCCCATACCCACGCGATGCTCGCCCTGCTGCGTGACGGTTTTCACCCGGACAGCAGTGGCGGCAGCGTCGAGCTGCGCGACGACGGCAGCCCGGTGCTCGACTATCAGGTCTCCGACTACGCCTGGAACGGTCTGCGCCGGGCCTTTCACAGCATGGCCGAGATCCAGTTCGCCGGTGGTGCCAAGGCCGTCATGCCGATGCACGCCGATGCGCGCTACGTGAACAGCCTCGCGCAAGCCCGCACCCTGATCGACGGCCTGAGCCTGGAGCTGTATCGCACTCGCCTGGGCAGTGCCCACGTCATGGGCGGTTGCGCCATGGGTGAAGACCCCGCCCACGCCGTGACCGACAGCCTCGGGCGGCATCATCAATTGCGCAATCTGTCGGTGCACGACGGCTCGCTGTTCCCCACCAGCATTGGCGCCAACCCGCAACTATCGGTCTACGGACTGACCGCGCAACTGGCCAGCGCCCTGGCCGAACGCCTGCGAAACCCATGAAAAAACTGCCTATTCGCCGGGTCTATAGTGCGTTCTTAGCCCAATGGTGACTTGGCCGACCGGGAAGGCTGCGATACCATCCGACTCCCCAACGGATTCCCGCCAGGACGACGCGATGAACCGAGTGTTGTACCCAGGTACCTTCGACCCTATTACCAAGGGCCATGGCGATCTGGTCGAACGCGCCGCGCGCCTGTTCGACCATGTGATCATTGCTGTCGCCGCCAGCCCCAAGAAAAACCCGCTATTTCCCCTGGAACAGCGTGTGGAGCTGGCCCGCGAGGTCACCAAACATTTGCCGAACGTCGAAGTCGTCGGCTTTTCGACGCTGTTGGCGCATTTCGCCAAAGAGCAGAATGCCAATGTATTCCTGCGTGGTTTGCGTGCGGTGTCGGATTTCGAGTACGAATTCCAGCTGGCCAACATGAACCGCCAGTTGGCCCCGGACGTGGAAAGCCTGTTCCTGACGCCGTCCGAGCGCTATTCGTTTATTTCTTCGACGCTGGTCCGTGAAATTGCAGCCCTGGGCGGCGATATCACCAAATTCGTCCACCCGGCCGTGGCCGATGCTCTTACACTCCGGTTCAAGAAATAGACCCCGACTGTAGGAGCTGGCTTGCCAGCGGAAAACGTCAACGATTACGCAGCGCTATCAGAAAGTACACAGCGCCCTGACGTTTTTCGCGAGCAAGCTCGCTCCTACAGCGTCAATGCGGCACAATTGCACGCATTAGTTTTCAGATGCCCGGGCCGACGACCCTGGCTGGAGTCCCCAATGTCCCTGATCATCACCGACGATTGCATCAACTGCGACGTCTGCGAACCCGAGTGCCCGAACGCCGCCATCTCCCAGGGCGAAGAGATCTACGTGATCGACCCGAACCTGTGCACCCAGTGCGTTGGCCACTACGACGAGCCGCAATGCCAGCAGGTCTGCCCGGTCGATTGCATTCCGCTGGACGAAGCCCATCCGGAAACTGAAGAACAGTTGATGGAAAAGTACCGGATCATTACCGGCAAGGCGTAAGGGCCCCATCGCGAGCAAGGGGGGCTCACCGACGAATCACTGTGGGATATGAGGCCATCAGCCCCCCGCCGCCACACCCGAATCAGCGCTGACACCTGGGGCAAAACACACTCGCCCGCTGCCCCAGCTTCACCTCGCGAAGCTCTGTCCCACAGACCTTGCAGCCCTCGCCGCCCCGGCCATAGACGAACAGTTCCTGCTGGAAATAACCCGGCTGGCCGTCACCGCCCACGAAGTCGCGCAAGGTGGTGCCGCCACGCTCGATGGCGGCAGCCAGGATGCGCTTGATCTCGATCGCCAGCTTCAGGTACCGCGCCCGGGAGATGCCCTTGGCCTCGCGGCGCGGGTCGATCCCGGCGGCGAACAGCGCTTCGGTCGCATAGATATTGCCCACCCCCACCACCACCGCGTTGTCCATGATGAACGGCTTGACCGCCAACGAACGCCCACGTGACAGCTGAAACAGGCGCTCGCCGTCGAACAGGTCCGTCAGCGGCTCCGGCCCCAGGCGCAACAGCAATTCGTGGTTGAGCGGATCGAGGCTCCAGAGCATCGCTCCGAAGCGGCGCGGGTCGGTGTAGCGCAAGGCCAGGCCGGACTCCAGTTCGATGTCCACGTGCTCATGCTTGGCCGCCGGCAGACCGATTTCCACCAGGCGCAGATTCCCCGACATACCCAGGTGACTGATCAAGGTGCCGACCTCGGCGTTGATCAGTAAATACTTGGCACGTCGCTCCACCAGCACAATGCGCTGCCCGGACAGGCGTACATCGAGGTCTTCGGGGATCGGCCAGCGCAGGCGCCGCTCACGTACCACCACCCGGCTGACGCGCTGGCCTTCCAGGTAGGGCGCAATGCCGCGGCGGGTGGTTTCGACTTCCGGCAATTCAGGCATGGCGTACTCGGCTCAGGAAAGGTCCGGCGCTCAATGGTGCGCGCCGAGCTCTCGGATCGTCTGTTTGAGGTTCTCGAAGTCGTAGTCCGACAGCCCGACATAGTCGAGCACCAGGTGCCCGATGCTGTCCCACTCGTGGTCTTCGGTCTGGTTGCCCAGCACCCGGTAAGAGGCACAGATGTGTTCCGCCATCTTGAGGATCGCCAGCAGGTTCTTCAACTGGCTGTTGCGCGAGGACTCGTCGCTGAAGATCGCCAGCGCGTTGTGGTGATTGGCGATGGCGTGGCTCACATGCTCCGGCAGGCGCCAGGATTTTGCCGTGTAATAGCCGACCACTGCGTGGTTGGTGTTGAAGGCATGGTTCTCCGTGTCCACCACCCGGCAATCGGCGCCGGCGTTGGCATAAGCCTGCTCCAGCACCACCATATAGTTGGGGAACCGCTTGAGCATCAGCGGCACGCCACAGTCGTGGAACAGGCCCAGGGCATAGGCTTCGTCCACCGCTTGCGAGCCGATGCGCTTGGCCAGACTGAGACTGGTCATGGCCACGTCCTGCGCCGTATCCCAGAAACGGTTGAGGGTGACGATGGTGTCGTCGTTCATCTCGCCCTTGATCGACTGCGCGTTGATCATGTTGATCACCGAGCGGCTGCCCAGCAGATTCACCGCCCGCTGGATCGAGGCAATCTTGTTGCTCAGGCCGAAATACGGCGAGTTGACGATTTTCAACAGCGCGCCGGAGAGACCCGGGTCCTGGGAGATCAGCTTCGCGATCACTTCAAGGTCCGGGTCCGGCATGTACTGCTCCATCTGCAAATCCACCATGATTTGCGGTTGAGGCGGAACACTGATGCCTTGCAGGGCCTGCTGAATCTGTTCGGAAGATAGCTCTTGGGACATAAGTACTCACTCTGGGCAGGCGGCGATTCTAACCCTTAAGCGCAGGTGGCCGACACCTCAAACCGCTGCCGCAGTCCATCCGGTGAGCCCGCCAACGGCTGCACAACAGGGTATACTCCCGCTCTTTTTTCTGGAGCGACGTCATGTCCCTGCCAAGCTTGCGCCTCAAAGCCAATGCCGACCGTCGCCTGCGCGCCGGCCACCTGTGGGTCTACAGTAACGAGATCGACGTAGCCGCCACCCCGCTGCACGGCTTCAAGGCCGGCGATCAGGCGATCCTGGAAGCCGCCGGTGGCAAGCCGCTGGGCATCGTCGCCATGAGCCCGAACAACCTGATCTGCGCCCGCCTGCTGTCGCGCGACATCAAGCTGCCACTCGACAAGTCGTTGCTGGTACACCGCCTGAACGTCGCCCTGTCGCTGCGCGAGCGTCTGTTCGACAAGCCGTTCTACCGCCTGGTCTACGGCGATTCCGACCTGCTGCCGGGCCTGGTAGTCGACCGCTTCGGCGACATCCTGGTGGTGCAGATCGCCTCGGCGACCATGGAAACCCATAAAGACGACGTGATCGCCGCGCTGACCCAAGTGCTCAAGCCCAGCGGCATTCTGTTCAAGAATGACTCCGCCGCGCGCGACGCCGAAGGCCTCGACCGCTACGTCGAAACCGTGTTCGGCCTGGTGCCGGAGTGGGTTGCCCTGGAAGAGAACGGGGTGAAATTCGAAGCGCCGGTCATTCAAGGCCAGAAAACCGGCTGGTTCTACGACCACCGCATGAACCGCGCCCGCCTGGCCCCGTACGCCAAAGGCAAGCGTGTCCTCGACCTGTACAGCTACATCGGTGGCTGGGGCGTGCAGGCGGCCGCATTCGGCGCCAGCGAAGTGTTCTGCGTCGACGCCTCGGCCTTCGCCCTCGACGGCGTTGAGCGCAACGCCGCGCTGAACGGCTTCGCCGACAAGATGACCTGCATCGAAGGCGACGTGTTCGAAGCCCTGAAGGAACTGAAAGCCAGCGAAGAGCGTTTCGACGTGATCGTGGCCGACCCGCCGGCGTTCATCAAACGCAAGAAAGACATGAAGAACGGCGAAGGCGCCTACCGCCGCCTGAATGAGCAAGCCATGCGCCTGCTCAACAAGGACGGCATCCTGGTCAGCGCCTCGTGCTCGATGCACCTGCCCGAAGATGACCTGCAGAACATCCTGCTGACCAGCGCCCGCCACCTGGACCGCAACATCCAGCTGCTGGAACGCGGCGGCCAGGGCCCGGACCACCCGGTACACCCGGCAATCGCCGAAACGCGCTACATCAAGAGCATCACCTGCCGTCTGCTGCCCAACAGCTGATAACGCAAAACCTATGTAGGAGCGAGCCTGCTCGCTCCTACAGGTGCAGGACACATTCTGATCCACTGCCGAAGCGACAACCTCCCACCCCACGCCTACCGTTTTCTCTTCCCATCACCGAAGAGGACAACGGAATGTCCAACACGCCAAAAGCCCATCGATTACGCACAGGTCGGCACTCGCAATCCGGTCGTATCTATCACCTGACCGCTGTCACCCATGAACGACAACCGATCTTCAATGATTTGTACGTTGGACGCTTGCTAGTGAGTGAATTCAGAAGAGCTCATGAAGCCGGCAATGCCACCTCAATAGCCTGGGTCGTCATGCCGGATCACTTTCATTGGCTGGTTGAATTGCACAATGGTGATTTGCCGAGACTGATGCAGGCGGCCAAATCCAGAAGTGCTCGCGCCATCAACCAGCAAAGAGGTCGCCACGAAACGCTATGGCAAAAGGGCTACTTCGACCGAGCCCTGCGTCGCGAGGAAGATCTCAAAGCCATCGCCCGATACATCATCGCCAACCCTTTGCGCGCCAGGCTTGTGACTCGAGTTGGAGACTATCCGCTGTGGGATGCCATGTGGATTTAATACTGTAGGAGCGAGCGCCCGCTTGCGGCTCGCTCGCGATGGTGGTCAACGATAACGCGGGGAACCTGACACCCCGCGGCGTTCTCGGGTTCATCGCGAGCGAGCTCGCTCCTACGGGGGTGGTCGCCGAACGTCTTGTGAATGCTTGCAGCCATTCCCTCCAGCCGCCAGCGGTGTAGAATCGAACGATTCATCGCCAGTCATCCCCCGGCGGGTTTATGAGCTCAAGCTGAAGCGCGCGGCGATCCCGCAAAGTTCTCGGCAACTTCCGGACACCCGGCCATTTCTGAGTGTTCCAGACGTCAATAGAAGCTCACTTCCCTTTTGATACCTGATTAACCGCCCGGAGTGCTTCATGCCTGATTACCGCTCGAAAACATCCACCCACGGTCGCAACATGGCCGGTGCTCGCGCTCTGTGGCGCGCCACGGGGATGAAAGATGACGACTTCAAAAAGCCGATCATCGCCATTGCCAACTCCTTCACCCAATTCGTACCGGGTCACGTGCACCTCAAGGACCTGGGTCAACTGGTGGCCCGCGAGATCGAACGCGCTGGCGGCGTGGCCAAGGAATTCAACACCATTGCAGTCGATGACGGCATCGCCATGGGTCACGACGGCATGCTCTATTCGCTGCCGAGCCGCGAGATCATCGCCGACTCCGTCGAGTACATGGTCAACGCCCACTGCGCCGACGCGATCGTCTGCATCTCCAACTGCGACAAGATCACCCCCGGCATGCTGATGGCCGCCTTGCGCCTGAACATCCCGGTGATCTTCGTCTCCGGCGGTCCGATGGAAGCCGGCAAGACCAAGCTCGCCTCCCACGGCCTGGACCTGGTTGACGCCATGGTGATCGCCGCCGACTCCAGCGCGTCTGACGAGAAAGTCGCTGAATACGAACGCAGCGCCTGCCCGACGTGCGGCTCGTGCTCCGGCATGTTCACCGCCAACTCGATGAACTGCCTGGTGGAAGCCCTGGGCCTGGCATTGCCGGGTAACGGCTCGACCCTGGCCACCCACAGCGACCGCGAACAGCTGTTCCTGCAGGCCGGGCGCACCATCGTCGAACTGTGCAAGCGCTACTACGGCGACAACGATGACTCGGTGTTGCCGCGCAATATCGCCAACTTCAAGGCGTTCGAAAACGCCATGACGCTGGACATCGCCATGGGCGGTTCCACCAACACCATCCTGCACTTGCTGGCCGCTGCCCAGGAAGCCGAGATCGACTTCGACCTGAAGGACATCGACCGCCTTTCGCGCCACGTGCCGCAACTGTGCAAGGTCGCGCCAAACATCCAGAAGTACCACATGGAAGACGTGCACCGCGCCGGCGGGATCTTCTCGATCCTCGGCTCCCTGGCCCGTGGCGGCCTGCTGCACACCGACCTGCCGACCGTGCACAGCAAGACCATGGCCGAAGGTATTGCCAAGTGGGACATCACCCAGACCACCGACGAAGCCGTGCACCACTTCTTCAAGGCCGGCCCGGCGGGCATCCCGACCCAGACCGCGTTCAGCCAGTCGACCCGCTGGGAAACCCTGGACGACGACCGTGAAAACGGCTGCATCCGCAGTGTCGAGCATGCCTATTCGCAAGAAGGCGGCCTCGCCGTGCTGTACGGCAACATCGCCCTGGACGGCTGCGTGGTGAAAACCGCCGGTGTCGACGAGTCGATCCACGTGTTCGAAGGCAACGCGAAGATCTTCGAAAGCCAGGACAGCGCCGTACGCGGCATCCTCGCGGATGAAGTGCAGGCCGGCGACATCGTGATCATCCGTTACGAAGGCCCGAAAGGCGGCCCGGGCATGCAGGAAATGCTCTACCCGACCTCCTACCTGAAATCCAAGGGCCTGGGCAAAGCCTGCGCCCTGCTCACCGACGGTCGTTTCTCCGGCGGCACCTCGGGCCTGTCCATCGGTCACGCTTCGCCAGAAGCCGCTGCCGGCGGTGCCATTGGTCTGGTGCAAGATGGCGACAAAGTCCTGATCGACATTCCCAACCGCTCGATCAACCTGTTGGTCAGCGACGAAGAACTGGCGGCACGCCGCGTCGAGCAGGACAAAAAAGGCTGGAAGCCGGTTGAAGTGCGCCCACGTAAAGTGACCACCGCACTCAAAGCCTACGCCCTGCTGGCCACCAGCGCCGACAAGGGCGCCGTGCGCAACAAGGCGATGCTCGACGGGCTGTGATCGTTAGCCGTTGAAACAAAAATGCCCCGCCCAGTGCGGGGCATTTTTGTTTGTGCAGTCCGTGCCGCCCTACCGGAAAGCGTCAGGGCATTCAGAACTGCGGCTTGTAGGTCACGCTGAACATCAAATTGCGCGGGTCGCCGTAGTAGTTGTTGCCGGCGAGTTGGGCGTACGCGGGGATGAAGTATTTCTTGTCGAACATGTTGTTCAGGTTCACCGCCAGGGTCACTTCGTCGCTGGCGTCATACGCCACGCGCGAGTTCCAGATGGCAAACCCGGCCTGATCGAAGGCGCGTTCGAAACTCAAGGTATTGCTCTGGGCATTGACCCCCGCCCCGAGACGAATCCGGTCCAACTCCCCCGGCAAGCGGTAATCACTCCACACCCGCAGCATGTGCATCGGGGTCGAGGTGCTGAAGACCTTGCCTTCAAGCTCCGTGTCCTTGAGGAATTTGGTGGTGTTGTAGGTGTAGCTGCTGGTCAGTTGCAGGTTCGGCAGCACTTCGCCGCTCAACTCGGCCTCGATGCCCTGGCTGCGCACCTTGCCCGACGCCGTCGAGCAGTACCAGCCGCCGCACGCATCGGGGCCTTCAATGTCGGTAGTGAAGTCCGTCACTGCACGGTTTTCGTGGATGTAGCGGAACATCGCCAGCGAGGCGTTGAGTTGGCCGTCCATCAGCTCGCCCTTGATCCCCACTTCGTAGTTCTTGCCCTCAACCGGTGGCAAGCCGGTTTTCTGCTGAGTCATCTGGACCTGCGGGATGAACACCTCGGCGTAACTGCCATAGACCGACCATTGATCGTTGAGCGCATAGATCAGGCCGGCGTAAGGCGTGACCTTGCCGCTGGCCTTGACCGAACTCTTCTCGCCGCCGTCCAGCGGTTCACGCGCGAAATAGGTGTCCTGGGCAAAATCGAAGTCATACCAACTGCTGCGCGCGCCCAGCACCAGGGTCAGCGGATCGGTCAGGTGGATGTTCCACGCACCATAGAGGCCTTTCTGCCGGACATCGTAGGTACTGGCGGACAGGTTGGCCTTGTCGGCGATGCTGTCGAAGCTCTGGAAGGGCCGATGGTGGTCGATGTTGAAGATGTCGACGCCCGGGGCAAATGCGCGAGCGTAGCTGTCATCGGTGGTGTACTTGGAGTAGTTGCCGCCCAGCACCACGCTCTGCTTGAACGACAACGCCTCGAAATCACCATTGATGTAGACGTCCAGGCCACGGTTCTTGCCATAGAAGTCGGTGGAGTAGTCGGCGAACCGCGAACCGCTCGAAGTCCCTGGGGTGATCGCGCCAGTGGTGAACTGATAGGTCGCCTCATTGGACTCGTTCATCGCCGTCGCCGATGCCTTGAGCTTCCAGCTGTCGTTGAAGTGGTGCTCAAGATCCATATACACCGCCGTCTGGTCGTTCTCCGAGCGGTTCCAGGTGACGCCGGTGTAGGTGGAACGTGACAGGTTGACCGCGCTGCCATCGGTGTAGCGCGGCAAGGCGATGTAGTACGGTCGACCATGACTTTTCTTGTTGCTGAAACCGACGCCGAGCACGGTGTCTTCACTCAAGTCGAAATCCAGCGCGCCATACACGGTCTGTTCCCAGCTCCACGTATAGTCGGAAAACGAGTGGCCTTTCTCGTAGTTGACCACCGCGCGGCCACGCACAGTGCCGGCGTCATTCAACGGGCCGCCGACGTCCGCCTGGGAGGCGTAGCGGTCCCAACTGCCCGCCTTGGCACTCAAGGTCACCGTCGGTGCCGCCTGCGGACGCTTGCGCACCAGGTTGATCGCGCCACCCGGGCTGTTGGCGCCTTGCAGCAGAGCGGCAGAGCCGCGCAGCACTTCCATGCGGTCGTAGATCACCATGTTCTCGGTGATGTAGCTGCCCAGGGCATAGACGTTACGCGGCACCGGCACGCCATCGTACTGCAGCGCCTCGATATCGAACCCCCGGGAGAACATGAACATCCCCGGCCCCGGGGACTTGACCGACGCCAACCCCGGCACCGCTTCGATGGCCTGGGTCAGGGTGCTGATGTTCTGGTCATCCATGGCCTTGCGGGTCAGGACGCTGACCGACTGCGGGATGTCCTTGAGCTTCTGGGCGCTCTTGCCAATGGTCACGGCGCCGGTGGTGTAGGAACCGCTGCCTTCGGTGGTCGTCCCCAGACGCTGGGCACCGATTTTTGTCGCCCCCAGTTCCAGCGCCGAACCGCTGCTCTGTGGCCGGTGCAGGGTGACGCTGTCATCGTCGATGAAGCTGGCCACCAGGCCGGTGCCAGCGAGCAAGTGCGAGAGCGCCTGATCGCGGGAGAAACTGCCCTTGACCCCTGGGGACTGCACGCCTTGGGTGACGTCGGCGGACACCAGCACCTGCAGGCGTGTCACCGAGGAGAACGCCATCAACGCGCTATCCAGCGACTGCCCGGCAATCTCGAAGCGATAGACCTGCGTCTGCTCGGCGGTCGCCGCCTGCAGGTAACACGGCGCTGCGCCCGTGGCCAGGCCGATGGCCAGCGTCAGCAGAGTCGGCAGGCCAGGCAGGCGGCGCGGCGCGGTCAGATGTCCCATGTGTGTTTCCCCAATGATCGAAGTCGGTGATCAAGCGCCGCACTACTTGAGAGTGCTTATTATTTGCGCGTCTGTGATCAAGGACGACCACGCCCGGCGAAACCCTGAAAGTTTTTGAGAATTATTTACAAAAGAGGCGGCGGATCGCTTTCAACCCGCGCGCAGCACCAGCAGATACGGCGTGTAACGCTCGGCCTGCAGGTTGAGGGTATGGACCAGCGCCTTGAGCACGGCGTCGGGTTTATCGATATCGAATACCCCCGACACCCGCCGCTCGCGCAACTCATCACCGAGCACCAGGGTGCGACCGGGCCAGTAGCGGTTCAACTCCGCCACCACGTCGGCCAATGGTTGCTGGCGAAACACCAATTGCCGCTGCCGCCAGGCAAATCCGGCGGCCGGGTCGAAGCCGTGGACCTCGCTCAAGCGGCGGTCCTGATACTCGACCGCCCTGCCCGGCTCCAGGTACACCGGCGCCCCGTCGCCAGCGCTGACTGCAACCTTGCCCTGGGCCACCTGCACCTGAGTGCGAGCGTTGCGCTGGGCGACACTGAACTGGGTGCCGACCACTGTCACCGTCCCCGTGCCGGACTCGACGACAAACGGCCGGGCCGGGTCCTTGGTGACCTCGAACCAGGCCTCGCCGCGCAACAGGCGAACCTGGCGCTGACCGGCACCCAGGTGGATCTGCACGGCACTGTCGGTATTGAGTTGCAGCCACGAGCCATCGGCCAGTTCGATCCGCCGGGTTTCCCCGGTGCCGGTGGCATAGTCCGCGCGCCAGCGATCCAACCAAGGGGTTTGCGTCGCCAGCAGACCGATCGTCATCAGCACCACCGCCGCCGCGCAAGCCTTGGGCAGCCAACGCTGGCCAGCAGGTTTTTTCCAGCGCGCCTGCTCGGCCTCGCGCATCCGCCGGGCCGGCTCGCGCAGACTGCCCAGCAGCCATTGCACCTCCTGCCAGGCTTCATACTGCGCGGCGCCCTGGGCCAGCCAGCAGGCGAAGCGGTCGCGCTCGGCCGTGGTCACGTCTTCGGCCTGCAGGCGGAAATACCAGCCAGACGCTTCGGCGAACAGGTCATCGCGGTCCGGTGCAGCGGGTTCGGTCATCAGGGTTTCCACAGCCACAGGCGCGTCGATCATGGTCGCGCGCCTCGCTTGCCGTTGGCCAATCGCGCCTGGATGTAAGCCCGGCAATCGATCAGCGCACGACGCAATTGGTATTCGACACTCCGCGGACTGATTGCCAGGCGTTCGCCAATCTCGCGGTAGGAACATTCGTCGACATGATAGAGCAGGAAGATGTTACGAGTCGCTTCAGGAAGTGCGGCAATTGCATCGTGCATCAGCCTTTGCTCCTGTAGCGCCGACAGTTGGTCCACCGCCGATGGCGTGCTGCACGGCAGTTCGTCGCTGGGCTCGCCCGCTTCCACCCGCTCACGACGAATCGCCTGGCGCTGATGGTCGCGCACCAGGTTGCTGGCAATGGTGAAGAGAAAGGCCGGGAGGTTGTCGATCTTCTCACCGGACTCGAGCCGCGCCAGGCGCAGAAAAGATTCCTGGGTCAAGTCGGCCGCCACCTGGGCACTACCGGTGCGCCGGGTGACGAATGCTTCCAGGGCTTTCTTCTGTTCCGCGAACAGGCGCGCGATCTGCGTATTCCAGGAGGACACAGCACTACCTTGATCGGAAGGATCGTTCAGGAGTGCGCACGCTAGCAGAAGATGCGAGTGATTCGCAATTGATATGTTTTTGCCGATAGCGCTCCGGTTCGCTGCAATGCAACGAACCAGGCACCTGCGTGTTACTGAATCTCCTCCGGCTTGACGATCACCCAGTTCTTGTCCGCCGTCACCGGCAGCCCTTCCTTGGCCTGGGCCGCGGCGTGCTTGGCCATCATGCCGTTGATCTGGGCCATGTATTTGTCCTTGCGGTTGACCCACAGGTGGATGCCGCCCTTGGCCACGTCGACGCTATGAAACAGCATGTAGCCGTCGCTGGCCGGGGTGTCGCCGCCCACCAGCACTGGTTTTTTCCACTCGTCGATGTAGGTCAGGATGGCGGCCTGCTTGCCGGCCATCCAGGTCGCAGGGGTCCACAGGTACGGGGTCAGCTCCAGGCCCAGGTTGGCCTTCTCGTCATACTTGCCGGCCGTGATCTGCTTGCGCGCGGTGGTCAGCTCACCGCTTTTGCGGTCCTTGAGCAGCATCGTCACGCCGATCACGTTTTGCGGTTTGACGTTGTAGCCATACTTGGGATCGGAAGCGACCATGCGCACCAGCTCTTCCGAGGCGGCGGTCATCACATAGACCTCGATGCCGTTTTCCATCAGCTTGTTGTACAGCTCGGCTTGCCCGGTGAAGATCTTCGGCGGGTTGACCTCGATGGTCTTGACCACGTCGCCTTCGTAATAGGTGCTGGGCACCGGCTTGCCGGAGGCCATCAACTCGTCGACGTAGCCCTTGAGTTCCTTGAGGGTGAAACCGGAAAACACCTGGGCGACCCAGGGGTAGCAGACCATGTCATCGAGCTCGCACAGCCGGTAGTAGTAACTGAACAGGCTTTCCTGGTGCTCGGCGGTGTCCTTGAACGGGATCAGTTTCAGGGAGGGGTCCAGCTTCTCGCGGGTGATCAGGCCTTTGTTTTCCATGAACGGCAACAGCGACTCTTCCAGGTCGTAGCGGTAGCTGGTGTTGTCCATGTCGAACACCGCGTAGTTACCCTTGTTGGCATTGGCCGCGATCATCGCGTCCAGTTGCTTGGCCTGATCCTGGGGCCAATGTTTGAGATCGGTGGCGGACACCTGGCCGGCAAGGCCCAGGCACATGGCAACGGCTAACACGTGCGTGGCGACTTTCATGTGCATTTCTCCCTGAATGAAAGCCATCGACGCTAACAAATCTGCATGACAGTTCTCGTCTGAGCACGACCGCTTGCGTGCTGATTCCGTCACCGGCATAACCCACAGCGTCAGGTGCTTATTCCAAAAACGACAGTCACCATGCGTTTTTGATATTAATTCAATAGATATCAAGCTGTTAGGCTTGCCGGTTCGCAATTGCCCCGCGAGGCGATTGGCACAAGTCTTTTCTGGAGTCTCGATGAATCTGCCGCTGATCCTCAATCTGCTGGTGTTCCTGGCCTTGCTGTTTGGCCTGGCACAAACCCGCCACACCACCTGGAGCCTGGCCAAAAAAGTGCTGCTGGCACTGGTCATGGGCGTGGCGTTCGGCGTGGCCCTGCACACGATTTACGGTGCCGGCAACCCGGTGCTCAAAGCCTCCATCGGCTGGTTCGATCTGGTGGGTAACGGTTACGTGCAATTGCTGCAAATGATCGTGATCCCCCTGGTATTTGCGTCCATTCTCAGTGCTGTGGCCAGGCTGCACAACGCGTCGTCCCTGGGCAAGATCAGCTTCCTGACCATCGGCACCCTGCTGTTCACTACTGCCATCGCGGCGCTGATCGGCATCGGCCTGACCAACCTGTTCGGCCTGACCGCCGAAGGCCTGGTGGCCGGCACCCAGGAAATGGCGCGCCTGCAAACCATCCAGAGCGACTACGCAGGCAAGGTCGCCGACCTAAATGTGCCGCAGTTGCTGCTGTCGTTCATTCCGCAGAACCCGTTCGCCGACCTGGCCCGGGCCAAGCCGACGTCGATCATCAGCGTGGTGATTTTTGCCGCCTTCCTCGGCATCGCAGCCCTGCAATTGCTCAAGGATGACGTGGAAAAAGGTCAGAAAGTGATCAACGCCATCGACACCCTGCAAGCCTGGGTGATGCGCCTGGTGCGCCTGGTGATGAAGTTGACCCCCTACGGTGTGCTGGCGCTGATGACCAAGGTGGTCGCCGCCTCCAACCTGCAGGACATCATCAAGCTGGGCAGTTTCGTGGTGGTGTCGTACCTGGGCCTGGGCCTGATGTTCGTGGTCCACGGCCTGCTGGTGGCGCTGGCCGGAATCAACCCGCTGCGCTTTTTCCGCAAGGTCTGGCCGGTGCTGACCTTCGCCTTCACCAGCCGCTCCAGCGCCGCGAGCATCCCGCTGAGCATCGAAGCACAAACCCGTCGCCTGGGGATCCCGCAGTCGATCGCCAGCTTCGCCGCTTCGTTTGGCGCCACCATTGGCCAGAACGGCTGCGCCGGTCTTTATCCAGCCATGTTGGCGGTGATGGTCGCCCCGACCGTGGGCATCAACCCGCTCGACCCGCTGTGGATCGCGACGTTGGTGGCGATTGTGACCTTGAGTTCGGCCGGGGTGGCCGGGGTCGGCGGTGGCGCCACCTTCGCCGCGCTGATCGTGTTGCCGGCCATGGGCTTGCCGGTGTCGTTGGTAGCGTTGCTGATTTCCGTCGAGCCGCTGATCGACATGGGCCGCACGGCGCTGAACGTCAGTGGTTCGATGACGGCCGGGGCGATTACCAGCCAGATCATGCAGCAGACGGATAAAGACGTGCTGCAGGCCGATAAGCATGCTGAGTTGGCGCACGCCTGATTACGGCGGCGTCAGATTGATTGCTATCGCGGGCAAGCCCGCGATGCTTTCAGACCTTCTCCCACACCTCGAAGCTGTAGGCCGGCTTATCGCCTTCGGCCGGATTCGGCACATTCGACACCTGTTTCCACTGCGCCAAATCAAACGCCGGAAACCACGCATCACCCTCGGGACTCAGCGCCACGCGGGTCAGGTACAGCCGATCGGCCTGGGCCAATCCCTGCGCATACAGCTGCGCGCCGCCAATCAGCATCAGCTCGTCGACGCCTTGCTCCAGCGCCCACTCCTGCGCTCGCTCGACGGCTGCTTCCAGCGACGGATAGACCTCGGCGCCCTCCAGTTGCAAGTCGGTCTGGCGGCTGACCACGATGTTCAACCGCCCCGGCAACGGCCTGCCGAGGGAATCCCAGGTCTTGCGACCCATGATGATCGGCTTGCCCAGGGTGGTGGCCTTGAAGTATTTGAAATCCCCCGGCAAGTGCCAGGGCATGCTGTTGTCGACGCCGATCACGCGGTTTTCACCGAGGGCTGCGATCAGGCTCAAAGGGAGAGTTTTTTTCATGCCGGCGAGGATACCAGAGCCGGGCTTTCCCCGATAAGCGCCACAGCGGTTATGCTCAGTGCTCACTTAAGCGACGGAACGACGCGTGACTGATCTGTACACACTCTGGCTGACCGAGACCATCCGCCTGCGCGAGGAACACGCCGGTGCCCTGGAGGACTCGCAAGCCAACCGCCTGGCCCGCAACGCCGGTGGCGACCTGCCCAGCCGCATCCAGGCCCGTGCCCACTGGCTGGCCGAACGCGATGGCCTGACCGCGGCCCTGCGCCACTGGCTACAAGGCGCTCGCCTGGCACTGCTGGTCCTGGCCGTGCTGGCGATCCTCAGTGGCGCCGGCCTGGCATTCGCCGCCCTGGGTGATGGCCAGACCCCGGTCAATGTGTTCTGGGCCCTGGGCAGCCTGCTCGGGCTGAACCTGATTCTGCTACTCAGTTGGGCATCGGGGTTGATCCTCGCCGCCGACTACGGCGCCACCCTCGGGCGCCTGTGGCTGTGGCTCAGTGAAAAGCTCGCCCGCGATGCCAAGGCCGCCCACCTGGCGCCGGCCCTGCTGCTGTTGCTGCAACGGCACAAACTCAATCGCTGGCTGCTCGGTTTGCTAGTCAATGGCCTGTGGCTGCTGGTGATGGTCAGTGCCCTGGTCATGGTCCTGACGCTGATGGCGACCCGGCGCTACGGCTTTGTCTGGGAGACCACCATTCTCAGCGGCGAAACCTTCGTCGCCTTGACCCAGGCCCTCGGCGCACTGCCCGCGCTGTTGGGGTTCAGCGTGCCCACCCAAGCGATGATCCGCGCCAGCGGTGACGCCGCCCTGAACCTTGAAAGCGCCCGCCAGGCCTGGGCCGGCTGGCTGGTCGGCGTGGTGCTGGTGTACGGCGCATTGCCGCGCCTGTTGCTGACCCTGCTGTGCCTGTGGCGCTGGAGCCGTGGCCGCGCAGGCTTGCAACTGGACCTGAAATTGCCCGGCTACGCCCAGTTGCGTGAACGCCTGATGCCCAGCAGCGAGCGCCTCGGCGTCAGCGATGCCGCGCCAGAGCGACTGCATCAGGTCGAAAGCGCGAACAGCGCCCTGCACAGTGACGGCGCGCTGCTGGTGGCCATCGAGCTCGACGACCAGCGCCCGTGGCCGCCGGCCCTGGCGAAGAACGTCAAGGATGCCGGGATCCTCGACAGCCGCGAGTCGCGGCAAAAACTCCTCGAACAACTGACCCGCTTTCCGCCGGCCCGCCTGCTGATCGCGTGCGACCCCCGGCGCTCACCGGACCGCGGCAGCCTGGCGCTGATCGCCGAACTGGCCCAGAGCGCCAGCGCTACCCGTGTCTGGCTGCTGCAAGCACCCGCCGGCCAGGCGCTGGACGCCGACCGCCTGGGGGACTGGCATGCCGCCCTGCAGCAATTGGGATTGCCCTTCGCCGATTGCGCACCGATGAACTGGCTGGAGTCGGGTCATGACTGATGCTCAAAAACCGCTGAAGCTCGCCGTGGTCGGCCACACCAACGTCGGCAAGACATCCTTGTTGCGCACCCTGACCCGGGATGTCGGCTTTGGCGAAGTGTCCCATCGCCCCAGCACCACCCGGCATGTCGAAGGCGCGCGTTTGTCGGTCGATGGCCAGGCCCTGCTGGAGCTCTACGACACGCCCGGCCTGGAGGATGCGATCGCCCTGCTCGAGTACCTGGAACACCTGGAACGCCCCGGCGAACGCCTTGACGGCCCTGAGCGCCTGGCGCGTTTCCTCGACGGCAGCGAGGCGCGCCAGCGCTTTGAGCAGGAAGCCAAGGTGCTGCGCCAGTTGCTGGCCTCCGACGCCGGCCTGTATGTGATTGATGCCCGTGAACCGGTGCTGGCCAAATACCGCGACGAATTGCAGGTACTGGCCAGCTGCGGTAAACCGCTGCTGCCGGTGCTGAACTTCGTCAGCAGCGCCGACCATCGCAAGCCGGATTGGCGTGAAGCCCTGGCCCGCCTGGGGCTGCATGCACTGGTGCGCTTTGACAGCGTCGCGCCGCCGGAAGACGGCGAACGCCGGCTCTATGAAAGCCTGGCATTGATGCTGGAAAACTCCCGCGGACAACTGGAGCGCCTGATCGCCGACCAGCAGGCGCAACGCCTGGCGCGCCAGCAAAGCGCCGCCCGTTTGATCGCCGAGCTGCTGATCGACTGCGCTGCCTGCCGCCGCAGCGTGGCCAGTGACGCCGAGCAGGAACAGCTAGCCATCGGGGACCTGCGTAAAGCCGTGCGCCAACGTGAACAACGCTGCGTCGAAGCGCTGCTCAAGCTCTACGCCTTCCGCCCGCAAGACGCGGCCGCCAGCGATTTACCGCTGCTGGACGGACGCTGGGGCGATGATGTGTTCAACCCCGAAACCCTCAAGCAACTGGGGGTGCGGGTCGGTAGCGGGATCGCCGCGGGAGCGGCGGCCGGGGCAGGCGTCGACCTGCTGGTGGGTGGCCTGACCCTCGGCGCGGCAGCGCTGGCCGGTGCGATTGCCGGTGGCGCCCTGCAAACCGCGCGCAGCTATGGCAGCCGTTTGCTGGGCAAGCTCAAGGGCCAGCGCGAGCTGACGGTCGACGACAGCGTGTTGCGCTTATTGGCGCTGCGCCAGCGCCAACTGGTGCTGGCCCTCGACCAGCGCGGGCACGCGGCGATGGACAGCATCCAACTGGCCACGCCCCAGGACAAGACCTGGCGCGAAGGCAAGCTGCCCGAAGCCCTGAGCAAAGCCCGAGCGCATCCACAATGGTCGTCGCTCAATTCCCATGCGCGGCTGAGCCAGGCCGAGCGCCAGGAGCAGATTGAGCTGTTGGCGCAGAAGGTGATCGGCGACTAACCCTGTAGCAGCTGCAACGCCTTGCCCTTCAAAACGTCCAGGTCGATCACCGGCACGTTCATCTCCTTGGCCTGCTCATCCCACTGGCGCATGCGCAAGCTGACGGCGCACAGGGGGTCGCGGGCAAACACCTCGGCTTCGTCCGCGCTCATCACCCCACCCTGGTATTCCAGGGTGCGACGGCTGGCCTCACTCAGGCGCTGGTAGTAGCCGGGCTCGGTCAGCGTCAGGTAACGCTTGGCTTGCACGTGATACTCCACCAACCGCGCCATGCGCTCACTAAAACCCTGGCGCCGCAAGTAATCGGCGCCGAGGCGTTCGTGGCTGACCACGCCAAAACCACCCATGTTCTGCGCGCCCTCGCTGCACAGATGGCCGATGTCGTGGAAGAACGCCGCCAGCACCACCTCATCGTCAAAACCCTCGGCCATGGCCAGTTCGGCGGCCTGGGACATGTGCTCGATCTGCGACACCGGCTCGCCGATGTAATCGCTGGCACCGAAGCGCTCATACCAGCCGAACACGTCGGCGATCACTTGCTCAGTGCGGTCCATCAGTGCGCTCCAAATAATCTGCTGACGTTGGCTTCGGCCATCGCCGGGCCGACGCTCATGCCCACGCCCGTGTGCATCAGCGCGGCATGCACGCCGGGTGCCGCCTGCAGGAAAGAAAACGGCGCCGGCCCTTGAGCACCATAGACGCCCTGCCAGCGCTCGACCACCCGTACCTTGCACCCCAGGGTCTGCTCGGCCAGTTCGATCATCCAGTCATCCACCTGTTCGGCATTGAACGGCGATGGGTCGCTGCCGTAGTGGTGGGAGTCGCCAATGATCAGCTCACCCTGGGGTGTCGGGCTGATCAACAGGTGAATGCCCTGCTCGTGCAGGTGCGGGGTCTCTCGCAGAATCTGCGCCTGCACGGCCTGCGCTTGCGGCAGGTCGGCGAAGGCCCCGTAGTGCACACAGCTCAATCCAGTGAGCAAGGCGTGTTGCAGGTTGAGGTCGATCAGTGGCCGGGCGCGGAGCATTTGCAAACGGCAGACCTGCAGCTTGAGCGTGGCAATGGGTTCGGCCAGCAGGGTTTGATAATCGTGGCCGGAGCAGACAATGATCTGCTCGCCACTGAAGTTGCCCGCGGTGCTGTGTACACGTCCGGGTTCGACGTCGCGCACCAGGGTCGAGAAGTGAAACTCGACACCCAGCTCCCGGCGCAGGTAGTCGATCAAGGCCGGGATGGCCTCACGGGCATACAGTTGCTGATCGTCCAGGCCATGCAACGCCGCACGGTGATGGCTGAACTGGCCGCCATACAGATCGCGCAATGCCGCGCCGCGCAGCAGTTCGACGCGGTAACCGTGCTCGATCGCGCGTCCTTCACAGAAGGCTGACAACAGCTGTTCTTCAGCTTCGGTGCGGGCAAACAGATAGGCGCCGTTGCGCTTGAGCTGCAAGCCGGCGAGCTGCGCCCATTGGCCCCAGATATCCCGACTGGCCTTGGCCAGTTCGAGCATCTGCCCGGGCGGTTGACCGGTGACCAGGGCCTGGCCGAAATTGCGCACCGAGGCCCCCAGGGGCGTGGCGCTGCGCTCGAAAACCCTGACCTTGAGCCCGCGCCTGGCAGCGGCATAGGCGTGGGACAGACCGAGAATCCCGGCGCCGATGATCAGTAGGTCGTTGTGTTGTGTCATTAAGAAATGTCCTGAATTCAAAGCCGCCTTCGCGGGCAAGCGGGCCGGGCGGCGCTCCGCTTGCCCGCGATAGGGCCCCTCAGCCAAAAGAGAGCTTACTTGGCCGCCACTTTCTCGGACTTGCCGTCATACCGCTTGCGCCACTCGGCCAGGATCTCGTCGCGGTTTTTCGAGGCCCAGGCGAAGTCGTTCTTGATCAGGCGCTGCTCGTAGTCGGCCGGCAGTTCGGTTTGCGGCTTGGCGATGCCAGGCTGGGCGAGCACGGCGAAGTTCTCCTTGTACAGCTCCATGGCCGCGGTGCTTGCGGAGAAGTCGGCGAGTTTCTTCGCGGCGTCTTCATGGGGCGTGCCCTTGATCACGGCGGTGGCTTCGATTTCCCAGCCCAGGCCCTCTTTCGGCAGGACGATGTCCAGCGGTGCGCCCTGGCGCTTCAACTGCACGGCCGGGTATTCGAAGGAAATGCCGATCGGGAATTCTCCAGCCGCCGCCAGCTTGCAAGGCTTGGAACCGGAGTGAACGTACTGGCCGATGTTCTGGTGCAGGTCGTCCATGTACTGCCAGCCCTGCTTCTCGCCAAAGGTCTGCAGCCAGGCGCTGACGTCGAGGAAACCGGTACCCGAGGACGCCGGGTTGGGCATCACGATCTTGCCTTTGTACTCAGGCTTGGTCAGGTCCTGCCAGCTCACCGGCTTGCTCAGGCCCTGCTTCTCGGCTTCCACGGTGTTGAAGCAGATGGTCGCGGCCCACACATCCATGCCCACCCAGGCTGGCGGGTTGGCGGCATCGCGATAGTTAGCGCCGATCTTGCCCAGGTCCTTCGGTGCGTAGCTTTGCAGCATGCCTTGCTGATCGAGGATCGCCAGGCTCGACGCCGCCAGGCCCCAGACGGCGTCCGCCTGCGGACGGGCTTTTTCCGCCAGCAGCTTGGCGGTGATGATGCCGGTGGAGTCGCGCACCCACTTGATCTCGACATCCGGGTTGGCCGCTTCGAACGCCTGCTTGTAGGTTTTCAGCTGTTCGGCTTCCAGCGCGGTGTAGACGGTCAGTTCGGTTTTCGCCGCGAAGGCGTTCATGCTGAAAGCAGTGAGGACAGCAGCGGCTAGAGCCAAGGGCTTGAACATGGTGCGGTTCCTTTCAGGTGCGGATCAGAGGGTTGAGGGGTGAGTCGATTCAGTTGCCGGGTGCGGTCTGGCGCCAGGCCTGGGAGCGCCGCAGCAAGCCGCGCGAAGCCCAGGCCAGGAGCAGGGACACGCCCGCCGAGGTGAACAGGATCAGGGTCGACATGGCGGCGGCACCGCCGACGTTGCCGGCGTCGTCCATGTTCAGCACCGCCACCGCCGCGAGGATGGTGTCGGGGCTGTAGAGGAAGATCGCCGCCGAGACGGTGGTCATGGCCGAGACGAACAGGTAGCGCACGATGTCCAGCAACGCCGGCAGGCAGATCGGCACGGTGACGCGCAGGTAGTGGCGGTACAGCGGCGCCTTGAGCGACAGCGCGGCGGCTTCGAACTCCGCGTCGAGCTGACGCAGCGCGGTGGTGGCGGTCATTTGCGCGGTGGTCAGGTAGTGCGCAATGGTGCACACCACCAGCAGGGTCATGGTGCCGTAGAGCACATGGAGCGGGTTGCCGTTGAGGTTGAAGAAGAACACGTAACCCAGGCCCAGGACCAGACCCGGCACCGCCATCGGCACGAAGCTGAGCATGCGCAGCGCCAGGTTCAGGCCACGCTGGCCACGGGTCTTTTCCATCAGGTAGGCGCCGGTGAAGATCAGCCCGCTACCGATCAAGGCCGTGCACAGGGCCATCTTCACGCTGTTGCCATAGGCCAGCCAACCACCGCCTGCGGTGTCGCCAAACTGATAGTGCTTGAGCGACAACGACAGGTTGTACGGCCAGAATTTCACCAGCGAGGAGTACACCGCCATGCCGAATACCAGCAACAGCGCGGTGCAGATCACCAGCACGATGCCCAGGTAACAGCCATCACGCAGCCGCGAAGGCGCCGGCTGAAAGACTTGCGCTCGACCGCTCATGGAGTCGCCATGCCGGCGGCGCAACCAGGCATCCACCGCAAAACTGAGCAGTGCCGGCACCAACAGGACCATGCCGATCAGCGCACCGCGCCCGAATTGCTGCTGGCCGACCACCGCCTTGTAGGCTTCCAACGCCAACACCTGATAGTCGCCACCGACCACCACCGGCACGCCGAAGTCGGTGATGGTCAGGGTGAACACCAGGCAGAATGCGGCGAACACGGCCTGGCGGGTCGCCGGCCAGGTGATGCTGCGAAAGGCCCTGGACGGACTGGCGCCCATGCTCGAAGCGGCGTCGAACAGCCGCGCATCGGCCAGGGACAGTGCCGACAGCAGGATCATCAAGGCGTGGGGAAAGGTGTAGATCACCTCACCCAGCACGATGCCCCAGAAACCGTAGATGTTGTCCGACAGCAGCCCGCGCAACAGGCCCTGGTTACCGAACAGGTACACCAGCGCGATACCCGGCAGCATCGACGGCGCCATCAATGGCAGCAGCGACAGGCCGCGCCAGATGGCCTTGCCGGGAATCAGCGTGCGTTGCAGGGCGTAGGCAAACAGGTACGCCAGCGGGACCACGATGGCCGCGACGCTGAGGGACACTTTCAGGCTGTTACCGAGCAACCAGTGAAAGTTGGCGCTGGTCAGCAGCTCGCGGGCGGCAACCAGGCCACCGCCCTGCCCGGCATCGTTGCTGAAGCCGCGCCAGAAGATTGCCAGCAGCGGCATCAACACCGCGACACTGAGCAGGCACAGGAGCAGGACCTTGCCGCCGAGCACAAAAAACCGGTCGCCGATCTCGGCACGGGAAGTCTGCCGAACCTGCTTGTGCGGTATCGGCAGGGCCATCTGCGCGCTCATCAGGCAAACACCTGCAGGCTGCGCGGTGGCAAGGCAACCATGATGTCCTGGGCACCGAGGCGCGGCATGGCTTCGGGCGCCAGCTCGGCGAGCAACGCATGGCCCGGCAGGTGGTTGAGCTCAAAGCTCATGCGGCAGCGGTTGCCCAGAAAGGTGATCTCGCGCACCTTGGCCGGGAACAGGTTTTCCTCATGCACCAGCGGGTTGACGCTGATGGCTTCCGGGCGACAGAACAGCCGGCCGGACGCGGCCTTGCCGCTGTTATCGGCCAGGCGCACGGGCATCCCGCCGACCTGGGCGTGGCTGTCACTGCTGCGCTGGAACGGCAACCAGTTGCCCTGGCCGACGAACTCGGCAACGAATGGGGTGGCCGGGCGGTTGTAGATTTCCTGCGGGGTGGCGTACTGCTCGACCTTGCCGTTGTTCATCACGGCAATGCGGTCGGCCATCAGCATCGCCTCGTCCTGATTGTGGGTGACCATCAGGGTGGTGATGCCCAGGCTGCGCTGCAACTGGCGCAACTCGGTACACAGATGCTCGCGAACCCGGGCATCGAGGGCCGACATCGGCTCGTCCAGCAGCAACAATGAGGGGGCCGGCGCCAAGGCCCTGGCCAGCGCCACGCGCTGCTGCTGGCCGCCAGACAACTGGCCGGGGTATTTCTTCTCGCTGCCGGTCAGGCCCACCAACTCGAGCATCTGCGCCACGCGCTGGCGCACTTGCTCGCGGCCACTGCCGGCCAGGCCGTAGGCAATGTTGGCTTCGACGCTGAGGTTGGGAAACAGGGCGTAGGACTGGAACAGAATCCCGTAGTCCCGCGCCTGTGGGGCCAGCAGGGAAACGTCACGATCACCCAGGTACAACTCGCCGCGATCCTGGCGCTCCAGGCCGGCAATGCACCGCAGCAAGGTGGTCTTGCCACAGCCCGAGGGACCGAGCAGGCAGACCAACTCACCGGCCTCCACGTCCAGCGACACGTTATCCAGCGCGGTGAAGGCGCCGAAGCGCTTCTCGATACCGCGCACCTTCATCGGGGTGCCGGGGAAAACCTGGGCAGTTGCATTCGAGTGGTTCATGGACGGACCTCATCAAGCAGATGTGGGCCATCCTAGGGAGCGAATGCGTAGTTCGTGTGGCAGTGAGGCAAAAACGGCTGATAGTGGTATTGGGGGATTTGGGTTCAAGTGAGGTAGCCATCGCGAGCAAGCGGAGCGCCGCCCGGCTCGCCCCCACACGGGAGTGAACACCAGAAAAAAGCAGGCCGGCCGGTAGGCCGCCTCGCCCGCCCTTACCACTCAGGCCGACCGGCAGGTCGCCGTGCTCTGGCTTTTGATTTTGATCCACCTGCCCCATCGGCAGGCTGAGCGGAGGTGTCCATCAAGGGGGAGGCGCGTAGCGCCGTGCGGCGAAGCCGCATACATCGAGAGGAGGTGCAGCGAAGCAAACCGGAGGCGATGCCCCCTGATGGGCACCGTAGCGAAGGTACCCCGAGCCTTAGCGAGGGGCCGTACGCCAGGGGTAAAGCGCTTTGGTTACTTTCGCGCTTTTCGAAAGTGACCCGCCGTAAGGGCGGAACCAATAGCAGCCATTACCGCAGCAACGGATACACCCACCAAACCAAACCAAACCAAGTCGGAGCGGCTGCCCGCGATGAGGCAGCCCTGGCACAGGAGAACTCAGGCCGGCGCCATTTCCTGCGCCAAGCCAAGAAACGCCGCTGGCAACCGGGCGCTCTTGCGCTCCTTGAGGCAGTACAGGTATTCCGCGATCTGCGGCGCGTTTTCGATGCTCAACACCCGGAGTTGCGGGTCATGGGGCACTTCCTGGCGGGCGATGATGCTGATGCCGATGTTGCGCAGCACCGCCTCACGAATCGATTCGCGGCTGCCGATTTCCAGCAAGGGGCCAAAACTCACCCCGACACTGGCCAGCCACTCCTCGGTCAACCGCCGGGTGGTCGAGCCGCTCTCGCGCATCAACAGGGTATGCCCGGCCAAGGCACTCAGCGGCACGTGGTCGTGCACCGCCAGTGGATGGTTGCGGTGTACGGCCAGCACCAACGGGTCGGTGCCCAGCACGCGGCGGATCAAGCGGGCGTCGTCCACCCGTTGCGAGGACGCGGCCAAGTCCACCCGGTAGTCCTCAAGGGCTTCGAGGACCTGCTGGGAGTTGCCGATTTCCACCGAGACGTCCACCTGGGGCAGCCGCTCGCGGAAGGTTTTCACCAGGTCGAGGATGTAATACGGGGCGGTCGCGGCGATGCGCAAGGCGCCCTGGACCTGACCACTGTTACGCAGGAAAAACTCGATATCGGCTTCCTGCTGCAGCAGCGTCTTGACCATGGGCAGCAGGCGGGCACCCTCTTCGCTGACGGTCAGTCGGCGCCCACCGCGGTAGAACAGCTCGACCGAGTACTGACTCTCCAGGTGGCGAATCTGGGTCGTCACCGTGGGCTGGCTCAGGCCGAGCTTTTTCGCTGCCAGGGTAATACTGCCCAAACGCGCGACCATGTAAAAAGCCTTCAGCTCGGCACTCAGCACATCAGCCTCTCTATGATTTATTTGCGCAGCAGGCGCAGACCGTTGAACACCACCAGCAGGGCCACGCCCATGTCGGCAAACACGGCCATCCACATGGTGGCCAACCCGAAGAAGGTTACCCCAAGAAAGATTGCCTTGATGACCAGGGCCAGGGCGATATTTTGCGTGAGGATATGGGAAGTCTGGCGTGACAGGCGAATAAATGCGGGAATCTTGCGCAGATCGTCGTCCATCAGGGCGACATCAGCGGTCTCGATGGCGGTGTCGGTACCAGCCGCCGCCATGGCAAAACCAATCTCGGCCCGGGCCAGCGCCGGCGCGTCGTTGATCCCGTCGCCGACCATGCCGACCCGGTGACCCTGGGCATACAAGGCCTCGATCGCCTTGAGCTTGTCGGTCGGCAGCAGGTCACCCTGGGCCTGGTCGATGCCCACCTGGGCAGCAATCGCCCGTGCCGTGTGCGGGTTGTCGCCGGTCAGCATCAGGGTTTTCACCCCCAGCGCATGCAACTGCTCAATGGCCTCGCGGCTGGACGCCTTGACCGTGTCGGCCACCGCAAACAGGGCGAGCGGACCCGAGGCATCCAGCAACAGGACCACGGTCTTGCCTTGTTCTTCCAGGGCGAAGAGTTTCTCTTCCAGTGCTGGCGAGCACAGGCCCAGCTCCTCCACCAGGCGATGGTTACCCAGGTGATAGACCTGGCCGTCGATCTCGCCACGCACACCACGGCCGGCCAGGGCTGCGAAGTTATCCACAGCGAACAGGGTCAGGTGTTTATCCACAGCGGCATGGGCGATGGCCAGCGATACCGGGTGGTCGGAGCGTCCAGCGAGGCTGGCGGCAAGCACCTGAGCGCGGGTCTCGACCGTGGGGTCCAGCGCCAGGTAGTCGGTTTGCACCGGCTTGCCATGGGTGATGGTGCCCGTCTTGTCCAGGGCCAGGAAGTCGAGCTTGTAGCCGCCCTCCAGGTACACGCCACCCTTGATCAGGATGCCTTTGCGCGCAGCCGCCGCAAGGCCGCTGACGATGGTCACCGGGGTGGAAATCACCAGCGCACAAGGGCACGCCACCACCAGCAACACCAGCGCACGGTAGATCCAGTCGAACCAGGCTGCGCCCATGAACAACGGTGGAATCAGCGCCACACCCAGGGCGAAGACGAACACCACCGGGGTGTAGATTTTCGAGAAGCTGTCGACAAATCGCTGGGTCGGCGCACGCGCGCCCTGGGCTTGTTCCACGGCGTGGATGATCCGCGCCAGGGTCGAGTTGTTCGCGGCGGCGATAACCCGGTATTCCAGGGCACCGGCCTGGTTGATGGTGCCGGCGAACACCTTGTCACCCAGCGTCTTCTCGACCGGCAGGCTCTCGCCGGTAATCGGTGCCTGGTCGATGGTCGAGTTGCCGGCGACCACTTCGCCGTCCAGGCCAATGCGCTCACCCGGACGCACCCGCACTAACGCGCCCAACTCGACACTTTTGGCCTCACGCTCAACCCACGAACCGTCGGCCTGCTGCACCGTGACCTGCTCCGGGGTCATCTGCATCAGGCCGCTGATGGCATTGCGCGCGCGGTCCAGGGATTTGGCTTCGATCAACTCGGCCACGGTGAACAGGAACATGACCATGGCCGCTTCCGGCCATTGGCCGATCAGCACCGCGCCAGTCACCGCGATGCTCATCAGGGCGTTGATATTCAGGTTGAGGTTCTTCAGGGCAATCCAGCCCTTTTTATAAGTGCCCAGGCCGCCGCTGAGGATCGACACCAGCGCAACCAGCGCCACCCCCCAGGTCGGCGCAGCGCTGGTGAAGTGGATCACTTCGGCAGCCAGGGCCGTGACCCCGGAAAGCGCCAATGGCCACCAGGGCTTTTTCACCGGCGCCGCGCGGCTGTCATCCGCCTGCGCGCCGTCTTCGATCGGCTCGGCCAGCATGCCGATGGACTTGATCGCGTCGATGATCGGCGCCGTGGTCGGCAGGTCGTGGGTCACGCCCAGCACCCGGTTGATCAGGTTGAACTCCAGTTGCTGCACGCCGGCCAGTTTGCCGAGCTTGTTCTGGATCAGCGTCTGTTCCGTCGGGCAGTCCATGGCCTCGATGCGGAAACGGCTCAGGCGCGCACCGTCGGTGGGCGCTTCACTGATTTTGACCAGCGCGGGCGCCGTACTTGAGCAGCAGGAGCCGCCGTGGCTGGCGTGATCGTGTTTTTTTACCGGCTGAAGTTTTGCCCCGTGACTGTGCTCATGCGCAGTACCGGGTTGGTGGGTGTGCTGGGAATCGCTCATCAGGTCGCGTCCATGTAGGTGCCTGTTGCCAAGTAAAGACCCTGTAGCCACTATAGGGTCAAGCACCCATTTGGAGATTGTCGCGATGAAGATTGGAGAACTGGCGAAACTGACCGACTGCGCCGTCGAAACCATCCGCTACTACGAGCGTGAAAGCCTGCTGCCGGAACCGGCCCGCAGCGATGGCAACTACCGCGTCTACACCCAGGCCCATGCCGAGCGCCTGACCTTCATCCGCAATTGCCGCACCCTGGACATGACCCTCGAAGAAATCCGCAGCCTGCTGGGCCTGCGCGACAGCCCACAGGACCAGTGCGAAAGCGTGAATGCACTGATCGACGAACACATCCACCACGTCAAGGCACGGATCGACGGGTTGCTCGCCCTGCAGGCACAACTCATCGATCTGCGCCAACGCTGCAGCGAAGGGCCGGATATCGAACAGTGCGGGATCTTGCAGCGCCTGGAAGTCAGTGGCGGAGTGGTTGCAACGGAAGTCGAACATTCCCACGTAGGCCGCAGCCACGGCCATTGAGCAACACCCCATTGCTCTGTAGGAGCAAGGCTTGCCCGCGAAGGCGATCAATCAGGCACATCAGGGTTGACTGTGCTGCCGCCATCGCGAGCAAGCTCGGCTCCTACAGGATTTGTAGCCGACTCTTAGACCGCCATTGGCGCGGTCATTGGGGCGTGGTGCTCATAGCCCTCGAGCGAGAAATCACCCGGTTCGATCAGCTCCAGCCACTCCGGCTGGTACAGCCCGGTCTTGGCGAACTCCGGCACACGATCGGCGATTTTCAGTTGCGGCATCGGGAACGGCTCGCGCTTGAGCTGTTCGTTGAGCATGTCCAGGTGGTTTTCGTAGACGTGGGCATCGCCGATGAAATAGGTGAACCAGCGCGGCGTGTAACCGGTCAGGCGACCGATCAGGCTCAGCAGCGCGGCACCCTCGGTGAGGTTGAACGGCGTCCCCAGACCCAAGTCATTGGAACGGATGTAGAGGGTCAAGGAGATCTCTTGGGTCTCGACATTCGGGTGGAACTGGTACAGCAGGTGGCACGGTGGCAGGGCCATTTCATCGAGCTGGGCGACGTTCCAGCCGTGGAACAGGATACGCCGGCTGCCCGGGTCCTTGATGATGGTGTCGACACACTGGCGAACCTGGTCGATGGCCTTGTACAGCACAACATAGGCCTGGCCGTCCTCCTCGCCTTCGGCAATCTGCCGGTAACCCTGGGCGAGGGTCTGCTCGATGGCGGCCGGGTTGCTCAGGGGGATCTGCTTGTACGCCGGCCACTTGCGCCACTGCACGCCGTAGATCTCACCCAGGTCGTCTGCGCCCTGGCGGAATGGGTTGGCCAGCCACTGCGCATTTTCGTTGGCGTTCTGGTCCCAGACCTTGCAGCCCAGGGCGCGGAACTCGGCGGCGTTGTTGACCCCGCGCAGGAAACCGCACATCTCGCCGATGGCCGACTTGAACGCCATCTTGCGGGTGGTGATCGCCGGAAAACCCTCTTTCAGGTCATAACGCAGCATCGCACCCGGGAAGCTGATGGTGTTGACGCCAGTGCGGTTGGCTTGCTTGGTGCCGTTCTTGATGACGTGGGCGACCAGATCGAGATATTGCTTCATGTATTACCTGTGTCCTTGAAGGCAGGGCTCGCGGCCCTGCGCTTCGAATATAAAGCGTCAGGCGGCCGGGACAGCCGGTGCCTTGGGTGCGCGGTGATAGGCCAGCCAGATCAGGAACAGACCGCCAACGATCATTGGGATGCACAGTACTTGGCCCATGGTCAGCCAGTTCCACGCCAGGTAGCCCAACTGGGCGTCCGGCACGCGGTAGAACTCGACGATGAAGCGGAAGATCCCATAGAACAGCGCGAACATCCCGGACACCGCCATGGTCGGCCGCGGCTTGCGCGAGAACAACCAGAGAATGACGAACAGCGCCACGCCTTCGAGGGCGAACTGGTACAGCTGCGACGGGTGGCGCGCCAACTGGGCCGGGTCGCTGAACGACGGAAAGACCATGGCCCACGGCACGTCGGTGGCCTTGCCCCACAACTCGGCGTTGATGAAGTTGCCGATCCGCCCGGCACCCAGGCCGATCGGCACCATCGGGGCGACGAAGTCCATCAGTTGGAAGAACGACTTGCCGTTCTTTTTGCCGAACCACAGGGCCGCCAGCATCACGCCGATGAAACCACCGTGGAACGACATGCCGCCCTTCCACACCTCGAAAATCAAGGTCGGGTTGGCGAGGTAGGCACTCAGGTCGTAAAACAGCACATACCCCAGGCGGCCGCCGACGATCACGCCCATCGACATCCAGAAGACCATGTCGGAGAGCTTTTCCTTGGTCCAGGTCGGGTCAAAGCGGTTCAACCTGCGCGACGCCAACAGCCAGGCACCGCCGATGCCGATCAGGTACATCAGACCGTACCAGTGGATTTTCAGCGGGCCAATGGCCAGGGCCACCGGGTCAATCTGCGGGTAAGGCAGCATTACGACTCCTCGTTAGAGTTGAAACCTAAAATTCCTGGCGCGACCCTGCCACGCCGGGATTAAGCCAGGATTGCGTCCTGCCTCAGAGCAGGAAACTGGTGCCCACGCACAACAGCAAAGCGGCAAACAGTCTTTTCAGCAATCGCGGCGACAGCCGGTGGGCCAGTCGCGCGCCAAAGCGGGCGAAGACCATGCTGGTCAGGGCAATGCCCAGCAGCGCCGGTAAATAAACGAAACCCAGACTATGAGCGGGCAACAGGGGATCATGCCAGCCCAGAATCATGAAACTTAATGCACTTGCCAAGGCGATCGGCAACCCGCAGGCGGACGACGTCGCCACGGCCTGCTGCATCGGCACACTGCGCCACGTCAGGAATGGTACGGTCAGCGAGCCGCCGCCAATCCCGAAGATCGCCGAGGCCCAGCCGATCACGCTGCCGGCCACGGTCAGACCGAACTTGCCGGGAACCGTTCGACTGGCCTTGGGCTTGAGCTCCAGGGCCATCTGCACGGCAATCACCAGGGCAAACACACCAATGATCTTCTGCAGGTGCGGACCGGAAATCGCCTCGGCGGTCAACGCGCCGAAGCCGGCCCCGAGCAGGATCCCCAGGGTCATCCAGGCAAAGATCGGCCAGCGCACCGCGCCTTTGCGCTGGTGCTCACGCACCGCGTTGATCGAGGTGAAAATGATGGTGGCCAACGAAGTGCCAACGGCCAGGTGGGTCAGCACCGACGCATCGAAACCCTGCAACGTGAAGCTGAACACCAGCACCGGCACGATGATGATCCCGCCACCGACCCCAAACAGCCCGGCCAGCACGCCTGCACAGGCGCCCAGCAACAGATAGAGCAAAAATTCCATGATCGTCCTTGTCCGCTTCGCAAAAAAGCAGCCGCATGGTAACGGATGCGAGGCCCCGGGCTCCACTGTGGATGACGATGGCTCGATGAGCGATGTCTGCGTACAGTGGGCAAAAAACACACAAGGACCACCTTATGTGCCTGATTGTTTTTGCCTGGCGCCCGGACCACGCCACTCCCCTGATCGTCGCGGCCAACCGTGACGAGTTCTATGCCCGCCCCAGCCTGCCGCTGGCAGCATGGCCCGAAGCGCCGCAGGTGCATGCCGGGCGAGACCTGGAGGCCGGAGGCACCTGGCTGGGCATTGGCGCAGACGGACGTTTTGCCGCCCTGACCAACATCCGCAATCCACACCAGCCGCCGGCGCGCAAATCCCGTGGCGAACTGGTGGCGCGGTTTCTTACCGGCGAACTGCCCATTGATCAGTATTTGGCCGATGTTGTCGGCAGATCGCTGGAATATGCCGGTTTTAACCTGCTGATCGGCAATTGCCAGGCGCTCTGGCACTACAACGCACAAGAGGCTGAGCCGAGCCAACTGGCGGCGGGGGTCTATGGATTGTCCAACGCCGGGCTCGATACCCCCTGGCCCAAGCTGCTCAAGGCCAAGGCGGCGCTGCGTGAGGTGCTCGATGATCCGCAACCGCAAGCGCTGCTGGCCTTGCTGGGTGATCCACAGACAGCTCCATTCGGTGACTTGCCGGATACCGGGGTCGGGCTGGCGACCGAGAGCCTATTGTCCAGCGTGTTTATTGCCAGCCCCACCTATGGCACCCGTGCGAGCACCGCGCTGATCGTCCAGGCCGATGGTTCACGGGTGATGGTGGAGCGCAGTTTCGGGCCCTATGGCGGGCATCTTGGGGAGGTGCAGATCAGGCTTTGATGTGATGTGGTGTTGCCTGGACTGGCCCCATCGCGGGCAAGCCCGCGATGAAACCGCCGCAGGTTCAGAGCGGCTTGATCGCCGTCGGACTGGTCATCCGCGCCAGGCCAAGATTCTTCAGCGCCAATTGCAGCGAGCTGTGGATAACTTGCGGGTTGTCGATGGTCATCAGTTCGGCCAGCAGGTCCTTGGCCCAGCTGAGGTTGATCTGGCGCAGCATCCACTTCACTTTCGGCAGGTTGGTGGCGTTCATCGACAGGCTGTCAAAACCCATCGCCATCAACAGCACGGCCGCTGCCGGGTCACCGGCCATCTCGCCGCAGATGCTCACCGGCTTGCCTTCGGCGTGGGCATCGCGGACCACGGTCTGCAGGGCCTGCAGCACCGCTGGGTGCATGTAGTCGTAGAGGTCTGCCACCCGCGGGTTGTTGCGGTCCACGGCCAGCAGGTACTGGGTCAGGTCGTTGGAGCCGACCGACAGGAAGTCCACCTGCCGCGCCAGTTCCTTGGTCTGGTAGACCGCCGCCGGAATCTCGATCATCACGCCCACCGGCGGCATTGGCACGTCGGTGCCTTCGTCGCGCACTTCACCCCAGGCACGGTGAATCAGGTGCAGGGCTTCTTCGAGTTCGTGGGTGCCGGAGATCATCGGCAGGAGGATGCGCAGGTTGTTCAGGCCTTCGCTGGCCTTGAGCATGGCGCGGGTCTGGACCAGGAAGATTTCCGGGTGGTCGAGGGTGACGCGAATCCCGCGCCAACCGAGGAACGGGTTGTCTTCCTTGATCGGGAAGTAGGACAGTGACTTGTCGCCGCCGATGTCCAGGCTGCGCATCGTCACCGGTTGCGGGTGGAAGGCGGCGAGTTGCTCGCGATAGATCGCCAGCTGCTCCTTTTCGCTAGGGAACCGTTGATTGATCATGAACGGTACTTCAGTGCGATACAGGCCCACCCCTTCGGCGCCGCGCTTCTGCGCCCGCGCCACGTCCGCCAGCAGGCCGGTGTTGACCCACAGCGGCATGCGGTGGCCATCGAGGGTCACGCAGGGCAGGTCGCGCAGGGAGTCGAGCCCCAGGGCCAGTTGTTTCTCTTCTTCGACCACCTCGGCGAATTGCTTGCGCAACACGTCGCTGGGGTTGGTGTAGACCTCACCCCGATTACCGTCGACGATCAATTCGATGCCATCGACCTTGGCATACGGCAGGTCGACCAGGCCCATTACCGTCGGAATGCCCATGGCTCGCGCCAGGATAGCGACGTGGGAGTTGCCAGACCCCAGGACCGAAACCAGGCCGACCAGCGTGCCTTCCGGCACCTCGCCGAGCATGGCCGGCGTCAGTTCTTCGCTGACCAGAATGGTCTTTTCCGGGTAGACCAGGTTTTGCTGGCGCTCTTCCTGCAGGTAGGCCAGCAGGCGGCGTCCGAGGTCCTTGACGTCCGAGGCCCGCTCACGCAGGTAGGCGTCGTCCATCAGTTCGAAACGGTTGACGTGATCGGTGACCACCTGGCGCAACGCGCCCTGGGCCCATTGGCCGGTCTTGATCACGGTGGTGACTTCGCTGCCCAGCGCGGCATCGTCGAGCATCATCAGGTAGACGTCGAACAGGGCGCGCTCTTCCGGGCGCAACTGGGTCGCCAGCTTGGCGGACAAGGCGCGCATGTCGGCGCGCACGCCTTCGATGGCGGTCTTGAACAGGCCCAGCTCGGCGTCGATGTCGGTGATGGTCTTGTCCGGCACCACATCGAGGTCCGCCGGTGGCAGCATGACCACCGCGGTACCGACCGCCGCACCCGGCGAACCCGGCACGCCGATGAATTTGGCTTCCTGGATGCCCTTGCCCTGGCGCCCCAGGCCGCGGATCGAACCGGTGGCCTCGGCGTGGGCAATTACCCCGGCGAGCTGGGCGCTCATGGTCACGAGGAAGGCTTCTTCGCCCTCGTCGAACTGCCGCCGCTCTTTTTGCTGGATGACCAGGACGCCGACGACGCGGCGGTGGTGGATGATCGGCGCGCCGAGGAACGAGGCATAACGCTCTTCACCGGTCTCGGCGAAGTAGCGATAGCGCGGGTGGCCGGCGGCGTTTTCCAGGTTCAACGGTTCTTCACGCGTGCCCACCAGGCCCACCAGGCCTTCGTTGGGCGCCATGCTGACTTTGCCGATCGAGCGCTTGTTCAAGCCTTCGGTGGCCATCAGCACAAAACGGTTGGTCTCGGGGTCGAGCAGGTAGACCGAGCAGACCTGGCTGCCCATGGCCTCTTTGACGCGCAATACAATAATGCCCAACGCCGCCTTGAGATCCTTGGCGGAGTTAACTTCCTGGACGATCTTGCGCAGCGTATTGAGCATGGCTCGGGGTCGAACTCCGTCGTCAGTCGCGCGTTAGAAGGCGCGGGGCAAGCTCTTTGAGAGCGCGGCGATACACTTCGCGCTTGAATGTCACCACCTGGCCCAACGGATACCAATAACTGACCCAGCGCCAGCCATCGAACTCCGGTTTACCGGTCAAATCCATCCGCACCCGCTGCTCGTTGGAGACCAGGCGCAGGAGAAACCATTTCTGTTTCTGGCCGATGCACAGCGGTTGGCTGTGGGTGCGGACCAGACGTTGCGGCAAACGATAGCGCAACCAGCCACGTGTGCAGGCGAGAATTTCAACATCTTCGCGCTCCAGGCCGACTTCTTCGTTCAGCTCGCGATACAAGGCGTCTTCCGGCGTTTCCTGAGGGTTGATTCCACCTTGAGGAAACTGCCAGGCATCTTGATTGATACGGCGAGCCCATAGCACCTGGCCGGCATCATTCGTCAGAATGATCCCCACATTGGGGCGGAAACCATCGGGGTCGATCACGGCAACAACCTCGCAAACGCATGTCGCCGCATTGTTCCACAAAGGTTGTGAAGGCGGCAACGAAGCTTCCTACCTTATGTGCACTCTTGTGAAAAGACCGTATTCTTAACCCCTTTTTACTGACTAATCAGCGGGTAACTGCAATGCGCCTGGCTTTATTCGATCTGGACAACACACTTTTGGGCGGCGACAGCGATCACGCATGGGGCGATTACCTGTGTGAACGGGAGATCCTCGACCCCGTCGCGTACAAAGCGCGCAACGACGAGTTCTACCAGGATTACCTGGCCGGCAAGCTGGACAATGCCGCCTACCTGAACTTCTGCCTGGAAATCCTCGGCCGCACCGAGATGGCCCTGCTTGATGAATGGCACCGCGACTTCATGCGCGACTGCATCGCACCGCTCATGCTGCCCAAGGCTGTGGAACTGTTGGCCAAGCACCGCGCCGCCGGTGACAAGCTGGTGATCATCACCGCCACCAACCGCTTCGTCACCGCGCCGATTGCCGAGCACCTGGGGGTGGAAACCCTGATCGCCACCGAATGCGAAATGCACGAGGGTCGCTACACCGGGCGCAGCACCGATGTACCGTGCTTTCGCGAAGGCAAGGTGACGCGTTTGAATCGTTGGCTGGAGGAAACCGGGTTGTCGCTGGAAGGCAGTTATTTCTATAGCGACTCGATGAACGATCTGCCGCTGCTGGAGCAGGTGGCGAACCCGGTGGCCGTGGACCCGGACCCGAACCTGCGGGCCGAAGCCGATAAGCGCGGCTGGCCGGTAATTTCGTTGCGCGGCTGAATACGCCATCGCGGGCCAGCCCGCTCCCACAGGGAGCCTGGGTGTGACTGCAATTGATGCCACCCGGCAAAACCTGTGGGAGCGGGCTTGCCCGCGATTGGGGTCAACTCGGTATCGGGCGGTTAAACCGGCTTGGCGCCCATCAACCCGGCGATCGCGATCAAGCTAACCAAGCTGACCAACGCCAGGGCAAAAGTGAACCTGCCGCTGCCACCCGGCGCCGTACGCTGGCGGTTGAGCCGCGCCAGTAACCAGAAACCGCTCAGCGCCGTCACGGCATACAGCACGCTGGACGCCAGCAGCCAGGTTTGCCCCAGCGGCCAGCCAATCAGGTGCACCATCCACCAGCCGGTGAACGGCATGCTCAGCAACGCCAGGCCCATCAGCAGCCAGACGAACAGCCGTGGCCGTTGCAAGGTGCGCACCGGCGCCGTGGCATCACCGTTGCGCCGGGTCCGCCAGACCCAGACCGCCAGGCCCAGTGCACCGGCCAGCAGCAACACGGTGGCCACCATATGAGCCATTTTCAGCGCGGTTAAGGTTTCCATACGTCAATTTCCCTCAAGTCCTGTGCATCAGCGTAGCCGTTCAGCCCAGAAACAGCTGGTAGGCCGGGTTGTCGCTCTCATCCCAATACGGGTAGCCGATTTGCGCCAACGCCGCCGGCACCAAGTGGCGCTCGTCGTGGGGCACCTGCAGGCCCGCGACCACCCGGCCGTCGGCCGCACCGTGGTTACGGTAGTGGAACATCGAGATGTTCCAGCGCCCGCCGAGCTTGTTGAGGAAGTTGAACAGCGCCCCGGGACGCTCCGGAAATTCGAAACGCAGGATCACTTCATCGACCACATGGGCTGCACGACCGCCGACCATGTGGCGAATGTGCAGCTTGGCCAACTCGTTGTCGGTCAGGTCGAGCACCGGGAAACCCTGCTCGCTGAGGCTGGCGATCAGCGCACTGCGCGGATCGTTTTCCGGATGGGTCTGCACGCCGACAAAGATGTGCGCTTCGCTGCCCGTGTTGTAGCGGTAGTTGAATTCAGTGATCTGGCGCTTGCCGATGGCTTCGCAGAACGCCTTGAAGCTGCCCGGCTGCTCTGGAATGGTCACCGCGATAATGGCTTCGCGGCCCTCGCCCAGTTCGGCGCGCTCGGCCACATGGCGCAGGCGATCGAAATTGACGTTGGCGCCGGAGTCGATGGCCACCAGGGTCTGCCCGGTGACACCGCGCAACTCGACGTATTTCTTGATCCCGGCCACGCCCAGGGCGCCGGCCGGCTCGGTGATCGAGCGGGTATCGTCGTAGATGTCCTTGATCGCCGCGCAGATTTCATCGGTGCTGACGGTGATCACTTCATCGACATAGTCTTTGCAGATGTCGAAGGTGTGCTGGCCGATCTGCGCCACGGCTACACCGTCGGCAAAGATCCCCACGGTCGGCAGCACCACCCGCTCGCCAGCGGCCATGGCCGCTTGCAGGCAATTGGAGTCGTCCGGCTCGACGCCGATGATCTTGATGTCCGGGCGCAGGTATTTGACGTAGGCCGCGATCCCGGCGATCAGGCCACCGCCCCCCACCGGCACGAAGATCGCGTCCAGCGGACCCGGATGCTGGCGCAGGATCTCCATGGCCACCGTGCCCTGCCCGGCAATGGTGTGCGGATCGTCATAGGGGTGAATGTAGACGTAGCCTTTTTCGTCGACCAGCTTGAGCGAATAGGCCAGGGCCTCCGGGAACGAATCTCCGTGCAGCACCACTTTGCCGCCGCGCGAACGCACGCCTTCGACCTTGATTTCCGGGGTGGTCTTGGGCATCACGATGGTCGCCTTGACCCCCAGCACCTTGGCCGCCAGGGCCAGGCCTTGCGCGTGGTTACCCGCTGAGGCGGTGACCACGCCGCGTGCACGCTCTTCGTCGGTCAACTGAGTCAGCTTGTTGTAAGCGCCGCGAATCTTGAACGAGAACACCGGCTGCAAGTCTTCGCGCTTGAGCCAGATCTTGTTGCCCAGCCGCTCGGAGAGCTGGCGGGCAGTCTGCAAAGGGGTTTCTACGGCAACGTCATAAACGCGCGAGGTGAGGATCTTTTTGACGTACTGTTCAAGCATCGGAAAGCATCACTGAGCGGGTTGGGCAGGACCACGGAGTCTAACCCGGCTTTTGCCCAGGCGACCACACGAATCCAGAGGTTTTAGCCGGCCATGGCGCTATAATGCCGGCCTTCTGTCCCCCTCACGGCACCTCGGAGCCCGCATGACCCAGGATCAACTCAAACAGGCAGTGGCACAGGCCGCCGTCGATTTCATCCTTCCCACACTCGACGACAAGAGCATCGTCGGGGTCGGCACCGGCTCCACCGCCAACTGCTTCATCGACGCCCTGGCCCAGCACAAGGGTGCCTTCGACGGCGCGGTCGCCAGCTCCGAAGCCACCGCCGCGCGCCTCAAGGGCCACGGGATCCCGGTGTATGAGCTCAATACGGTCAGCGACCTGGAGTTCTACGTCGACGGCGCCGATGAAAGTGACGAGCATCTGAACCTGATCAAGGGCGGTGGTGCCGCCCTGACCCGCGAGAAGATCGTCGCAGCCGTGGCCAAGACCTTCATCTGCATCGCCGACGCGAGCAAGCTGGTGCCGGTGCTGGGCAACTTCCCGCTGCCGGTTGAAGTGATCCCGATGGCCCGCAGCCATGTGGCTCGCGAGCTGGTGAAGCTGGGCGGCGACCCGGTGTACCGTGAAGGCGTGTTGACCGACAACGGCAACATCATCCTCGACGTGTTCAACATGCAGATCACCAACCCGGTGGAGCTGGAGAAGCAGATCAACGCCATCGTCGGCGTGGTCACCAACGGCCTGTTCGCCGCCCGCCCGGCGGACCTGCTGCTGCTGGGGACCAGCGAAGGCGTGAAGACCCTCAAGGCCTGATGCTGTAGCGGGTACCCGCTTGCGGCGCTCGCTTGCGACTTGCGGCTTGCCCGCGATGACGGTGTGTCTGGCACCATGGGTGTTGGCTGTGCCGGCCTCATCGCGAGCAAGCGGAGCGCCGCCCGGCTCGCTCCCACAGGTTTTGCATACACCCCGTGGGAGCAGGCTTGCTCCTACGGATTGGGTTTCTTGAATACGTAGAACAGGTTCGGCTCGCTCACCAGGTACAAGGTCCCATCGTCATCCATGGCGATCCCCTCCGCTTGCGGCACGGTCTTTTGCAGGCCCTGGCGCCCCTTGGTCAACGACATGGTGCTTAACGGCCGCCCGTCGATATCCAACTCCAGCACCAGAAACGACTCGTCCGACAGCGCCAGCAAATGGCCGCTGCGCTCGTCGTATTGCAGGCTCGACAGATCGCGCACAAACAGCCCGGCATCGCGCTTGGGGTTGTTGATCACGTGCACGGCATAGGATTTTTCCGGGTTGTAGTGGGGAAAACCCTGCACTTCATAGATCAGCATCGGGTCGCGCTCCTTGGCGACAAACAAGCGCTTGCCCTTGGAGTCGTAGGCCAGGCCCTCGAACCCCTTGTTGCGGGTCATGTGCATGCCCAGGGTCATCTGTTCGGCATCGGCGGCATCGAGGAAGGCCGTGTCGTCTTCGAGATGAATCTTGATCAGCCGCTGCTGGCGCTCATCGCTGATCACGTAGGTGTCGGCGCTGATGAACTCCACGGCTTCCGGATCGCCAAAACCGATCAGCGCGACCCGGCGCAGGATGCGCCCGTCGAGGGACATCTCGACCAGTTCGGAATTCTTGTTGGTGACGGTGAACAGGCTTTTGCGCACCGGATCATAGGTCAAGGCCGAGACGTCATCGTCCAGGCCTTCGATCGGCTTCGCCTCGAGCACCACACGATAGTCATTGAGTGCCATCGAATGCTCACTGACCGGGTGCAGCCAGGCTTGCAGGTTGAACCAGGTGCGCTCGTAAAGGCGGTAGTACTGGCCCAGCATGGCCAACGCCAGCAAAGCGGCGATCAACAACATCAAGGCAAGGGGCTTGGGGCGGGCAAGTCGGCGCATGGGGCGAGCTCAAAAACCAATCGGGCGGATGGAATATCACGCGTTGATGAATTCAAGCTTAATGGAGTTGGGTTTGTCGCCACGCCCCATGGCATAGGGAGACCCTGTGGGAGCAGGCTTGCCGCGCCCACAGGGTCTCCCTATGCCGTGTCTTGATTCAGCGCACGCTGCTGGCGAAGCTACCGGCACCCGGCAATTCCAGGACCAGTTCGTCCCCGACATTCAGCGGGCCGACGCCCACTGGCGTACCGGTCAGGATCACGTCACCGGCCTGCAGCGAGAAGCAGCCGGCCATGTGCTGGATCATCGGCACGATCGGGTTGAGCATGGCACTGCTGTTGCCGTCCTGGCGGACTTCGCCATTGATGGTCAGGCGAATGCCGATGTCGGTCAGGTCGGCAAAGGTGCTGCTGACCACGAATGGCGCCAGCACACAGGCGCCGTCGAACGACTTGGCGATTTCCCACGGCAGCCCCTTGGCCTTGAGCTCGGCCTGCTTGTCGCGCAGGGTCAGGTCCAGGGCCGGGGCAAACCCGGAGATCGCATCCAGCACTTCTTCACGGCTTGGCTTGGTCGACAAGGGTTTGCCAATCAACACCGCGATTTCCGCCTCGTAATGCACCGAGCCGCGTTCAGTTGGAATCGCAAAGCCACCTTCCAGCGGCACCACGCAACTGCCCGGCTTGATGAACAACAACGGCTCGGTCGGTACCGGATTGTCCAGTTCCTTGGCGTGTTCGGCGTAGTTGCGCCCGATGCACACCACTTTCCCTAGCGGGAAATGAATGCGGGTACCGTCGACATACTGGTGCTGATAGCTCATTACCGCCTCCTGCCTTAGGGATTCTTCAGGTACCGCACCTTCAAACAGCGAAGATCTTGCCCGGGTTCATGATGCCGTTCGGATCGAACACCGCCTTGACGGCTTTCATGTATTCGATTTCCACCGGCGAACGGCTGTAGGTCAGGTAATCGCGCTTGGTCATGCCCACGCCGTGTTCGGCCGAGATCGAGCCGTTGTACTTCTCGACGGTTTCAAACACCCACTTGTTGACCGTCGCGCACTTGGCAAAGAACTCGTCCTTGCTCAGGTTTTCTGGCTTGAGGATGTTCAGGTGCAGGTTGCCGTCGCCGATGTGGCCGAACCAGACGATTTCGAAGTCCGGGTAGTGTTTGCCGACGATCGCGTCGATTTCCTTCAAGAACGCCGGGACTTTCGACACCGTGACCGAAATGTCGTTTTTGTACGGAGTCCAGTGGGAAATGGTCTCGGAGATGTACTCGCGCAGTTTCCACAGGTTTTGCAGTTGGGATTCGCTCTGGCTCATCACGCCATCGAGCACCCAGCCCTGTTCAACGCAGTGTTCGAAGGTTTCCAGGGCGTGGTTGGCCACCTCTTCGGTGGTCGCTTCGAATTCCAGCAGCGCGTAGAACGGGCATTCGGATTCGAAGGGCGCCGGCACGTCGCCACGAGCCAGGACCTTGGCCAGGGCCTTGTCGGAGAAAAATTCGAAGGCGGTCAGGTCCAGCTTGCTCTGGAAGGCGTGCAGCACCGGCATGATCGAGTCGAAATCGGCGGCGCCCAGGACCATCGCGGTGAGGTTTTTCGGTGCGCGGTCCAGGCGCATGGTCGCTTCGACCACAAAACCCAGGGTGCCTTCGGCGCCGATGAACAGCTGGCGCATGTCGTAGCCGGTGGCGTTCTTGATCAGGTCGCGGTTCAACTCCAGCAGGTCGCCCTTGCCGGTGACGACTTTCATGCCCGCCACCCAGTTGCGGGTCATGCCGTAGCGAATGACCTTGATCCCGCCGGCATTGGTGCCGATGTTGCCGCCAATCTGGCTGGAACCGGCCGACGCGAAGTCCACCGGGTAGTACAGGCCCTTTTCTTCAGCCACGTTCTGCAGATGCTCGGTGACCACCCCAGGCTGGCACACCACCGTGCGATCCGTCAGGTTCACATCGAGAATCTGGTTCATGTAGTCGAACGAAACCACCACTTCGCCATTGGCGGCCACCGCAGCAGCCGACAGCCCGGTACGCCCGCCGGACGGCACCAGGGCGACCTTGTGCTGGTTGGCCCAGCGCACGATGGCCTGGACCTGCTCGGTGGTCTTGGGGAACACGATAGCCGTCGGGGCCGGGGCGAAATGCTTGGTCCAATCCTTACCGTAAGCATTCAGGGAGTCGGCGTCGGTCAGCACCTTGCCAGGCTCAACCAGGGTCTTCAGCTCATCAATCAGGGCAGGATTGGTCATCGAAAGAACTCTCGAACAATTCATGGTCATCCTGAGAACGCTTCACGTCGCAGGAATGAGTGTTTAGCGGGGTGCGTATGCTAGCATACCGCCCCCGCAGGGTAGTGCCCAAAGGCTGTTCTGCGGTGACGGCTTTCTTGCCGTCTGGGTCAGCGTCTGTTGACCATTTCCTGCCATTTTTCTCCGGGATACAGGTTTACGCAGATGAGCAAGACTTCTCTCGATAAGAGCAAGATCAAGTTCCTTCTTCTCGAAGGCGTCCACCAATCGGCTGTCGACGTTCTCAAGTCGGCTGGCTACACCAGCATCGAGTACCTCACGGGTTCTCTGCCGGAAGCCCAGTTGAAGGAAAAGATCGCTGATGCGCACTTCATCGGCATTCGCTCCCGCACTCAACTGACCGAAGAGATCTTCGATCACGCGAAGAAGCTGGTCGCCGTCGGCTGTTTCTGCATCGGCACCAACCAGGTGGATTTGAACGCGGCCCGCGAACGCGGTATCGCCGTGTTCAACGCGCCATACTCCAACACCCGCTCCGTTGCCGAGCTGGTGCTGGCCGAAGCGATCCTGCTGCTGCGCGGCATCCCGGAAAAGAACGCCTCCTGCCACCGTGGCGGCTGGATCAAGAGTGCGGCCAACTCCTTCGAAATCCGGGGCAAGAAGCTGGGTATCGTCGGCTACGGTTCGATCGGTACTCAACTGTCGGTGCTGGCTGAAGGCCTCGGCATGCAGGTTTACTTCTACGACACCGTGACCAAGCTGCCACTGGGTAACGCCACCCAGGTCGGCAACCTGCACGAGCTGTTGGGCATGTCCGACATCGTCACCCTGCACGTTCCGGAAACCGCTGCGACCCAGTGGATGATCGGCGAGAAGGAAATCCGCGCCATCAAGAAGGGCGGCATCCTGATCAACGCTGCACGCGGCACCGTGGTTGAACTGGACCACCTGGCCGCTGCGATCAAGGACAAGCACCTGATCGGCGCCGCCATCGACGTATTCCCGGTGGAGCCTCGCTCCAACGACGAAGAGTTCGAAAGCCCGCTGCGTGGCCTGGACAACGTGATCCTGACCCCGCACATCGGCGGCTCCACCGCTGAAGCGCAAGCCAACATCGGCCTGGAAGTGGCCGAGAAGCTGGTCAAGTACAGCGACAACGGTACGTCGGTATCCTCGGTCAACTTCCCGGAAGTGGCCTTGCCGGCTCACCCTGGCAAGCACCGCCTGCTGCACATCCACGAGAACATCCCGGGTGTGATGAGCGAGATCAACAAGGTCTTCGCCGAAAACGGCATCAACATTTCCGGTCAGTTCCTGCAAACCAACGAGAAAGTCGGCTATGTCGTGATCGACGTCGACGCCGAGTACTCGGACCTGGCGCAAGAGAAGCTGCAACACATCAACGGCACCATTCGCTGCCGCGTGTTGTTCTAACGCTCAAGCGTCAATAAAAAGGGAGCCCCGCGGGGCTCCCTTTTTTATGCCTGGCGAATTACTTCACCGTCACAGTGATTTTTTCCGAAACGATCGGCGGCTCGAAGGCCATGTGGTTCTTGTCGCCCAACTCCAGTTGCAAGGTGTGCGTGCCAGGCGTCAGGGTCAGCTCGGTTTCGGTCTGGGCCTTGCCGAAATGCACATGCTGGGCGTCAGCCGGGATCACCTGGCCCGCGGCGATCGGGCCAGTGTCGATCAGCAGGTGGTGGTGGCCGGTGTTTTTGGTGGTATCGCCCGCCGGGGCCAGCGCCACGCCTTCAATGCCGAATTTGACCTTGAAGGTCTTGTCCACGGTGGCACCATTTTCCGGGGTCACAATAAACGCCTTGGCGCCAGCCGGGGCGGGGGTCGCAGCGCTGGCCATCATCGAAGCACCGAGTAACAGACTGGCCAAAACAGCACGTGACATAAAGGTTTTCATTCTTTTCTCCAGTTTTACGCTTAATCTTGATGAGTGTGACAACTTCGTGGCGATTCGTTGTCGAAGGACCTCAACACCATAGCAAAGCGCGCCGCAGCAGCGCGCCGCACATAACGAATTCAAGGAGTGACCATGCGCTTTTTGCCTGGCCTGATACTGTTGCTGCCCCTTGTGAGCCCATTGGCGCACGCTGAACTGATTGACGATGTAAACGACCGCGGTGAATTACGCATAGCGCTGGAAGCCGACACCCCACCGTTCAATTTCAAGGATGACGGCCGCCTCACCGGCTTCGAAGTCGAACTCGGCCAACTGCTGGCCAGTGAATTGGATGTGCGCGCCGACTTCGTGGTGACCGACTCCACGGACCTGCTGCCAGGCGTCGAGAGCGGCAAGTACGACATCGCCATCAACCACATAGCACTGACCCCGGAACTCAAGGATCGTTTCGATTTCAGCGAACCCTACAGCTATTCCAGCGCTCAACTGATCGTGCGCCAGGAAGAACAGCGTCCATTCGGCTCCCTGCTGGCCCTCAACGGCAAGGCCCTGGGCGTGGCGCAAGGCAGTCAGTTCGTCGACCAGGCCCGCAGCGTCGAAGGCATCGACCTGCACAGCTACCCCGACGCCCAGCAACCCCTCAAGGGCGTGGCCGACAAGCAGCTCGACGCCGCCATCAGCGATCGCCTGCTGATCCCCTATGCGATCCGCGACAGCCGTCTGCCGGTGAAAGAAGGCGCCAAGGTCGGCCCGACCCTGAGCCTGGCAATTCCCTTCCAGAAGGGCAACCCAGCCTTCCAGGCCAGCCTCGACCGAGCCCTGCAACAGATCAAGAAAGATGGACGCCTGATGGCGCTGTCGGAAAAATGGTTCGGCATGGACGCGAGCCAGCCGCCAAAACCTTAAAGGTCGGGGTCGGTTTGCAGGGCCGCCGCCGCTTCAGCCAGTTGCAGCTCGCTGAATACCTGCACCCCATGCCGGGTCAGCAGGGCGGCGGTGACGCCTTCGCCGCTGACCTTGACCCCGCTGAAGGTCCCGTCATACGTCAGCAGATTGCCGCAGGACGGGCTGTTGGCCTTGAGCACAGCGATCCGGATGGCGTGCTGTTGCACCAGCGCCAGGGCCTGCTGCGCACCTGACAGAAACTCGGCACTGACATCCTCGCCCTCAGTGGTGATCACCCGCGCGCTACCGTCCAGCACCTCAGCACCTTGCCCACCGGGAATCTCCGCGGCCGCCCGTGGCGTAGGCAGGCCACCGGCCACTTCCGGACACAGCGCGACCACCCGCCCTTCGGCGATCCACTGCTGCAATTGATCGAACGGCCCGCTGGCACCACCGTCGTAACGTACGCGGTGGCCGAGCAGGCAGCGGCTGACCAGGATTTTCTGCATCATCAGAACAACTCGTTACCGCGTCGACGAAACCAGCCGGTCAATGACAGGCGCTCGCGGGTTGCGGGCAGGACTTCGTGGGGCACTTCACCCGACAGGAAGACCACCAGGCAACCGCCGATGGGGACCACATCGTGCTCCACGCCCTCCTCCAGGTACATACGCAACTGACCGCCATGCTCCGGCAGCCAGGCGTCGTTGAGGTAGATCACCGCCGAGACCATCCGCCGGTCGTCGTCGCGAAAGCGGTCGACATGCTTGCGGTAGAACGCCCCAGGTGGGTACAGCGCGAAATGGCTCTCGAAATCCTCAAGGCCCAGGTACAGGCCGCGGTTCATGGCTTCGCGCAGGCTGTCCATCAAGCCCAGGTAAAGGTCGCACGCCTCGACCTGACCCGGCTCCAGCCACTGGATGTGATCGCCGCGAATGCCCTCGCGAATCTCCGAGAACGGCCCGCGCCCGACGGCCGCTGGCGCCAGTTCACCCTCGGCCGCACGTTTACGGCACTCAGCCGCCAGTGCTCCGGTCAGAACCTGAGGCAGGAAAATTGGCTGCTGCGACCAGCCGCGCACAGCGAGGTCGTCCACGATACGTAACAGCAGCGGGTGATCGGAGGGTATTTGCATGGCGCGCATAGTATTCCTGCGCCAGCAAATCCGACAGCACCACATAGCGGAGGATCGTCGGATAAGCTGATGAACATGATACGAATTCTCGACAACCTGTGTCTGGCCCCGGAGAATAGTCGCCTGCCGACAGGAGTCCTTATGCGCCGTTTGCTTTTTTCACTGTTGATGCTCTGCACTTTTCCCTCCTGGGCAGACGGCCACGACCAGTTGTACAAGGTCGCCGGCTGGCCCGACCAGCGCGCGCATTTTAGCGATGCCCTCAGCGCCGCCCAGCAACGCTACCAAAGCAGTTTGCCGCCGGCAGTGTTCCAGGCGTTGGTCAATAACAGCAATCAGCGTTTTGCGCCGCAGGCCATGGATCGCCGGGCCGAAGCGCAATTGCGCAAGAACCTCGCCGACCCCACACCAGCGCTGGTTTTTTTCCAGTCGCCGCTGGGCCGCAAGATCATTGCCGCCGAACTGCTGGCGACCCGGCGCGACCAGTTGGCGAAAAATGCCAAGGGCCTGCCGAAAATCGAAGCCAGCGACACCCGTCAGTTGATCATTGGTCATCTGGCCCGAGCACTGCCGGCCCGTGAAGCCGGTGCCGAAGTCAGCCTGGCGATCGCCGGTGTGGCGGCGGACAGCCTGAGCCAGATGATTCCCGGCCTGCTCGGCGGCGGTCAGGCCCAGAGTATGTTGAACGGCCAGCGCCAGCGCCTGATGGAGCAGATCGGCAGCGACCTGAACAACACCCTGCTGTATGTCTATCGCGACCTGTCGGACGCGGAACTGGAGGAGTTCGCCAACTTTGCCGAATCACCCGAAGGCCAGGCGTATTACCAGGCAGCACTGGCCGCGATCCGCGCGGGCCTGGCTGTCGGCCAAAGCACCTCGAACCTGAATCAGTAAAGGTCGGCGCCGGCAGGGGCGTTACGGATTACGCCCCTTGATCCGCTTGGTCAGAAACCCGAAATACTCCTGGCGCAACGCCTGGGTTTCATTGGCCAAATGATGGCGAGCCTCGGGCAGCGTCAACACCTGGGGCCGGTCGAACTTGCCCGCCAACACTTCAAGGTTGTGCTGCCAATCCACGGTCATATCCGCCTGGCCCTGAATGATCAGCGGCCGCCGGGGACTGCGCGGGGCCGCTTCGATGCGTTTGATCCAGCGGGCCAGCGCGCCGACCCAGGCGGTCGGCAGACGCAGCGGCTGCAGCGGGTCGGCTTGCAGGAACGGCAGGAACGCCGGGTCGCTGGAGTTTTCACTGAAGCGCCGGGCGATGCCTTTGACGAAGGGCTTGAGCAGGTAGTAACTCAGGTGTGACCAGCCCCAGGCACGCGGCCGCACCAGCGGCGACAGCAGCACCACCTGGCCCTGCGCCGGGCTGTCTTGCCCCTGGTAAAGCACATGATCGATCACGATCGCCCCGCCAGTACTCTGGCCGCACAGGTGCCACGGCTGCGGCAAATCGATGGAGTGCGCCTCGACGAACAACCCCTGCAGGGTGTCCTGGTACTCGGCAAAATCGCGGATGCTCGCGCGCTCACCGCTGGACAGGCCGTGCCCCGGCAGGTCACAGGCAATCACCGCAAACCCCTGGTCCAGCGCCCACTCGATCACATGCCGATAGAGCCCGGTGTGATCGTAGAAACCGTGAAACAGAAAGAGCGTCGCCTTGGCTCGCTCGGGCCACCAGAACTGGCTGACCAACTCATAACCATCGACCTCGAACCGTCCCAGCCCGGTGCGCAGAGTGCGGTCCGCAAAGTCCAGGCCGTAGAACTGCTGATAGGCCCGGCCCTCCTCCGACAACGGCTGCGCGCAGGCCAGCGCTTGCAGGCTGGCACGCAAATGATCGGCATTGAAGGTGGCGGGCATATCGGGATTCCAGCGCGAAACAGACTTTATGGGCCTGCGATATTCTTCTGTCGCGCCAAGCATGGCAAGCTACGCGACCTTCGAGGAAGCTTTCCCATGCGCCCGCACGCCCGCACGACATTGCTTGCCACCCTGCTCGCCCTGCTATGCGCCGGCGTCCTCTGGGCGGCGTATGACTGGTTCCAGGGACGCTACTTGCGGGCCTTCAGTTCGCACACGGCGGTGTTTTCCGGCGACCCCTTGCGCCTTCCCGAGCACCTGGCCGGCCCCGGGGCGATTCGCGTGGTGCACTTCTGGGACCCGGCCTGCCCGTGCAACGTCGGCAATCAACAGCACCTGGCCGAACTGCTCGAGCACTACGGGCCACAAGGCGTGCAGTTCTACGCGGTGCAAAAGCCCGGTAGCCAGGGCCAATTGCCCAGCACCTTGAGCAGCCTCAAACCCCTCGAAGTCCTCCCAGGCTCCGAGCAAGTCCCTGCCAGCCCCGCCGTAGCGATCTGGGACCGCGGCGGCAAACTGGCGTACTTCGGCCCCTACAGCGAAGGCCTGACGTGCAATTCGAGCAACAGCTTTATCGAACCGATCCTGCAGGCCCTGAGCGAAGACCGCCCGGTAAACGCCATCAATACCCTGGCGGTGGGGTGTTACTGCCCCTGGGCCAGTGACGCGCCCTAGGGCATTCCGGACTTTTCGAGGTATTGCCTGCCCGGTGCGTCAGCTCTGTGCTACATGTTGACCGCCCCGACAGGCGGTACCCTGACAAGAACAAGGAGTCACCATGAAACGCGCCCTGAGCTTACTGGCCCTGTTACTCGTGCTGCTGGCCGCCGCGGCCGGTTGGTATGTGTACAGCAAACAACCATCGCGTCAGGGTCAGGTGCAGTTGCAGCACCTGGAGGGCTCAGTGACTGTGCGCTACGACGAGCGTGGCATCCCGCACTTGCGTGCCGGCAACGAGATCGACCTGTATCGCGCCCTCGGTTATGTCCAGGCCCAGGACCGGCTGTTCCAGATGGAAATCATGCGACGCCTGTCCCGGGGTGAACTGGCCGAGGTGCTCGGGCCAAAACTGTTGGATACCGACAAACTGTTCCGCAGCCTGCGCATTCGCGAGCGTGCCGAGACTTATGTGGCCGCACTGGATAAGGAGTCGACGGCGTGGAAGGCCCTACAGGCCTATCTGGATGGGATCAACCAGTATCAGGACACACACGCCGCGCCCATTGAGTTCGACGTGCTGGGCATCGCCAAGCGGCCGTTCACCGCCCAGGACACCGTCAGTGTCGCCGGCTACATGGCCTACAGCTTTGCCGCGGCCTTTCGCACCGAGCCCCTGCTGACCTACGTGCGCGATCAGTTGGGTAATGACTACCTGAACATCTTCGACCTCGACTGGCAGCCCAAAGGCGTGCTGGCCCAGCAACACAGCAGCGCGCCGGCCCTCAGCAGCACCGACTGGCAAGACCTCAACGCCATTGCCCGCCTCAGCCAGCAGGCGCTGGCCGAGCATGGCCTGCCACAATTCGAGGGCAGCAATGCCTGGGTGGTGGCCGGCAGTCGCACCAAGAGCGGCAAGCCATTGCTGGCCGGCGACCCGCACATTCGGTTCTCGACGCCTTCGGTGTGGTACGAAGCGCAGCTGTCAGCCCCCGGTTTCGAACTCTACGGGCACCATCAGGCGCTGGTGCCGTTCGCCTTCCTTGGTCACAACCTGGACTTCGGCTGGAGCCTGACGATGTTCCAGAACGACGACCTCGACCTGATCGCCGAGAAGGTCAATCCGGACAACGCCAACCAGGTCTGGTACCGCGGCAAGTGGGTCGATCTGATCAACAGCGAGCAACAGATTGCCGTCAAGGGCCAGGCCCCCGTCACCCTGACCCTGCGCCAATCGCCCCACGGCCCGATCATCAACGATGTCCTGGGGGCCAGCGCCGGCAAGACGCCGATCGCCATGTGGTGGGCGTTCCTCGATACCCAGAACCCGATCCTCGAAGGTTTTTACCAACTCAACCGCGCCGACACCCTGGCCAAGGCCCGGGCCGCATCCGCCAAGGTCCAGGCCCCGGGGTTGAACATCGTCTGGGCCAACGCCAAGGGGGATATCGGCTGGTGGGCGGCCGCGCAACTGCCCAAGCGTCCGGCGGGGGTCAAGCCGGGCTTCATCCTCGACGGCAGCAGCAATCAGGCGGACAAGGACGGCTTCTACCCCTTCAGCGCCAACCCGCAGGAAGAGAACCCGGCCCGCGGCTACATCGTCTCCGCCAACTTCCAGCCGCTGTCACCCACCGGCATGGAGATTCCCGGTTACTACAACCTGGCCGACCGCGGCCAGCAGCTCAACCTGCAATTGAGCGACAAGAACTTCAAGTGGGACCTGGACAACACCCAGGCACTGCAACTGGGCACCACCACCGGGTACGGCCCGCGCCTGCTGGCACCGTTGCTGCCGGTATTGCGCGAGGTGGTCAGCGACCCGCAGGAGCGGCAATGGCTGGATCAACTGGCCGCCTGGCAAGGCGATTACCCGCTGGAATCCACCCGTGCCACGCTGTTCAACCAGTTCCTGTTCAACCTGGCCGACGGTGCGCTGCACGATGAACTGGGCGATAGCTTTTTCGACACCCTGCTCTCGACCCGGGTGATCGACGCCGCCCTGCCCCGACTGGCTGCCAACCCCGATTCCCCTTGGTGGGACAACCGCGACACCCTGGGCAAGGAAACCCGCGCCGACGTGGTCAAGGCCGCGTGGCACGCCAGCATCGCTCACCTGAAAACCACTCTCGGCGCAGACGCCACACAATGGCAATGGGGCAAGGCCCACACCCTCACCCACGGCCATCCGCTGGGCACGCAAAAACCGTTGGAGCGCATTTTTAACGTCGGTCCGTTCGAAGCCCCGGGCAGTCACGAAGTGCCGAACAACCTGTCGGCGAAAATCGGCCCGGCACCCTGGCCCGTGACCTATGGCCCGTCGACCCGGCGCATCATCGATTTCGCCGACCCGGCCCACGGCCTGACCATCAACCCGATCGGCCAGAGCGGCGTGCCTTTCGATGCGCACTACCAAGACCAGGCCGAGGCGTACATCGAGGGTGTCTACCACCAGGCGCATTTCAGCGAGGAAGAAGTGAGCGCCAATACGCGCAGCACCTTGAAGCTGTTGCCGGCCCGCTGAAGCGGCTGGCACCCGGCTGGCGGACAGTGGCGGCACGGAGTGGGCAGGCGACGCCTCTCAAACCGCCGACGAAAAGTTCAGCCGGAACTGCAACGGCGTCACGCCCAGGCGTCGATTGAACACGCTGCGCATGTGCTGGGCATCGCGAAACCCACACTGGTACGCGATAGTCTTGAGTGCGGCCCGCGAGCTCTCCAGCATGACCCGCGCGGCGTCCACCCGCGCCTGCTCCACGAACTCGGCCGGGGTCACCCCGGCTTCCCGGGTGAACACCCGGGAGAAGTTGCGCGCACTCATGTTTGCCGCCACGGCCAGGTCGACAATGGCCAGGTCGCCCGTCAAGTTGGCCATGACGTAATGCTGGACCCGCGCCACCGGTGAGGTTTCCTCGGCGTAGGGCGTGAGAAATGGACTGAACTGCGACTGGCCACCCGTGCGCTGGGTAAACACCACCAGGCGCTTGGCCACACTCAAGGCCACCTGCGGACCGTGGTCCTTGGCCAGCAGGTACAGCGACAGGTCGATCCCCGCCGTGACCCCGGCCGAGGTGAACAGCGCGCCGTCCTCGACATACAGCCGGTCGGCCTCGACGCGAGTGGTCGGGCACAGTGCCGCCAGCGCCGCGGCATCACCCCAATGGGTGGTGACCGTCCTGCCGTCGAGCAATCCCGCGCGGGCCAGCAGGAAGGCGCCGTTGCAGATCGAGCCAAAGCGCCGTGACCGGGCGCTGGCATCGCGCAGCCAATGGTCGAATGCCGGACCAAAATCGACAAAGGGCAATTGCGGCCCACCGGCCACCAGCAGCAAATCGTAGGCCTGCAGCGCCGCGCTGAAGTGCTGGTGAGCCTGCAGGGTCAGGCCGTTGGAGCATGGCAGCAGACCCTGTTCGACGCCGATCACCTGCAACTGGTAATGCTCCTCGGGCTCGAGAAAGCGGTTGGCCTCGGAAAACACATCCATGGGACCGGTCACGTCCAGCGCCTGGACGCCGGAGAACACCACGATGGCAACAGTTTTGCTCATGGGCTGGATCGCCTTCTTGGGCATTGAATGAGTGTGAGCCGCCGCACACCGTGTCACAGGCCACGATTGAACCCTAGCCAATTCAGGCCCAGGCAGCCAACTGGCACGAATTGCAGGTTGATTGGCCGGGATCGTTACCCTGTGCCGATTGTTGCCTGGGGCCTGTGGATTGAGACTGGACTCATCGACGCCAACCCGGCGTTCCCAGGAGGTCAACACCATGAGCAGCATCGCCGGCATCAGGATCCCTGACAGCGCCCTCGCCCGGGCCACCACCGAGTACATCCGCGACAGCGAGTCTGACCTGCTGTACCACCATTCGCGTCGGGTATTCCTGTTCGGTGCCTTGAGCGGCGAGCGCCAGCAGTTGGCCTACGATCCGGAGTTGCTGTACGTCGGTGCGATGTTCCACGACCTGGGCCTGGTGGCTGGGCATCGCAGTGATGATGAGCGTTTTGAAGTCGATGGCGCCAACGCCGCAGCCGCCTTTCTCAAACCCTATGGCTTGAGCGATGACGACATTGAGCAGGTCTGGCTGTCGATTGCCCTGCACACCACCCCCGGCGTGCCCAGACACCTGCGCCCGACCGTTGCACTGGTGACCGCCGGGGTCGAAATGGACGTGCTGGGCCTGGACTACGCGGCCTTTACCAGCGTGCAGCGCGACGCCGTGGTGCATGCCCACCCGCGGGGTGAAGGATTCAAGGAGTGCATCATCTGCGCGTTTGCCGACGGCTTGCGCCATCGTCCACAGACAACGTTCGGCAACGTCAAGACGGATGTCCTGATGGATCAGGAACCGGGGTTCCAGCCGATGAACTTCGTCCAGGTCATCCGCCAATCCCCTTGGGCTGCGTAAACATCAATGGGTGAATGCAGGATCTGTGAGCACCAAAAGCTACTGTGGGAGCGAGCCTGCTCGCGATGGTCGTCAACGATGACGCGTCAAGCCTGGCTTAACGCGGTGTCCTTGGGTTCTTCGCGAGCAAGCTCGCTCCTACAGGGGTTGGGGGTTGACCACAGGATTGCGGTCAACCCTCCCGACTCAAACGGCTTCCGGCGCCTGGGCCCGGCGTACGTCGGGCTGTTTCCAGGAGTCGGCAGCACTTTCCTCGATGGCCTGCTGGATCGCCCGCTTGCGGTTTTCTTCGGCGCGGCGGCTGAAGAACCAGACCAGGAAAGTGACGATCGACACCGCCAACAGGATCAGGCTGGCCACGGCGTTGATCTCGGGCTTGACCCCAAGACGCACCGCCGAGAACACTTCCATCGGCAAGGTGGTGGACCCCGGGCCCGAGACGAAGCTGGCCAGTACCAGGTCGTCCAGCGACAGGGCGAACGACATCATGCCGCCCGCTGCCAGCGAAGGCGCAATCATCGGGATGGTGATCAGGAAGAACACCTTCCACGGCCGCGCCCCCAGGTCCATGGCCGCCTCTTCGATGGACAGGTCCAGCTCACGCAAGCGCGCCGACACCACCACCGCCACATAGGCGGCACAGAACGTAGTGTGGGCGATCCAGATGGTGACGATGCCCCGCTCCTGTGGCCAGCCGATCATCTGCGCCATGGCCACGAACAGCAGCAACAGCGACAGACCGGTGATCACTTCCGGCATCACCAACGGCGCGGTGACCAGGCCGCCGAACAGCGTACGGCCCTTGAAGTGGGTGATCCGGGTCAGGACGAACGCGGCCAGCGTTCCCAGGGCGACGGCTGCGATCGCGGTGTAGCAGGCGATTTCCAGCGAGCGCCCCACCGAGCCCATCAGTTGGCTGTTGTCCAGCAGGCCGACGTACCACTTGATCGACCAGCCGCCCCACACCGTCACCAGTTTCGAGGCGTTGAACGAGTAGATCACCAGGATCAGCATCGGCAGGTAGATGAACAACAGGCCCACTACCAGCATCAGGCTGGAGAAACGGAAGCGCTTCATTCTTTACCCTCCATTTCCTTGGCCTGACTACGATTGAACAGGATGATCGGCACAATCAGGATCAACAGCATCACCACCGCCAGGGCAGACGCCACCGGCCAGTCGCGGTTGTTGAAGAATTCTTGCCAGAGCACTTTACCGATCATCAGGGTCTCCGGACCGCCCAGCAGTTCCGGGATCACGAACTCACCCACCACCGGGATGAACACCAGCATGCAGCCGGCGATGATGCCGTTCTTCGACAGCGGGATGGTGATTTTCCAGAAACTGTTGAAGGTGCTCGAACCCAGGTCGGACGCGGCTTCCAGCAGGCTGGTGTCGTGTTTTACCAGGTTGGCGTAGAGCGGCAGGATCATGAACGGCAGGTAGGAATAGACCACGCCGATATAGACCGCCAGGTTGGTGTTGAGGATCTGCAGCGGTTCGTCGATCAAGCCCATGGTCATCAAGAAGCCGTTGAGCAGGCCGTTGTTGCTGAGGATGCCCATCCACGCGTACACGCGGATCAGGATCGCGGTCCAGGTCGGCATCATGATCAGCAGGACCAGTACGGTCTGCATTTCCTTGCGCGCACTGGCGATGGCGTAGGCCATCGGGTAGCCGATCAACAGGCACAGAGTGGTGCTGATCAGCGCCATCTTCAACGAGCCGAGGTAAGCGGCAATGTACAGCTCGTCCTCGCTGAGCATCACGTAGTTGCCCAGGTTGAGCAGCAACTGCAGCTTCTGCTCGACGAAGCTGTAGATCTCGGTGTACGGCGGAATGGCTACGTCTGCTTCGGCGAAGCTGATCTTCAGGACAATGAAGAACGGCAGCATGAAGAACAGGAACAGCCAGAGGAACGGAACGCCGATGACCAACTGACGGCCACCAGGAATTATTCGACTGAGTCGACGCTTGAGTTTTCGCGTATTCATGAGCGCAGTACCACGCCGCTGTCGTCTTCCCACCAGACGTAGACCTGATCACCCCAGGTCGGACGCTGGCCCCGGCGCTCGGCGTTGGCGACGAACGATTGCACCAGCTTGCCGCTCGGCAATTCGACGTAGAACACCGAGTGACCACCCAAGTAGGCGATGTCGTGGACCTTGCCGCTCGACCAGTTGTGCTCGCAGGTCGGCATATCGGCGGTGACCAGCAGTTTTTCCGGACGAATCGCGTAGGTCACCGACTTGTCTTGCACCGAGGTGCTGATGCCGTGGCCGACGTAGATGTTGCGGTCCAGGTCCTTGCAGGTAATCAGCGCATGGCCCTCGGCGTCGTCCACCACTTCACCTTCGAAGATGTTGACGTTGCCGATGAACTCGCAGACCAGGCGGCTGGTTGGGGTTTCGTAGATGTCGATCGGGCTGCCGATCTGGGCAATCCAACCCAGGTGCATGATCGCGATGCGCTCGGCCATGGTCATGGCCTCTTCCTGGTCGTGGGTCACCATGACGCAGGTCACGCCGACGCGCTCGATGATTTCCACCAATTCCAGCTGCATTTGCGAGCGCAGTTTTTTATCCAGCGCGCCCATCGGCTCGTCGAGCAGCAACAGCTTCGGCCGCTTGGCCAGGGAGCGGGCCAGGGCCACACGCTGGCGCTGGCCACCGGACAGCTGGTGCGGCTTGCGCTTGGCGTACTGGCTCATCTGCACCAGCTTGAGCATCTCGGCCACCCGGGCGTCGACTTCAGCGGCCGGGATCTTGTCCTGCTTGAGGCCGAAGGCGATGTTCTGCGCCACGGTCATGTGCGGGAACAGTGCGTAGGACTGGAACATCATGTTGATCGGCCGCTCGTACGGCGGCATGTCGGTGATGTCCACGCCGTCGAGGAAAATCCGCCCCTCGGTCGGTCGCTCGAAACCGGCGAGCATGCGCAGCAAGGTCGATTTGCCCGAACCCGAACCGCCGAGCAAGGCGAAGATTTCGCCTTTCTTGATTTCCAGGGACACATCGTCCACAGCAATCGTCTCGTCGAACTTCTTCGTGACCCGGTCGATTTTGACCAGCACCTGTTTAGGTGTCTGGTCGCCCTCGAGGGCTTTCTTGTAGGCGCCGGAGGCAACTGCCATTTACGAAACTCCCAACAAAAAGAGTGCAGTTCGCCCAATACGGGCGAAACCTTGGATAGGCTGAGCCTTTGTCACTATTTACCCGACTTGACCTTGGTCCAGCTGCGGGTCATCAAACGTTGAATGTTTGGCGGTAGTTCAATCGACACGTAGGTCTTGTCGAGGACCGCCTGGGGTGGATACACCGACTCGTCTTCGCGGATCGACTGTTCCATCAACGTGTCCGACCCCGGGTTCGGGTTGGCGTAGCCCACGTAATCGCTGACCTGGGCAATCACCTCAGGCTTGAGCAAGTAGTTGATGAAGGCATGGGCCTCTTTGACGTTGGACGAGTCCTTGGGAATCGCCAGCATGTCGAACCACAGGGCGCCGCCCTCTTTCGGGATCGAGTAGGCGATGTTCACGCCTTTACCGGCTTCCGTTGCCCGGGCCTTGGCCTGGAACATGTCGCCGGAGAACCCGATGGCCACGCAGATGTCGCCGTTGGCCAGGTCCGCGATGTATTTGGAGGAGTGGAAGTAGGTCACGTAAGGCCGCACCGCGAGCAACTTGGCTTCGGCCTTTTTGTAATCGTCGGGGTTGGTGCTGTTGGCATCCAGGCCCATGTAGTTGAGAACCGTGGGCATCATTTCATCGGCGGAATCGAGGAACGCCACACCGCAACTCTGCAGCTTCTTGATGTTCTCCGGCTCGAAGACCGCAGCCCAGGAGTCGATCGTGTCGACACCCAGCGCTGCCTTGATCTTTTCGGGGTTGTAACCGATGCCGTTGGTGCCCCACAGGTACGGCACGGCGTACAGGTTGCCCGGGTCGTTCTGTTCCAGGCGCTTGAGCAGCACCGGATCGAGGTTGGCATAGTTCGGCAACTGCGCCTTGTCGAGCTTCTGGAACGCGCCCGCCTTGATCTGCTTGCCGAGGAAGTGGTTCGACGGCACGACCACGTCGTAACCGGTACGCCCGGCTAGCAGTTTGCCTTCCAGGGTTTCGTTGGAATCGAACACGTCGTAGACCGGTTTGATCCCGGTGTCTTTCTGGAAATCGGCCAGGGTGGTCTCGCCGATGTAATCCGACCAGTTATAAATATGCACAGTACCGGCAGCTTGGGCACCGACAGCGAACGTCAGGCCGGCAGCGGCCAGCAGGGCATTGCGCAAAGAAGAAAAAATAGGCAAGTGGAGGTCCTCTAGTTTAGTTGGGCCCAAGTTGCCCCCCGTTGCATGACAGCCATGGCTGCCCGGCAACAAAACCGGCGCGCAACTTACCCTCGAAAAACCGTTCCAGCAAAACTTTCTGTCATTTAATTGCACCGCTGGCCGCCTTCGCGCAGACGACGGCCAGCGGTGGCTGCTTCAAACCGGCTTATTTACCGGATTTGATCTTGGTCCAGCTGCGCGTGATCAGGCGCAGGGTGGCCGCGTCCAGATCGCTGATCGCATAGAGTTGCTTCTTCACTTCAGCCGAAGGGTAGATGCTCGGATCGCTGGTGATGTCCTTGTCCACCATCGGCGTGGCAGCCTTGTTGCCGTTCGGGAAACGCACGGCGTTGGTGATGCCCGCCATCACTTGCGGCTCGAGCAGGTAGTTCATGAACTTGTAGGCGGCTTCGACGTTTTCGGCATCCTTGGGAATGGCGACCATGTCGTAGAAAGTACCGGCACCTTCTTTGGGAATGGTGTAGGCCAGTTTGACCTTGTCACCGGCTTCCTTGGCGCGGGCCTTGGATTGTTCCAGGTCACCCGAGTAACCGACCGCCACGCAGATGTTGCCGTTGGCCAGGTCCGAGATGTACTTCGAGGAGTGGAAGTAGGCAACCGAAGGACGCACCTTGAGGAACAGGTCTTCGGCGGCTTTCAAGTCAGCCTTGTCTTTGCTGTTGGTCGGTTTGCCCAGGTAGTGCAAAGCCGCCGGAATCATTTCGGTCGGGGCGTCGAGGAAGCTCACGCCGCAGCTTTTCAGCTTCTCGATGTTTTCAGGCTTGAACACGATGTCCCAGGAGTCGATCTTGTCGACGCCCAGCGCGGCCTTGACCTTCTCCGGGTTGTAGCCGATGCCGATCGAACCCCACATGTACGGGAACGCGTGTTTGTTGCCCGGGTCGCTGGCGTCGCCAACCGCCTTGAGCAGGTCTTCGTCGAGGTTCTTCCAGTTCGTCAGCTTGGACTTGTCCAGTTCCTGATAAACACCGGCCTTGATCTGCTTGGCCAGGAAGTTGTTGGAAGGCACCACGATGTCGTAACCGGATTTGCCGGCCAGCAGCTTGGCTTCCAGGGTTTCGTTACTGTCGAAAACGTCGTAGACGACTTTGATACCCGTGGCTTTCTCGAAATTGGCAACCGTGTCCGGCGCGATGTAGTCGGACCAGTTGTAAACGTGCAACACCTTGTCGTCCGCCTGAACCGCACCCGCCATCACGCCCATCAGGGACATGGCGATCAGAGTCTTGCCAGCGAGCTTTTTGCCTAATGCCTTCATGCGTTAATGCTCCAAATTTTTCTTTTTTGAACCACTTTGTTCAGCGGCCGAACCCGGACAACTGGAACCGCGGCTAGTCTGGCAAGATCCGAGGCGGTCTTTCAAGAAAAGACCCGCCTTTCTGACAGCTACGAGCGACAGCGCAACAGCTCCATCGCTCAGAGCCTAGCACTTAGCCCTGCAACGCACTCAGGGTCAGGTCCAGACACTTGCGTGCCTTGGCCACCAGCTCATCAATTTCTGCCGGTGTGATCACCAGAGGTGGAGCGATGATCATGGTGTCGCCCACTGCGCGCATGATCAGTCCGTTGTCGAAGCAGAACTGCCGGCAGATCATGCCCACACCCTTGCCTTCGTAACGTTTGCGCGTGGCCTTGTCCTGAACCAGTTCAATTGCCCCCAACAGCCCTACTCCGCGAACTTCGCCCACCAACGGGTGATCGTTCAGTTCACGCAGACGCTTTTGCAAGTACGGTGCCGTTTCTGCATGGACACGCTCGATAATTTTTTCGTCGCGCAGGATGCGGATGTTTTCCAGGGCCACTGCCGCCGCCACCGGGTGACCGGAGTAGGTAAAGCCGTGGTTGAAATCACCGCCCTCGTTGAGCACCTCGACCACGCTGTCACGCACGATCAGGCCACCCATCGGGATGTAGCCGGAGGTCAGGCCCTTGGCGATGGTCATCATGTCCGGCTTGAGGTCGTAGAAATCGCTACCGAACCACTCACCGGTACGGCCGAAACCACAGATCACCTCGTCGGCGACGAACAGGATGTCGTACTTGGCGAGGATTTCCTTGATACGCGGCCAGTAGCTTTCAGGCGGCACGATCACGCCGCCGGCGCCCTGGATCGGCTCGGCAATGAAGGCGCCGACGTTGTCGACACCCACTTCGAGAATCTTTTCTTCCAACTGGTTGGCGGCCCAGACCCCGAACTCTTCCGGGGTCATGTCGCCACCTTCACCGAACCAGTAGGGTTGCGGGATGTGCACGATGCCCGGGATCGGCAAGTCGCCCTGTTCGTGCATGTAGGTCATGCCGCCCAGGCTCGCGCCGGCCACGGTCGAACCGTGGTAGCCGTTTTTGCGGCTGATGATGACTTTCTTGTTCGGCTGGCCCTTGATCGCCCAGTAGTGGCGGACCATCCGCAGCATGGTGTCGTTGCCTTCGGAGCCGGAGCCGGTGAAGAACACGTGGTTCATGCCTTGCGGGGCGATGTCGGCAATGGCCTTGGCCAGCTCCAGCACCGGCGGGTGAGCGGTCTGGAAGAACAGGTTGTAGTACGGCAGCTCGCGCATCTGTTTGCTGGCGGCGTCCGCCAGTTCGTCGCGACCGTAGCCAATGGCCACGCACCACAGGCCGGCCATGCCGTCGAGGATCTTGTTGCCTTCGCTGTCCCACAGGTAAACGCCCTTGGCGCTGGTGATGATGCGCGGGCCTTTTTCCTTGAGCTGTTTGAAGTCACTGAACGGCGCCAGGTGATGGTCGTTGCTCAGGCTTTGCCATTCACGGGTTTGCGGGTTGTTGCTGGTCATAAAGCGCTCCTTCCTAGTGAGGTAAGAGTGCGGCTGGTGGGCCGCACCCGGCGTGTCAGACGGCGAATAGCAGGAATTCCCGTTCCCACGAACTGATCACGCGCTTGAAGTTTTCATGCTCGGCCCGCTTGACCGCGACGTAGCCAGTGATGAAGTTGTGACCCAGGTACTTCTCGATGGTCGTGCTGTTTTCCATGCGCTCCAGGGCGTCTTCGATGGTCAACGGCAGGCGCAGGTTGCGTCGCTCATAACCACGCCCAACCACCGGGGCGCTTGGGTTGAGGCCTTCGACCATGCCGATGTAGCCGCACAACAGGCTCGCGGCAATCGCCAGGTACGGGTTGGCGTCGGCACCCGGCAGGCGGTTTTCCACCCGACGGTTCTGTGGCCCCGCGTCCGGAACCCGCAGGCCCACGGTGCGGTTCTCTTCGCCCCATTCCACGTTGACCGGTGCCGAGGTGTCCGGCAGGAAGCGGCGGAACGAGTTGACGTTGGGGGCGAACAGCGGCAGCAGCTCAGGGATGAACTTCTGCAGGCCACCAATGTGATTGAGGAACAGCTGGCTCATGGTCCCGTCTTCATTGGAGAAGACGTTCTTGCCAGTCTCGATGTCGATGATGCTCTGGTGCAGGTGCATGGCACTGCCCGGCTCGCCCGTCATCGGCTTGGCCATGAACGTCGCCGCCACGTCGTGCTTGAGCGCGGCTTCGCGCATGGTGCGCTTGAACACCAGGATCTGGTCGGCCAGGGACAGTGCGTCACCGTGACGGAAGTTGATTTCCATCTGCGCCGTGCCGTCCTCGTGGATCAGCGTGTCCAGGTCCAGTTCCTGCAGTTCGCACCAGTCGTAGACGTCTTCGAACAACGGGTCGAATTCGTTGGCCGCTTCAATGGAGAACGACTGGCGACCGATTTCCGGACGCCCGGAACGACCGATCGGCGGTTGCAACGGGTAGTCCGGGTCGTCGCTGCGCTTGGTCAGGTAAAACTCCATTTCCGGCGCCACGATCGGCTGCCAGCCCTTGTCGGCATAGAGTTTGAGGACCTTCTTGAGCACGTTGCGCGGCGACAGCTCGATCGGGTTGCCCTGCTTGTCGTAGGTGTCGTGGATCACCTGGGCGGTCGGCTCGATAGCCCAGGGCACAAGGAACACTGCGTTCTGGTCGGGGCGGCAGATCATGTCGATGTCGGCCGGGTCGAGCAGCTCGTAATAGATGTCGTCTTCGACATAGTCGCCCGTCACTGTTTGCAGCAACACACTCTCGGGCAGGCGCATGCCTTTTTCGGCGATGAACTTGTTGGTCGGCGAAATCTTGCCACGGGTGATCCCGGTCAAGTCGGCGATCATGCATTCGACTTCTGTGATCTTGTGGTCTTTCAACCAATCGGTGAGCTGGTCGAGGTTGTTACTCATAAATGCCTCTGGGCTGAGTGTCCTGACTTCATTAAGAGTCAGGCGATGTTTGACGCATCCGCGTCGCGTTGTCGTGTCTGGACCATGGCCAGGCCATGCAGGTTAGAGCTTACCTGCCATTGGGGTCTGGTTTGCATACTTGCAGCAAAAGCCGTGCGTGCAGGAACCGCAACGACGGCGCGAATCAATGGGCAGGAAGTGGCAACGCGTGCAGAATCATGAGCAGTTCCCGGTGTATTCGCAGGACCGCTATAGTGAACAGGATCTATATTGGAGAAAGTGCCACTAACGAGAAGGGCTTCTACAACGTCCAGAATATCGGACGGGGACAGCGGCTCCGGCAACGCCGGCAGGCCCTTGGCCACCGCGCGGACGGACGTGTCGCCACTGATGTGGCAAGCATGCAGACCGATCTGCCTGGAGCAGGTGGTCACGCCGATTGACGGCAGGCGAGACATGAAGCACCCCGGTATTATTGCTGTTATGGGTTTGATTCGAGCTTAGCCTTGTTCATTTTTTTACACAACACCCCCGTAAAAAATACAACACGGCTCGCTCAAGCCTGCGGGCGGCAACGAAGGGAAAGGGATCAAAACGCCCCAAACTGCCTCAAAAATGCCCTTCGAGCGCTTTTTTAGGGCAAAAAAGGCCTCGCTTGACTTCGGCATGCCGTTCGGGTTGACTGGAATCTGAAAAGATCAATGATTGATATTTTTAACAACAAAGGTGTTGCATCATGTCGGTACCCCCGCGTGCCGTTCAGCTTAACGAAGCGAACGCGTTCCTTAAGGAACATCCTGAGGTTCTGTACGTTGACCTTCTGATTGCGGATATGAATGGTGTGGTGCGCGGCAAGCGCATCGAACGCACCAGTCTCCACAAGGTTTACGAGAAAGGCATCAACCTGCCGGCCTCTCTATTTGCTCTGGATATCAATGGTTCGACGGTGGAAAGCACCGGCCTGGGCCTGGACATCGGCGATGCTGACCGAATCTGCTATCCAATCCCCGACACCCTGTGCAATGAGCCTTGGCAGAAGCGCCCGACCGCGCAACTGCTAATGACCATGCACGAACTTGAAGGCGAGCCTTTCTTCGCCGACCCGCGTGAAGTGCTGGCCAACGTGGTACGCAAGTTCGACGAAATGGGCCTGACCATCTGCGCCGCGTTCGAACTGGAGTTCTACCTGATCGACCAGGAGAACGTGAACGGTCGTCCGCAACCCCCTCGCTCGCCGGTTTCCGGCAAACGCCCGCACTCGACACAGGTCTACCTGATCGACGACCTCGACGAATACGTCGACTGCCTCCAGGACATCCTGGAAGGTGCGAAAGAGCAAGGCATCCCGGCTGACGCCATCGTCAAGGAAAGTGCTCCGGCGCAGTTCGAAGTGAACCTGCACCACGTTGCCGACCCGATCAAGGCGTGCGACTACGCGGTACTGCTCAAGCGTCTGATCAAGAACATCGCCTACGACCATGAGATGGACACCACCTTCATGGCCAAGCCTTACCCAGGCCAGGCGGGTAATGGTCTGCACGTCCACATCTCGATCCTTGATAAAGACGGCAAGAATATTTTTGCCAGTGAGGATCCCGAGCAGAACGCCGCACTGCGTCACGCGATCGGCGGTGTGCTCGAGACCCTACCGGCGCAGATGGCTTTCCTCTGCCCGAACGTCAACTCCTACCGTCGTTTCGGCGCGCAGTTCTACGTGCCGAACTCGCCGTGCTGGGGCCTGGACAACCGCACTGTGGCGATTCGCGTGCCGACCGGTTCCGCCGATGCCGTGCGCATCGAACACCGCGTGGCCGGCGCCGATGCCAACCCGTACCTGCTGATGGCTTCGGTCCTGGCAGGCGTACACCATGGCCTGGTCAACAAGATCGAGCCTGGCGCACCGGTGGAAGGCAATAGCTACGAGCAGAACGAGCAAAGCCTGCCGAACAACCTGCGCGATGCATTGCGCGAGTTGGACGACAGCGAAGTCATGGCCAAGTACATCGATCCGAAGTACATCGATATCTTCGTGGCCTGTAAAGAGAGCGAGCTGGAGGAGTTCGAACACTCCATCTCCGACCTCGAGTACAACTGGTACCTGCATACCGTGTAAGCGGCTGCAGTGAAAAAACGCCATCGCGCCTAATTGGCCGATGGCGTTTTTTTATGGCAGCCGACAAGACAACACCCACCCCTGCTCGTACAATGCCCCCTGCCCTGCAGGAGACCTCAATGACCCGCCCCGCCCCCCTTCGCAAACCCCGCGCTCGCAGCCAGGCCCGGATCGACTCGATCCTCGATGCCGCACGCACGCTGCTGGCCACCGAAGGCGTGGCCAGCCTGTCGATCTACAGCGTGGCTGAGCGGGCCGGGATTCCGCCATCGTCGGTGTACCACTTTTTCGCCAGCGTCCCGGCGCTGCTCGAAGCCCTCACGGCCGATGTCCACAGCGCCTTTCGCGCCTGCTTGCAGGCACCGATAGAAACGGCTGCGCTCACCCGTTGGCACGACCTGTCGCGACTGGTGGAGCAACGCATGTTGCAGATCTACAGCGAAGACGCCGCCGCCCGCCAGTTGATCCTGGCCCAGCACGGGCTCACCGAAGTCACCCAGGCCGACCGCCAGCACGACCTCGAACTGGGCGACCTGATGCACACCCTCTTCGACCAGCACTTCGAACTGCCGGCGCTGCCCACGGACGTCGACGTGTTTGCCCTGGCCATGGAGCTGGGTGATCGGGTTTATGCGCGCTCGGTGCAGCAGCATGGGCAGATCACCCCGCGCATGGCGGAAGAAGGGATGCGGGTGTTTGATGCGTACCTGGGGCTGTATCTGCCGCCGTATCTGCCTAAGCGGGTTGCGCTTTAAAAGATCGTTGCCTGCGGCAGCTCCCACAAACATGTAACCCCATAACAAAACCCCGAAGGGCTCGCACCCTTCGGGGTTGTTCGTAGCGCACGGTTTACAACTTGGCGATCGAGACCTCGGTGGACTTCACGAAGGCAATCACTTCGCTGCCGATCACCAGTTCCAGCTCTTTCACCGAGCGGGTAGTGATCACCGAGGTGACGATGCCGGAAGCGGTTTGCACGTCGATTTCCGATAGCACATCGCCTTCGACGATTTCCTTGATGGTGCCTTTGAACTGGTTGCGAACGTTGATGGCTTTGATCGTCATGGGGATGATTCCTGTCGTGGGAAGAACGATGAGTTATTGAGCCCAGCGCAATTGCGTGGGCAAGGGTGAAACAGGTTCCGGCTCGGGCGGCACGCCCGGCAGGGCCAACACGCGGTTGAGCACTTCGGTTTCCAGCGCTGCCAGTCGATGTGAACCGCGGACCCGGGGGCGCGGTAATTCGACGTGCAGGTCCAGGCCAATCTCGCCCTCTTCGATCAGCAGCACCCGGTCGGCAATCGCCACCGCTTCGCTGACATCGTGGGTCACCAGCAACACGGTAAAACCATGCTGCTGCCACAGGCGCTCAATCAGTTGCTGCATTTCAATCCGGGTCAAAGCGTCCAGGGCACCCAGCGGCTCATCGAGCAACAGCAGGCGCGGCTGGTGGATCAGTGCCCGGGCCAGGGCCACCCGTTGCTTCTGCCCACCGGACAAGGCCGCCGGCCATTCATCGGCGCGGTCGGCCAGGCCCACCGCATCCAGGGCATCCAGGGCCTGCTGGCGCCAGTTGCCCTTGAGGCCGAGGCCCACGTTGTCGATGACCTTTTTCCAGGGCAGCAACCGCGCCTCCTGGAACATCAGCCGGGTGTCTTGCCGTGCTTCGCTGAGGGCTGCAGAGCCCGCCAGCAATTGCCCGTCCGTTGGCTGGTCGAGGCCGGCGAGCAAACGCAGCAAAGTGCTTTTGCCACAGCCGCTGCGACCGACCACCGCGACGAACTGACCGGCCGGAACATGCAGATCGATGTCACGCAGCACTTGCCGCGCACCAAAAGTTTTTTGCAGCTTGCGCACCGCCAGGGGAATCCCGCGCAGCAGGCGCGGCGGTTGTTGAGCCGTCATGCTGCACCGCCCTTGGCCACTTGATAGGCCGGGTGCCAGCGCAGCCACACCCGTTCCAGGCCTCGGGCCGCGAGGTCGGCCAACTTGCCGAGCACCGCATAGAGCACAATCGCCAGCACCACCACGTCGGTCTGCAGGAACTCCCGGGCGTTCATCGCCAGGTAGCCGATACCGGAGCTGGCCGAGATGGTTTCAGCCACGATCAGCGTCAACCACATGAAGCCCAGGGCAAAACGCACCCCCACCAGAATCGACGGCAGCGCCCCCGGCAGAATCACCTGGCGGAACAGGCTGAAACCGCTCAAGCCGTAACTGCGGGCCATTTCCACCAGCGCCGGGTCGACGTTACGAATACCGTGGTAGGTGTTGAGGTAGATCGGGAACAACGTGCCCAGGGCCACCAGGAAAATCTTCGCCGACTCGTCGATGCCGAACCACAGGATCACCAGCGGGATCAGCGCCAGGTGCGGCACGTTGCGGATCATCTGCACCGAACTGTCGAGCAGGCGTTCACCCCACTTCGACAGGCCGGTGATGAAACCCAGCACCAGGCCGATACCGCCGCCGATGACAAATCCGACGCCAGCGCGCCAGCCGCTGATGGCCAGGTGTTTCCAGATTTCGCCGCTTTGCACCAGGCTCACGCCCGCCTCGATCACCGCGATCGGTGCCGGCAGAATCCGCGTCGACAACCAGCCCGCCGACACCGACAACTGCCACACCGCCAGCAACAGCACCGGCAAGGCCCAGGGCGCGAGACTGTGGATAAGGGTTTGCTTCTTCATGGCGCGCCTCAGCTCTGGGACGCGGCTTTGGGAAGAATGTCGTTGGCCACCATTTCCCCGAACGGACTGACGTAGCCGCCACTTTTCGGCAACTCCGGGCGCTCGATCTCGAGGTGCGGGAACAGCAGTTCGGCCACCCGGTACGACTCTTCCAGGTGTGGATAGCCGGAGAAGATGAAGGTGTCGATGCCCAGGTCCGCATATTCCTTGACCCGTGCCGCCACGGTCGGGCCATCGCCGACCAGCGCCGTGCCAGCACCACCACGCACCAGGCCGACACCGGCCCACAGGTTCGGGCTGACTTCCAGGTTGTCACGGCTGCCACCGTGCAGCGCGGCCATGCGTTGCTGGCCCACCGAGTCAAAGCGCGCCAACGACGCCTGGGCCCGGGCGATGGTGTCGTCATCCAGATGGGAAATCAGACGGTCCGCGGCCTGCCAGGCTTCGTCATTGGTCTCGCGCACGATCACGTGCAGACGAATGCCGAAGCGCACGGTACGGCCCAGCTTGGCCGCCTTCTCCCGCACTTGCGCGATTTTCTCGGCGACCGCCGCCGGTGGCTCGCCCCAGGTCAACACCATCTCGACCTGCTCGGCCGCCAGATCCTGCGCCGCCTCCGAAGAACCGCCGAAGTACAGCGCTGGACGCGGTTGCTGGATCGGTGGATAGAGCAGCTTGGCGCCTTTGACGCTGATGTGTTGGCCGTCGTAATCGACGGTTTCGCCTTCCAGCACGCGGCGCCAGATCCGGGTGAATTCCACAGAGGCCTGATAACGCTCTTCATGGCTGAGGAACAAGCCATCGCCCGCCAACTCTTCCGGGTCACCGCCGGTCACCAGGTTGAACAACGCCCGGCCACCGGACAAGCGATCCAGGGTCGCCGCCTGACGCGCCGCCACCGTCGGGGAAATGATCCCGGGGCGCAGGGCGACCAGGAACTTCAGGCGCTGGGTCACCGGGATCAGCGAGGCCGCCACCAGCCACGAGTCTTCGCAGGAGCGTCCGGTGGGGATCAACACCCCGCCGAAACCCAGGCGATCCGCCGCCTGGGCGACTTGCTGCAGGTAGCCATGGTCAACGGCGCGCGCGCCTTCGGCAGTGCCAAGGTAATGGCCGTCGCCGTGGGTCGGCAGGAACCAGAAAATATTGAGGCTCATGGAGTGGTCTCCTTGGAAAGTCGAATTACTGGGTTTTGGCAACGGTCGCCGGCGGCGTCCAGATCACGTCGTTGATGCTCAAGGGTTTGGGGATCAACTTGAGCTGGTAGAAGCTGTCGGCGATTTTCTGCTGCGCCGCGACCACTTCCGGCGTCAGGAAATGCGCACCGTAGCCCTGGCGTTTCACCGAGGTCAGGGTGATGTCGGCGGGCAGGCCGAGCAGTGGCGCCACCTGTTTGGTCACGTCCTCGGGGTTGGCCTGGGACCACTCACCGACAGCACGGACTTCATCCACCAGGGTCTTGATCACGGCCGGGTGCTGCTCGGCGTAAGGCTGGGTGGCCAGGTAGAACTGGTGGTTGTCGACGATGCCTTTGCCATCACGCAGGGTGCGTGCCTGCAGTTGCTGTTCGGCGGCAGCCTGGTACGGGTCCCAGATCACCCAGGCGTCGACGCTGCCACGCTCGAAGGCCGCGCGGGCATCGGCCGGGGGCAGGAACACGGTCTGGATGTCGCTGTATTTGAGGCCGGCGTCTTCCAGGGCGCGCACCAGCAGGTAGTGCACGTTGGAGCCCTTGTTGAGCACGACTTTCTTGCCCTTGAGGTCCTGTACCGATTGGATTGCCGAGTCCTTCGGCACCAGGATCGCTTCACTGTGGGGAGCGGGCGGCTCGTAGGCGACATAGAGCAGATCGGCACCGGCGGCCTGGGCAAACACTGGCGGGGTTTCGCCAGTCACGCCGAAGTCGATGGAGCCGACGTTCAAGCCTTCGAGCAGTTGCGGGCCACCGGGGAATTCGGTCCATTGCACGTCGACGCCTTGGGCGGCGAGGCTTTTTTCCAGGGTGCCCTTGGCTTTGAGCAGCACCAGGGTGCCGTATTTCTGATAGCCGATGCGTAACGTCTCGGCCTGAGCTTGAGTAATGGCGCCGAAGGACACAGCCGCAGCAAACAGAGCGACCAGACCGCGACGCAAAATGACAGGGCGCATGGCGCTCTCCTTTTTGCAGTGGGGTTGTGGCTGCACCTGCTTGCCCGTTAGCGGGCGAGTAAGGCCAGTACTTCAAACTTCGGGTGGGACTCAAATGCTCCAGCGAGCACTCAACAAACGTTCATTCAACAGGTGGGGATCGAGCGGCTTCGGACGGCGGGCCATGGCGCTGAAAAACTGCTCCAGGGCTTCGTTCAACCGTTGCTCCAACTCAGGTGCCAACTTCGCCTGGGCACTGCCTTCGCCGTAGGCAATCTGACGGTCTTCGGCAAAGATGCCGTGCAGCATTTCCTGGGCCTTGAGCGCCGACAGCACCGGCTTGAGCGCGTAATCCACCGCCAGCATGTGGGCGATACTGCCACCCGTGGCCATTGGCAGCACCACCTTGTGGCTCAGGGCGCGTTCAGGCAGCAGGTCCAGTACGGTTTTCAGTGCGCCCGAAAAGGACGCCTTGTAGACCGGCGTGGCGATCAACAGGCCATCGGCATTGGCAATCTGTTGCAGCAGGTCGATCACCTTCGGGCTGTCGAAGCGGGCATGCAGCAAGTCTTCGGCCGGGAAGTCCCGCACCTGGTAGCTCACCACTTCCACCCCTTGTTGTTGCAACCAGCGTTGGGAGCGATCCAGTAGCACCCCAGAACGGGAGCGTTGGCTGGGACTTCCTCCGAGTGAGACGACCAGCATTACCTTGATTCCTTGTAGGTTGTAGGCGATTCGCAGCTTGCGATCTCGCGGTGATGGAATGACCTTAACAGGTGATTCATATATCTATAAATCATATTTATTAATTTGTTTATACTCAAAATGAATATCAAAACAGTCCAGGTTCGGACAAAAAAAGGCCGTCGAAACGGCCTGAAAACCCCTGCTTTGCTGTTCATCTGGAAAAAATCGCAGCCTGCGGCTGCTCCCACGGCCTGTGATTGTTAACGATTCGGCTGCGGCGTCAGGCGCAGGTACGGCTTCACCGCGCGGTAGCCTTTAGGGAAGCGCTGGGCGATCTCTGCTTCGTCCTTGAGCGAGGGCACAATCACCACTTCGTCACCGTCCTGCCAGTTGGCCGGCGTGGCCACCTTGTAATGGTCGGTGAGTTGCAGCGAGTCGATCACCCGCAGGATTTCGTTGAAGTTGCGCCCGGTACTGGCCGGATAGGTAATGGTCAGCCGCACCTTCTTGTTCGGATCGATCACGAACAGCGAGCGCACGGTCAGGGTATCGTTGGCGTTCGGGTGGATCAGGTCGTAGAGGTCCGAGACCTTGCGGTCGGCGTCAGCCAGGATCGGGAAGTTGACCAGGGTGTTCTGGGTTTCGTTGATGTCTTCGATCCAGCGATGGTGCGAGTCCACCGGGTCGACGGACAAGGCAATGGCCTTGACCCCGCGCTGGGCAAACTCATCCTTGAGCTTGGCGGTCAACCCCAGCTCCGTGGTGCACACCGGCGTGAAGTCCGCCGGATGGGAAAACAGCACGCCCCAGCTGTCGCCCAGCCACTCGTGGAAACGAAGGGTGCCGGCGCTGGAATCCTGTTCGAAATCGGGGGCGATGTCGCCCAGTCTGAGGCTCATGGTGCTGCTCCTGATGAGTGCGGAATGAGCCTACTGTGCCCGGCCTTTCTCCTAATTAAAAAGAATAAATATCGATTTATTTAGAACAATAACGAATATTAAATATCTGTTCACTGGACGCCTGCGCCCGCAGCGACCACGCTGCTGCCCAAGGTTCGAGAAGGCCTTGAGTTGCTGTAAGAAGGGAAGCCGGCAGACACACGGGGGTGGGTCTGCCGGCAAACAAAAGCCCCGCCAGGCGTCATGCCTGGCGGGGCTTTTTTTATCAGTCAGGCGAGCGCGCTGTTACAACAGCGGGATCGAGTAGCTGACGATCAGGCGGTTTTCATCCTGGTCGCGTTGACCCGGGATGTCGTTGCGCCACATGGCGTTTTTCCAGGTCAGACCCAGGTTCTTCAGCGGACCCTGCGGAATCACGTAAGCCACGGTCAGGTCGCGTTCCCACTCGCTGGCGCCAGTGGCATTGACTTTGGTCTGTGGCTTGGTGGTGCCGACGTTACCCGAGGTGTCGATGTTGTCGCCACGCAGGTAGACGATACCCGCGGTCAGGCCAGGCGCGCCCACTTGAGCGAAGTCGTAGGAGTAGCGAGCTTGCCAGGTACGTTCGCCAGCACGGGCAAACTTGGCAATCTGCATGTCGGTCGTCAGGTAAGCCGACGAGCCATCACCCTGGTTCAGCCAAGGGAAATCGCTGTCGCCGTTGCTGACCTGGTAACCGCCACCAAAGGTGTGACCAGACACCGTGTACAGCAGCAGGCCGCTGAACAGGTTGTTGTCGACCTTGCCCTTGGTGATGCCAGTGCCGTAGTCACCGGTGGTGTAGTAAGCCGGATCGTGGCCGTTGGCACCGTCATCGCGGCTGTTGAAGTAACGGAAGTCCGACTTCAGCACGCCCGGGCCGATTGCCCAGTTGTGTACCAGGCCCAGGAAGTGCTGCTTGTAGAAATCGTCCAGGTTGCCGTAGTAGTACTGCGCGGTCAGGTCCTTGGTGATCTTGTAGTCACCGCCGCCGTAGATGAACTTATTGCTGTCGCGGCCCGAAGCGGTTGGGCTGTTGGCGCCAGCGATCGACAGTTCTTCGTTGTTGCTGGAGTTACGACCTTTGGCGTGCTCGATCTGGCCACCGACCAGGGTCAGGTCCTTGATCTCGTTGGTGGTGATCTGGCCGCCCTGGAAGGTTTGCGGCAGCATGCGACCGTCGTTGGTCACGATCACCGGCAGTTTTGGCTGCAGGGTGCCGAGTTTCAGTTCGGTCTGGGAAATCTTGGCCTTGGCGGTCAGGCCCAGGCTGGAGAAGTTGTCCACGGCTTCACCGTTGGACTTGCTTGGGAACACTGTGCCGCCGTAGGAAGTGGCGGTGGCGCCGTTGGTGCCGCCGCCGGAATCCAGCTTGACGCCCACCAGGCCGATGGCATCCAGACCGAAGCCCACGGTGCCCTGGGTGTAACCCGAGGTGAAGCGCAGATCGAAACCTTGGCCCCATTCTTCCTGTTTGCTCTGTGCACCAGCGGCTTTGGTGTTGTTGTCGCGGTTATCGGTGTTGATGTAGAAGTTGCGCAGGCCCAGGGTGGCCTTGCTGTCTTCGATAAAACCGGCGGCGCCTGCCTGCTGCGCGACAACCCCTACGGCCACTGCCAGGGCCAAGGTGGACTTGTTCATGTTTCACTCCTCTCGTTTCTAATTTTTGTGTTTCCTGGTCCAGGGTCTGATGCCCCGGATCCACAGATGCGCGATTAGCGCCAGAGCGTGACAGCCAAGTCAATCGTAACAAGGCGTGTCTACGACCAAGGTCTAACCGCATGATTCGGTCGGTTCAGGTTAATGAATTTTCGATAAACCCAAAAAGAATTATTTCATCGTTTTTCATACGATTCGGGAATATAGCAAATCCCCATTCGTCGAAGCGAACGCCCGTGGGTAATTACTAATCGGTATTTATCGGAACGCCCTTAGATCTTTTGATTGAAAAGACCTTCATCAATCGTCAATCACGATCAAAAACGCGACTTCATTGGGCGAGGCGCGCATCATCCAAGGGGATTGTTACAGTTTGTGTATCGGGTGAAATACTTTCTCACTCGGGCACACGGCGGCCGTCAGCCCCGGCCTTTGTCAACAAAAGCCGGGGCATCAGCGGGAGGATCAGAGGGCTTTTTCGAAGATTTTCGAATTGCGCTGGTAGTTGTACAGCGAGGCCCGGGCCGACGGCAGGCGCTCGACGCTGCTGGGCACAAAACCGCGCTCGCGGAACCAGTGCGCAGTGCGCGTGGTGAGGACAAACAGGGTCTTGAGGCCTTGGGCCCGGGCCCGGCTTTCGATCCGCTCCAGCAGTTCATCGCCACGCCGGCCGTGCCGGTATTCCGGGTTCACGGCCAGGCACGCCAGCTCGCCGGCATCCGAGTCGGCAATCTGATACAAGGCCGCACAGGCAATGATCATCCCTTCGCGCTCGACCACGCTGAACTGCTCGATCTCGCGCTCCAGCACTTCGCGCGAGCGCCGCACCAGGATCCCCTGCTCTTCCAGTGGGCTGATCAAATCCAGCAAACCACCGACGTCTTCGATGGCCGCCTCGCGCAGCAATTCGAACTGCTCCTGGGCCACCAGCGTACCGCCACCATCACGGGTGAACAGTTCAGTGAGCAGCGCGCCATCTTCGGCATAACTGACGATGTGGCTACGACCGACACCGGCGCTGCAGGCTTGCGCGGCCGCGTCCAGCAGTTCGGCCTGGTAGTTGGCACCCAGGCGCTGCAAATGGGCTGGCACTTGTTGCGGGCGCAGTTCACGGACCAGGCGGCCGTTTTCGTCGATCAGACCCGTTTCGGCGCCGAACAGCAGCAGCTTGTCAGCCCCCAAGTCAATGGCGGCACGGGTGGCGACGTCTTCGCAGGCCAGGTTGAAGATTTCCCCGGTGGGCGAGTAACCCAAGGGCGACAGCAGCACAATGGAGCGCTCATCCAGCAGACGGTTGATGCCCTTGCGGTCAACCCGGCGCACTTCGCCGGTGTGGTGGTAGTCGACCCCCTCGAGCACGCCGATCGGCCGTGCCGTCACCAGGTTGCCGCTGGCCACCCGCAGGCGCGAGCCCTGCATCGGCGAGGACGCCATGTCCATCGACAGGCGCGCCTCGATGGCGATGCGCAACTGGCCAACGGCATCGATCACACACTCCAGGGTGGCGGCATCGGTGATGCGCATCCCGTGGTGGTAATGCGGGGTCAGGCCGCGCGCGGCGAGGCGGGTTTCGATTTGCGGGCGCGAACCGTGCACCAGCACCAGGCGCACCCCGAGACTGTGCAGCAGCACCAGGTCGTGGACGATGTTGCCGAAGTTCGCATGCTCGACGCCGTCACCGGGCAGCATGACGACAAAGGTGCAGTCGCGGTGAGCGTTGATGTAAGGGGAAGCGTGACGAAGCCAGTTGACGTATTCGGGCATAACACCTGCACCTGTAATAAATAGCAGCCGAAAAAAGGACGAAGCAAAACGCACAGCGGGCTGATGGTTATCGTCGGAACAGGCTTGGCGACACGCGCGCTCTCCTCATGAATACGGGTGGTTGACCCCGGGATTTACGCCGGGGTCAGGCAGTAATGTTCGATCAGTTGCCGTAATAGATGCACGGTAGGCGTCAAACGTGACATTTCCAGGAATTCCCCCGGCTGGTGGGCGCAGGCGATATCGCCAGGGCCGAGCACCAGGGTTTCGCAACCCAGGCGCTGAAGATAAGGCGCTTCGGTGCCGAACGCCACTGCTTCGGCGCTATGCCCGGTGAGTCTTTCGGCCACCCGTACCAGTTCCGAGTCTTGCGCCTGCTCGAACGGCGGCACTTCGGGGAACAGCGGCGCATAGTCGATCTTCACCTGGTGGCGCTCGGCGACCGGCCCCAGCTTCTGCCGAATGGCCTCACGCAGGGCGTTCGGGTCCATGCCGGGCAAGGGCCGCAGGTCGAACTCCAGGGAACACTGGCCGCAGATGCGGTTGGGGTTGTCGCCGCCGTGGATGCAGCCAAAGTTGAGGGTCGGTTGCGGCACGCTGAACTGCGGGTTGCGGAACTCGCGCTGCCACAGCAGGCGCAAGCCGCGCAGCTCGCCCATCGCATCGTGCATGGCTTCCAGCGCACTATGACCCAGGCGCGGGTCGGAGGAGTGGCCGCTTTGCCCAAGGATGTCGATGCGCTCCATCATCACCCCCTTGTGCAGGCGGATTGGCTTGAGCCCCGTCGGCTCACCGATCACCGCCGCCCGGCCCAACGGCTTGCCGGCCGCCGCCAGGGCGCGGGCACCGGACATCGAGCTTTCTTCGTCGCAGGTGGCAAGAATCATCAGGGGTTGCTTGAACGGCTGGTCGAGCAACGGCAGCACGGCGTCGATGGCCAGGGCGAAAAAGCCCTTCATGTCGCAGCTGCCCAGGCCGATCCAGCGCCCGTCGACTTCGGTGAGCTTCAGAGGGTCGGTCTGCCACAGCGCGCCGTCGAAGGGCACCGTATCGCTGTGCCCGGCCAGCACCAGGCCGCCGGGGCCGGTGCCGAAGGTGGCCAGCAGGTTGAATTTACCGGGGCTGACCTGCTGGATGTCACAGGCAAAACCCAGGTCGCCGAGCCAGGTGGCCAGCAAATCAATGACCGGGCGATTGCTCTGATCCAGGTGCGCTTGAGTGCAACTGACAGACGGTGCGGCAATCAGCGCAGCGAACTGGTCTTTCATGGATGGCAAAGGCATCGCTGACTCCAACTCCCGGATTGAAGTCCATCATAGAACCATCCGGTCACCGGAATAAACCGTCGCGGCGCGCAGGTTTAGTGAGTGCTGTACACTGCACGGCCTTGGCAGCCACACATTTCCCCGGCTGCGCTCCCGATCCTGGATTTTCCGGCCATGCAGAAAGAAACCGAAATCAAACTCCGCGTCAGCCGCGAAACCCTCGCCGCTCTGCGCGAGCACCCGTTACTGAAAAAACGCAACAAAAGTGGCTGGGAACGCCGTGAGTTGATGAATCAGTACTTCGACACCCCAGAGCGTGACCTGGCCCGCGCCAAGGTTGCCCTGCGCCTGCGCCGCGACGGCGAAGAAGTGATTCAGACCCTCAAGACCCGTGGCCAAAGCGTCGCGGGTCTGTCCGAGCGCAACGAATACGACTGGAACCTGGCCAAAGCCAAGCTCGACGTGAAAAAACTCGACGGCGAATGCTGGCCGCAAGAGCTGGCAGAGCTGGACAAAAAAACCCTCAAGCCGATCTTCACCACTGACTTCGTCCGCGAGCGCGCCGAAATCGCCTGGGGTCGCGGCAAGGCCAAGGTGGTCATCGAAGCCGCCCTGGACCTCGGTCACGTGGTAGTCGGCAAGCAGAAAGAAGAAATCTGCGAACTGGAGCTGGAGCTGCGCGAAGGCGAGCCGGCTGCATTGCTGGAACTGGCCGCCGAGCTGGCCGCCACCCTGGCGCTGATGCCGTGCGACATCAGCAAGGCTGAACGCGGCTATCGCCTGTTCGACGCCCACAGCTATTCGCTGAGCCTGCCAGCCCCGCAACTGAGCTTCGAACTGCCGCTGGACGACGCCTTCGCCGCGCTGGGCTGGTACCTGCTGGGCAGCAGCCAGCGCCTGGCCGAGCAGTATCGCTTCAATGGTCACTGGCGCCTGCTGCAAGACTGGGTCGAGAGCCTCGCCGAACTGCGCGCCCTGATCGGCAGCCTGGGCCAGGCCGCCCCGCGCCAGTCGACCCACGACCTGCGCGTAGCCCTGGATGCCTTGCTCGAAGACTGGCGTCCGCTGGTGCAGTTCGGCCAGGACGACGAAGATGTGCGCAAGGCCGCTCCAGAACAGTTCCTCGAAGAGCTTGAAGATCCGCGCTGGGGCCAGTTCTCGCTGAACGCCTCGCGCTGGCTGCTGGCCCGCACCTGGACAGCCGAGCGCAACACCCGTGGCAATCGCCAGGGCGCCGCGCAGTTGGGCAACTGGTTGCCACGCCTGCTGGGTGAAGAGGCCACTTCACTGCAGTTGCAACGCTACCAGCAACAGCCCGAAGACCTCGCCGAGCAACTGCCGCGTATCGAGCGCATCCAGGCCTGGTTGCACCACGCCCGCGCGGTGCTGGACATCCCGGAAATGGATCGCCTGTACGGTGAACTGAACAAACTGGCGCAATTGGCCAACGAGCCGATCACCGACGAAGCGTTGGACGCACGCAAGCAGCAGGCGATCGCGGTGTACCAGAACCGTGCGTGGAAAATGCTGTTGCGCATGTAAGACCGTCATCGCGAGCAGGCCGCAAGCGGGCTGCTCGCGATGAGGCCCGCTCATTCACCAAAAGTCTTTATCCTCGCAACACCGGCAAACTGGTGGTCGACTTGATCTCTGACAACGCCACGATCGAGTTCACTTCCTGGATGCCCGGCACCATCGACAGCTTCTCGAAGAAGAAGCGCTCATAGGCTTCAATGTCGGCGGTGACGATGCGCAGCAGGAAATCCACCGCGCCCATCAGCACATAACACTCCAGCACCTCTGGAAAGCCGCGAATCGCCTCGGTGAATTCAGTGAAATTGGAACGCCCGTGGGCGTTGAGTTTGACCTCGGCGAAGATCTGCGTGTTGAGGCCGATTTTCTTGCGGTCAAGCAATGTCACCTGCCCGCGAATCACCCCCTCCTCCTTCATCCGCTGGATCCTGCGCCAGCAGGGTGACTGCGATAAACCAACCTGCTCGGCGATCTGCGCGCTGGACAGCGAGGCGTCCTCTTGCAGTAGCGCGAGAATCCGGCGGTCATAAACGTCCAGCTCACTGTGCATAAAAAAACCCTTGAAGACGCAGTTGATGAATTGTTTTATTCGAAATAAAGCCAATAGATCCCATCATAGATAAGAAATACCCGGCCTCGAATGTAAAAATTCCTCCATTGATCTGGAGACCCGCCATGCCCCCGCTCGAAGCCGTCAGCACCACCCCCAGCCGCGCCGATGCCTGGCACGCCGGCAACGCCCACTGCTGCGTGCACTACCAGGTGCTCGCCGAAGCCGAACCGGACCTGCTGTGCCGGGCGCTGAACCTGTTTGCCTTGCAGTTGCTGCTGCCGCAAGCGGTCCACATGACCCGCGAGGGCGACGTGTTGTCACTCGATATCGTGATTGACGGCCTGAGCTGGCACCGCGCCGAGGTGCTCGCGGAAAAACTGCGTAACTTGATCTGTGTCTGCTCGGTCCAACTGCAACCGGCTGATTCACAATGGCTTGCGCCGGCGCAGGCGGCGGGCTGAAGGTCCCGGCAAAACCTCGCAACGCTTGATCGGGCAAGGCTCGAACGGGCGGCCTGGACGGGGGCTAGGCTTGGCATTCAACGCTGCGACAGCACCGAGTGCAGGGTCATTGCCCAAGGAGTCCGGATGTCCGTTCAACTCGCCCCCCAGGATCGCTGGCTGGATTTCCATCAATTACTGCGCGACCTGCTCGCTCAAGGCGTGATCAGCCACGCCGCGGCCGAACAGGCCCTGAGCGCCCGCCGCAGCGCCGCCAACCCGCCGCTGCACCCCCTGGAACTGCTCGCCAGCCACCACCTGCCCGACGCCCTGCACGGCGGTCACCCGCTGGATCTCGAACGCCTGACCCAGTGGCTGGCACGGCAGGCCGGCCAACCCTACGTGCGCATCGATCCGTTGAAAATCGACGTCGCGCGCACCACCCCGCTGATGTCCTACGCCTTCGCCCAGCGCCACGGGATTCTGGCGCTGGCCGTCGACCACGAGGCAGTCACCGTGGCCAGTGCGCAACCCTACGTACGCAGTTGGGAAGCCGACCTGAGCCATGTCCTGCAACGGCCGATCCGGCGGGTGGTGGTTAATCCGCTAGAGATCCGGCGCTTTTGCGTGGAGTTCTATCGCCTGGCCAAATCGGTCAACGGCGCGAGCCATATAGCTCAGCCGCTCACCCCCCAAGGCAGCTTCGAACAATTGCTCAACCTCGGTGCCAGTCACCAGGAGCCGGACGCCAATGACGCGCACATCGTCAATATCGTCGACTGGTTGTTCCAGTACGCCTTCCAGCAGCGCGCCAGCGATATCCACATCGAACCCCGGCGCGAACAAGGCACGGTGCGTTTTCGCATCGACGGGGTGCTGCACAACGTCTACCAGTTCCCGCCGCAGGTCACCCTGGCGATGGTCAGTCGCCTGAAAAACCTGGGGCGGATGAACGTCGCCGAAAAACGCAAACCCCAGGACGGCCGGGTCAAGACCCGGGCGCCGGAAGGCGGCGAAGTGGAAGTGCGCCTGTCGACGCTGCCCACCGCCTTCGGTGAAAAACTGGTGATGCGCATCTTCGACCCCCAGGTGCTGCTCCAGGACTTCGATCAACTGGGCTTCAGCGCCGACGACCTGCGTCGCTGGCAGGCCATGACCGGCCAGCCCAACGGCATCATCCTGGTCACCGGGCCCACGGGTTCGGGCAAGACCACCACGCTCTACACCACCCTCAAGCAACTCGCGACACCCGAGATCAACCTCTGCACCATCGAAGACCCGATCGAAATGCTTGAGCCGGCATTCAATCAGATGCAGGTCCAGCACAACATTGACCTGGGCTTTGCCAGCGGCGTGCGTGCCCTGATGCGCCAGGACCCGGACATCATCATGATCGGCGAAATCCGCGACCTGGAAACCGCCGAGATGGCCATCCAGGCGGCGCTCACCGGGCACCTGGTGCTGTCGACCCTGCACACCACCGATGCACCCGGCGCCATCAGTCGCCTGCTGGAGCTGGGCATCGCGCCTTACCTGATCAAGGCCACCGTGCTCGGCGTCATGGCCCAGCGCCTGGTGCGCACCCTGTGCCCGCACTGCAAGGCGCCGCTGACCCTGGACGCCGACACCTGGCACAGCCTCAACCAGCCTCTTCAAGTGCCAGCGCCCCAACAGGCACGACGCGCCATCGGTTGCCTGGAGTGCCGCGACAGCGGCTATCGCGGCCGCGCCGGGGTCTATGAAATCATGCCGTTGAGCACCAGCCTCAAGGCCCTGATCGGTGCCGACTGCGATCTGCAGGCCATCCGTCGCCAGGCCATCCTGGACGGCATGCGCAGCCTGCGCCTGGCGGGGGCGGAGAAGGTCGCGGCCGGATTGACCACCGTCGAAGAAGTGTTGCGGGTCACGCCGCAGCCTGAACCAAAGTAAAGCGTGCCCGTGGCAAGCACGCGCCGCTACACTCAGGCCTGCACCTTCATTGATTGAATAGGGACATTTCATGCAAACCGGTAGCGTACTTTTACTTTTCCTCGGCCTGGTGGTCGCCATTCTCTTCATGGGTTTCAAGGTCGTGCCCCAGGGGTACCAGTGGACCGTGGAGCGTTTTGGCCGCTACACCAACACCCTCAAGCCCGGCCTGAACATCATTATCCCGGTGATGGACCGCATCGGCCGCAAGATCAACGTGATGGAAAGCGTGCTGGATATCCCGCCGCAGGAAGTCATCACCGCCGACAACGCCACGGTGCAGATCGACGCCGTGTGCTTCTTCCAGGTGGTCAACACCGCACAGGCAGCCTACGAGGTGAACAACCTCGAACACGCTATCCGCAACCTGCTGCAAACCAACATCCGCACCGTGCTCGGCTCGATGGAACTGGATGCCATGCTCAGCCAGCGTGACGGGATCAACGAAAAACTGCTGCGCACAGTGGACGAAGCGACGGCCCCCTGGGGCATCAAGATCACCCGGATCGAGATCAAGGACATCAGCCCACCCGCCGACCTGATGGCGGCCATGTCCGGGCAGATGAAAGCCGAGCGGATCAAGCGTGCGCAAATCCTCGAGGCCGAGGGCCTGCGGGCTTCAGCGATTCTCACCGCCGAGGGCAAGAAGCAGGCGCAAATCCTCGAAGCCGAAGGCAGCCGGCAAGCGGCATTCCTCGAGTCCGAGGCGCGCGAGCGGCAAGCCGAAGCCGAAGCCCAGGCCACCAAAGTGGTGTCCGAGGCGATCGCCAATGGCAACGTGCAGGCGGTGAACTACTTTGTCGCGCAAAAATACATCGACGCCCTGGGCAAACTGGCGTCGGCCAACAACAGCAAAGTGATACTGATGCCGCTGGAAGCCAGCCAGGTGATCGGCGCGGTGGGCGGTATCGGCGAGATCGTCAAAGCCACGTTCGATTCCAAGAAAGCCTGAGGCGAGAGCTATGTGGGCATTCCTGCAACACCTGTCGTTCTGGGACTGGCTCGCACTGGGCACCGTCCTGTTGATCCTCGAAGTGTTTGGTGCCGGGGGTTACCTGCTGTGGATCGGCCTGGCCGCTGCCGCAGTCGGGGTGCTGACCTTCGTCCTGCCCGACCTGTCATGGGAACTGCAACTGCTGTTGTTCGGCTTGCTGTCGATCCTCACCGCGCTGTACTGGTGGCATCGCCAGCGCAGCGCGGTACGCGCCAGCGACCAGCCGAACCTCAACCTGCGGGGCCAGGAGCTGATCGGCAAGGTCTTTGTGGTGCACCAGGCGATTGTCGACGGACGTGGCAAAGTCAAGGTCGCTGACGGTGTCTGGATGGCCAGGGGGCCGGATACCCCGGCGGGGGCCAAAGTACGGGTGGTGGGCCTGGAGGGGGTGGTGATCCTGGTTGAACAGGTTGATTAGCGGTCACGGAACTCAAGTGCGCTTTGCCGATCCAATCCGCCAGTCAATCTGAACCCACTGGAGTCACCTTACATGCGTGTCAAACTGGCCGCCGCTACCCTTGCCCTGCTCTCTCTGTCTGCCGGGTCCGTCATGGCCGATACCTTCTGGCGCAATGTCATCTCCTCGGGGGCAACCACCGCCTCCACCTACCTGACCTCCAAGGACCACAAGATGGTACTTGCTGCCCAGGACGACGCCGGGAGCTTCGTGGCCAGTGACGGCAACATTCGTGGCCCGTTCCTCGAATCGGCGCTGCAAAAGGTCCGCGCCGACAACCCGGGCCTGAAGGCCACTGATATGGAATTGGCCAACGCGATCCTGGCCAGCAACACCCTCGCGCAACAGTAACGGGTTGCCGAGACCAAAATGCCGCTCGTTCGAGCGGCATTTTTTTGCCTGGAAATCAGCCTTTATCGGTACTCATCCAGCGGCACACAGGCACAGAACAGATTGCGGTCGCCATAGACGTTGTCCACCCGATTCACCGTCGGCCAGTACTTGTGCGCTCGGGTGTGGGCATCCGGGGTCACCGCCTGTTCGATGCTGTAGGGCCGCTCCCAGACCCCGGTAATGTCCGCCAGGGTATGGGGCGAGCGCTTCAGCGGGTTGTCGTCGGCCGGCCAGTTGCCGTTCTGCACTTCGGTGATTTCCGCGCGGATACTCAGCATCGCGCCGATAAAACGGTCCAGCTCCGCCTTGGACTCGCTTTCGGTGGGCTCGACCATCAAGGTCCCCGCCACCGGGAACGACATGGTCGGCGCGTGGAAGCCGTAGTCCATCAGGCGCTTGGCCACGTCTTCTTCACTGATCCCGGTCTGGGCCTTGAGTGGTCGCAGATCGAGGATGCATTCATGGGCCACCCGCCCGTTACGCCCACTGAACAGCACCGGGAAGGCACCAGACAGGTGTTCGGCCAGGTAGTTGGCCGACAGGATCGCCACTTCGCTGGCATCAGCCAGTTGCGGGCCCATCATCGCAATGTACATCCAACTGATCGGCAGGATGCTCGCACTGCCCCAGGGCGCGGCGCTGACCGCGGTGTTCTTGGGGTCCGGCCCGTCCAGCGGTACCACCGGGTGATTGGCCACGAACGGTGCCAGGTGCGCGCGCACGCCAATCGGCCCCATCCCCGGCCCACCTCCGCCGTGGGGAATGCAGAAGGTCTTGTGCAGATTCATGTGGGACACATCGGCACCGATATCCGCCGGCCGCGCCAACCCAACCTGGGCGTTGAGGTTGGCGCCATCCATGTACACCTGGCCGCCGTGGCTGTGGATAACGTCGCAGATCGTGCTGATGCCCTCCTCGTACACCCCATGGGTCGAGGGGTAGGTGGCCATCAGGCAGGCCAGCTTATCACCGGCCGCCGACGCCTTGCTCTTCAAGTCTTCAAGGTCGACGTTGCCGGCAGCGTCACACTCGACAATCACCACCTGCATCCCGGCCATCTGCGCCGACGCCGGGTTGGTGCCATGGGCCGATGCCGGGATCAGGCAGATATCGCGCGCGCCCTGCTGACGGCTTTCGTGATACTTGCGGATCGCCAACAACCCGGCATATTCGCCCTGTGCGCCGGAGTTGGGTTGCATGCAGATCGCGTCGAAACCGGTGATCGCGCACAACCAGCGCTCCAGCTCGCTGATCATCAACCCGTAGCCCATCGCCTGCTCTTTCGGGGCAAAGGGGTGCAGGTTGGCGAAACCTGGCCAGGTGATCGGGATCATCTCACTGGTGGCATTGAGTTTCATGGTGCAGGAGCCCAGCGGGATCATCGACTGGTTGAGCGCCAGGTCCCTGTTCTCCAGTTGCTTGAGGTAGCGCAGCATCTCGGTTTCGCTGTGGTGCGCGTTGAACACCGGGTGGCGCAGATAGCGACTGGTGCGCAGCAACTCTGCCGGAATGCCCGAGGCCAGCGTCTGCCCATCCAGTTCGGCCACCTGCAGTCCATGGTCGGCACCGAGGAATACGTCGAACAGCTTCGCCACCGTGCTTTCGTCGCAACGTTCGTCCAGGCTCAGGCCGACCTGGCCGCGACCGAGAATCCGCAGGTTGATCTGCACGGCCTTGGCCGATTCGATGATTGCCGTCTGGCTGCCGCCGACGTCCAGGGTCAGGGTGTCGAAAAACTGCTGGTTGAGCCGGGTAATGCCGTTGCGCTCAAGGCCGGCGGCGAGGATGCAGGTCAGGCGGTGCACCCGTTGCGCAATGTGCTTGAGCCCCTGCGGGCCGTGGTAGACCGCATAAAAACTGGCAATGTTGGCCAGCAGCACCTGGGCGGTGCAGATGTTCGAGTTGGCCTTCTCGCGGCGGATATGTTGCTCGCGGGTTTGCAGGGCCATGCGCAGGGCAACATTGCCCCGGGCGTCTTTCGAGACGCCGATGATGCGCCCGGGAATCGCCCGTTTGTATTCGTCACGGCTGGCGAAAAACGCCGCATGCGGGCCGCCATAGCCCATGGGCACGCCAAAGCGCTGGGACGAACCGAACACCACGTCGGCGCCCATTTCACCTGGCGGGGTCAGCAACAACAGGCTCAGCAGGTCCGCGGCCACACAGGCCAGGGCCTGTTGGGCGTGCAGGTGGTCGATCAAGGGCCGCAGGTCACGAATCTCGCCGTGGGTGTCGGGGTACTGCAACAGCGCGCCGAACACTTGGTACCGGGGCAAGTTATCCACCGCGTCGACAATCAGTTCGAAGCCAAATCCCTGGGCACGGGTCTGCACCACGGAAATGGTCTGCGGATGGCAGTTCTCGTCGACGAAGAACAGATTGCTTTTCGACTTGGCCACACGCTTGGCCAGGGCCATGGCTTCCGCCGCCGCCGTGGCTTCATCGAGCAGCGACGCGTTGGCCAGTTCCAGGCCTGTCAGGTCGATGGTCAATTGCTGGAAATTGAGCAGGGCCTCGAGCCGGCCCTGGGCGATTTCCGGCTGGTACGGGGTGTAGGCCGTATACCAACCGGGGTTTTCCAACACGTTACGCAGGATCACGGCGGGCGTCAGGGTGCCGTGGTAGCCCATGCCGATCAGGCTGGTCCAGACCTCATTCTGTTCGGCATAACCACGCAGTTTGGCCAGGGCGCTCTGCTCGTCCAGGGCCGGCGGCAGGTCCAGCGGCCGATTCAGGCGAATGGCCGGCGGTACCGTCTGCTCGATCAACTCGCCCCGGCTGCCAAGCCCGAGGCTGTCGAGCATGGCCTGTTGTTCGGCGGCGTCCGGCCCCAGGTGGCGGCGCAGGAAGGCATTGGGATCGCGTAACTGGCTCAAGCTGGGCAACTGGGACATGACGGGCTCTCTCTTGAATGGCGCTCAGCGTCTGTTCAACTCGGTTCTGGCAGCATAGCTGCCCTGTGCGCACGGTATGGTGTCTTCGGCCAATCGGAGCCATTCTGTGCAGCGCATCACCCACGTCCGCCACTCGGGTCCCCTGATCGCCATGAGCCAACAGCCTTTTCTGCCGTTTTCCAAACCCGTCATCGATGAAGCCACCATTGCCGCCGTCGGCGATGTCCTGCGCTCCGGCTGGATCACCAGCGGGCCCAAGGTCCAGGCCTTCGAAGCCCAACTGTCCGAGTACTTCGGCGGACGGCCGGTGCGGACGTTCAACTCGGGCACCTGCACCATGGAGATCGCCTTGCGCATCGCCGGGATCGGCGCCGGCGACGAAGTGATCACTACCCCCATCTCGTGGGTGGCCACGGCCAACGTGATTCTCGAGGTCGGCGCTACCCCGGTGTTTGCCGACATCGATCCGATCACCCGCAACATCGACCTGGACCGGCTCGAAGCCGCCATCACCCCACGCACCAAGGCCATAATCCCGGTGTACCTGGCCGGCTTGCCGCTGGACATGGAGCGCCTGTACGGCATCGCGCGCAAACATGGCCTGCGCGTCGTCGAAGATGCCGCCCAGGCGCTGGGCTCCAGCTGGAATGGGCAACGCATCGGGGCGACGGGGGACTTCGTGTCGTTCAGTTTCCAGGCGAACAAGAACGTCACCTGCTCCGAGGGCGGCTGCCTGGTGCTGAACAACGCGCAAGAGGCGCAGTTGGCCGAGAAGTACCGTCTGCAAGGCGTAACCCGCAGTGGTTTTGATGGCCTGGACGTGGATGTGCTGGGTGGCAAGTTCAACATGACCGATATCGCCGCCGCCATCGGCCTGGGCCAGTTTGCCGGGATCGAGGCGATCACCGCCCATCGCCGCATGCTGGCGCAACATTACTTCGCGTGTTTTGGCGGTGATTTCGAGGCCCGGTACGGTGCCCAACTACCGCCGGCCGATTTCACCCAGAGCAACTGGCACCTGTTCCAGCTGGTGCTGCCGGAACGTGCGGATGGCCAACCGGCACGGGCCACGTTCATGGAGAAAATGCAGGCACTGGGGGTTGGCGTCGGCTATCACTACCCGCCGATTCACCTGCTGAGTCTGTACCGCGAGCGCGGTTTCAAGGAGGGGATGTTTCCGGTGGCCGAGCGGGTTGGCCGGCTGATCGTGTCGCTGCCGATGTTCTCGAGCATGAGCACCGATGATGTCGAGCGGGTTGTCGCGGCGGTAAAAGCCGTTCTACAAAAATGACACTGTGGGAGCTGGCCGGGCGGCGCTCCGCTTGCCAGCGATGGCGGTATATCAGGCATCATCGATGCTGAATGTACCGGCCCCATCGCGGGCGAGCGGAGCGCCGCCCGGCCAGCTCCCACATCTATGGTTACCCCCTTTTCTGCAATACTGTTTCTGATGTCGTGTTTGGCTTGCTTTCATCTATTCGGCGTCTGAGTGGGGGAGCTACCCCGCGCCTCGATGAGAATCGATGCCCAACGATCCTGAT